>DAHWOF010000088.1 GCA_027335345.1 Granulicella sp. | reverse complement strand
TGCCTTTGGACTCCTGATAGGCGCGGACCAGCAGCATTCCGGTCAGCTCTCCCTGCGCTCCGGCCGCCGGCTGCAGCGTGATCGCCTCCATGCCGGTGATCTCCAGCAGACAGTCGCTGAGCAGCTTCATGATCCCCAGAGCGCCCTGGCTGAGCGAGGCGGGTTGATAGGGATGCGCCTCGGCGAGACCCTCCAGTCTGGCCACGGCTTCGTTGATGCGCGGGTTGTACTTCATGGTGCAGCTCCCCAGCGGATACATCCCCAGATCGATGGCGTAGTTCCAGGTGGAGAGCCGGGTGAAGTGGCGGATGATTTCGATCTCGCTCAGCTCCGGCATCACGCCGAGGCCGTCGCTGCGCAGAGCGTCTCCCAGCAGAACCGAGGCGTCCACCGCCGGAACGTCCAACTGCGCCAGACGGTACGCTTTTTTGCCCGGCGAGGACTGTTCAAAGATCAGATTCTCGTTCTGATTGACGTGAGTTGTGGCCTTCTTTGGCGTTCCAACAAACTTTTCTGACATTCCTGCCTCTCTTCATATCCGCATCCCAGGAGCCAAATTGGCTTTCGGGGGAGGGTCTTATTGCGGCGTTCCAGTGAAGCTGCCTGCCGCCGATGCTAAAACTCCTGTTCGTCCATGCCGCTGCCGTCGGCGGAGTAACTGCCTGCCTCCGGCCTTTCCAGATCTTCTTCGCGCAGGCTGAGCGCGATCACGGTTCCGGATTCGAACTCTACGGTCAAGGCGTCCATCTCTTCTAGCGAGGCCTTGGCGACCATCTCGCCGATCTGCGCGCAGAGCGCATTCCGGTACTGCGGCTCGCCGTAGGCGATGGAGAAGTCAGCCAGCAGGATGTGGGGCCAGGCGTAGAGGGTGAGCATGGGGCCGGGCGAGCCAGGCACGTCGCCGAAGCGCAGCCGCAGGTAGTCGCCCACAAACTCCACAGCAGTAAGCTCTTGTCCTTCCAGGGCGCTCAGGTCCATGGCTATCTTGCTCCTGTGAAGGCTTGCTGGGGCTCGGATCGAGTCGCGCTGGAGGAGGCCGGGACGTAGAGAAGCGCAGCAGCCAGGTCCATCTGGGCGCGGGTAGTCAGCTCGGTGGCGCACCACAGGGTAGCGCTTGCGCCCAGCTCCGGGTACCATCTTTCCAGGGCCAATCCGCCGACGATCTGCTGCTCCAGCAGCCTGGCGTTCAGCTCCGCCGCTGGTTCCCTGGTGCTCAGTACAAACTCGTGGAAGTGCGGTGCGGAGAAGAGAGGCTGGCCGCCCGCGGAGCCGAGCGCGGACTCCAGATAAGCCGCCTTGGCCAGGTTCTGCTCAGCCAGTTCGCGCAACCCATGTTTCCCGTAGACAGTCAGGAAGATGGTCACCATCAGCGCCACCAGGGCCTGGTTGGTGCAGATGTTGCTGGTCGCCTTCTCCCGCCGGATGTGCTGTTCGCGGGTGCTCAGCGTCAGCACAAAGCCGCGCCGGCCGTGGGCGTCTCTGGTCTCGCCCACCAGGCGCCCGGGCATCTGACGCAGGAACTTCTCTTTGCAGGCGATCACGCCGCAGTACGGCCCGCCATACCCCACAGGGACGCCGAAGCTCTGGGCTTCGAGCGAGACGATATCCGCCTCCGCTGGGGCTCGCACAATACCCAGACTGACGGCCTCGGCGATGCAAACGATCAGCAGCGCTCCCTTGCGGTGTGCAATCTCAGCGGCGGCGGCCACGTCTTCGATGACGCCGAAGAAGTTGGGCGACTGAAGAAGGATGCAAGCCGTCTCGGAGGTGACTGCGGCGTCCAGCGCTTCCAGATCGATTCGGCCGTCTTGCCGGGATTGGCCGGAGCCGGGGGCGATATAGCCCACTTCGGTGATGGGAATCCCCTGGTGCCGGGTCAGGGTGGCGAGCACCTCGCGATACTCCGGGTGCACCGTTCGCGCCACCACCGCGCCCTGCCTTCCCGTGACACGGCAGGCCATCAACACGCTCTCCGCAGCGCCCGTGGAGCCGTCGTACATGCTGGCGTTGGCGATCTCCATGCCGGTGAGCTCGCAGATCATGGTCTGAAACTCGAACATCGCCTGCAACGTGCCCTGTGCGATCTCCGGCTGATAGGGGGTATAGCTGGTGAGAAACTCGCCGCGCTGCACCAGCGAATCGATGATGGCGGGGCGATAGTGCCGGTAAGCTCCTGCACCCAGAAAGCTGGCCCGCGGCCGGCCCGCGACCGGGCGGGCAGCGAGTTCTTCGGCATCGCCGCTGGCCAGGTTCGCCGCATAGGCGCGAAAGCGGTCCAGGATCTCCGATTCCGCGTGCTGGCGCGGAATTCTCAGATCCCCTTCCAGACGGTACTCCGCCGGAATGGTCTCAAAAAGAGACGCGATGGCGGGAACGCCGATCTCGGCGAGCATCGCCTGGCGTTCAGCCGCGGATTTGGGTAGATAACGCATCAGATCTGTTTCCTCTCTCTTTCTTTGCCGCCGGCCTCGGGCGCCCTGCTATCCTTTGCCGGCAGTTCCATGGTGAGTCGGCCAGAGGCCTCAAATTCGCCACAGCGGCGGGGAAGCGGATCACGACGGGAAGCATCGAGTCGGGGACCAGCCTTTGATCAACAACTTCTGATCAACAACTTCCCTGCATCGCGGCGCATTGCTCCGGTGGCTTTGGCTGACTTGATCGGAGAGTATGGGGGCGAGCCGGTTTCCAACCCTGGAAGCTGGTTTAGTGGCCGGACTCTTCGGCCACAAACTTCTGATACTCGTCCGCGCTCAGCAATCCTTCAGCCGGAGATCCCTTGGCCTTGAGCCGGATGATCCAGGTTTCGTTGGCCGCCTTGTTGATGGTCTCCGGCGCGTCGTTCAGAGCGGAGTTCACCGCTGTCACGGTTCCCCCTATCGGGGTATAGAGATCGCTGACTGCCTTGACCGACTCGACAGAACCAAAGGTGGCGCCGGCCTCGAACTCTTGCCCAACCTTGGGCAGCTCGACGAACACAATATCACCCAGCGACTCCTGCGCGTAGTCGGTGATGCCAACCGTTGCGGTGTCACCCTCCAACAGCATCCACTCGTGCGATTTGGCGTATCGATAGTTTTCGGGATTGCTCATGATTCCTCTCAAGTTTCAGGGTGTGGCGCTGCTTCAATTCTAGGCAGCCTGGCGGTGAAAAGCGAACGCCGAAGGCCGGGATCACGGACGCCTTTTGCCGGCTGGGCGGAAGACGCTGTCCACTACCGATGGGCTTGAGCGGGCGCCGGGGGCATGGGAGTTTGGCTTGGCCGGTTGGATTCGCCGGCGGAAGGCGGTCTTCGATTCCTTGCCGCGGCTCAGCCGGAAGAAGGTCGGGATCTCCAAAATCCGCAAGACCCCGTTTCCACAACCTAACTCAGCGCAGTCGAGGCAGTCACGCTCTTTGGGCGTTTATAGAACGGGGTGGGAACCACCACCGCTTTGATCTTCTGTCCCCGGATCTCCACGGCGACCTCCGTGCCCGGCTCCACAAAGGCGATGGGGACATAGGCCAAGGCGATGTTCTTTTTGAGAAACGGCGCGGGAGAGCCGCTGGTAATCTCTCCAATGGGTTCGTCCTGGAGGTTGAGCACCGGGTAGCCGTCGCGCCCGATGCCGCGCTCGATCATCTCCAGCCCGACCAGGCGCCTGGTCGGTCCGCCTGACTCGTGTATCCGGCGGAGCGCCTCAAGGCCAACAAAGTCCACGCCCTTGTCCATCTTGCAGTAGCGCCCCAGGTTGGCTTCCCAGACGTTGATCGAGTCGGAGATCTCGTGCCCGTAGAGCGCCATGGCCGACTCCAGACGCAAGGTGTTGCGGGCTCCCAGGCCGCAAGGCAGAATGCCGAACTCTTCTCCGGCGGAGAGCGCCTCAGCCCATACGCGTGCGCTGGTCGCTTCGTCGGAGGGAACGTAGATCTCGAAGCCGTCTTCGCCGGTGTAGCCAGTGCGGGCGATCAGCACGTTATGCAGGCCGCAAACCTGGCCCCAGGTGAACCAGTAGTTTTTGATCGGCGTCAGGTCCACGGGGGTGAGCTTTTGCAGGGTGGCCATGGCCTTTGGCCCCTGGATGGCGATCTGGGTGTAGTAGTCGCTGACATCGGTGATGTGCAGCCCGCCCATGTCGCTCAGGGTCTGCCGAACCCACTGGACATCCTTTTGGCGCGTCCCGGCGTTGATCACGATCAGGTAATCGTTCTCGCTGAGCTTGTGCAGAATTACATCGTCCACGAAGGTTCCGTTGGGGTAGAGCATGGCGGAGTAATGCGCCTGCCCAACCTGCAGTCTGGAGGCGTCGTTCATCAGCAGCTTCTGCACCGCGGAGAGCGAATTGGGTCCGCGCAGTTGGATGTCGCCCATGTGCGAGACATCGAAGATGCCGACGCCGGCGCGAACTGCCAGGTGCTCGTCGATGAGGCCGCTGTACTGCACCGGCATCTCCCATCCGCCGAAGTCCACCATGCGCGCATTGTGCGCCAGATGGGTGTTGTACAGCGCTGTACGGCGCAACGTTGACGCTGCAGTGGATTGGGTATCGCTCATGGGTGCCTGCCTCTGCTCCCGGCGCGCCACGGCTGGACGCGGCGCGCTGGAATACAGTCAAACGATACCAAACGCCGGCCCCGGGCGCGAACAGCCGCTCCAGTGGAAACACGCGGAGCAGGGAAGCATTCCCCAGAAGCAACCTTCCGCTCTTGCCCGCGACGGCGGGTGATAGAGCCTTTCGGAGTTCATACCCTGCTATTTGACGGCGAGCGTGAGCACGGTGGAGTGCGTCAGCGGGCCGCAGGTGAGGGTTACAGTGATGTTGTAGGTCTGGGGATCGATGGGGAAGGCTACGTTGTCTCCACAGCCGCTGAGGGTTGCGCTGAAGGCTATCCCGGCGGCGAGGATCAACAGCAGCGTGATCTTCTGAGAGAACTTCCCGGCGGAGCGGCGAAGCGTCAGGGCCAGAGGAAGGAGGAAGATCGCCCACAACACCGGCGGCCTGCCGTTGGAGCGCGTCCCGCGCTGAAGTCGCGATGTCTGGATCAGATCCTGAACCGGGACGTTGAAGGTAAACGACAGCGTATTGAGCTTGATGTTGGCGGGAATCTGCCACGAGGTTGCGCTCACCTTCGCCCACGGCTGGGTGTTGAGCGTGACCGTTCCGCCCGGGGCCAAGCCGGTGACTGAGAGCAAGGATGCGTCAGGGAGGCTGTTCCCGATGTTTGGGATCACCGCAACCTGAAACGTTGCCGCTACTTTGGGAAGAACCGTCTGCGCGGCGCCGGTGCTCCCGGTGGGCGCCAGGCGGAAGTCGATGATCTCCTCCGTGATGGGGGCGCTGCTCAGGCCAAGGTAGTCCGTAGAGCCGCTATAGACCGCAGTGATGGTGTCCGCGCCCGGGGGAAGAGAAGAGGTAGAGAAGCCAGCCACACCGCCGGTCAGGGCAGACGTCCCGAGCGCGGTTGTTCCATCCATGAGGGTGACAGTCCCGGTCGGCGGACCGCTGGCGGAGGCCACGGAGACGCTAAAGTTCACAGCGGACGTCGCCAGCGTGGAGCTGGGTGTGCCGGTGAGACTGATAGCCGGGGTGGCCGGCTGGATGATCAGGGTTCCGGCCGTCGAGCCCGTATAGTTCGAGTTCGTCACTGTGGCTGTCACAGGGTAGGATCCCACGGCCGCTGGCGGAGATGAACTCCCGGCGTAGGTCAGGCGAACACCAACCCCTGTGGGATCAGTGTTCGCCGTGGCGGAGAGCGGCGAACCAGTGTAGGTTTGGACGAGGTTACCCAGAGTGATGGCTACCGTAGCTGGATTTACAGTCAGGCTCACCGAGCCGGTGGCCGAGTTGTAGTCGGCAGCGTTGGTGGGTGTAAAGACGACGCTCAGTGTCTGCTGACCCACGGAGAGCACCGTGCCCGCAGCCGGGGAGTAGGCGTAGGTCCCGGCCACGGTGGCGTTGTTGAAGATAGCGGAGGCGTCGAGTTGGACGCCGCTCAAGGCCGTGCCGTAGGTAATGGCCGCCGGAGCCGCCCAGAGGATGGTGGGCGTCGCCTTGGCGATGGTGATCACGCCGGTAGCCGTGCCGGTGTAGTTGGTGCTGTTCACCGTCGCCGTGACGGTGTAGGTTCCGGCGTCGGTGGGAGGCGTGGGTGAGGCCGGGTAAACGGTGCCGCCCGTGCCGGTGTACGTGACGGTGACCGGCAGGCTGGCGGGGTTGGTGGTCGCAGTGGCCGAGATGGGAGCGCCGGTGTAGGTCTGCGTCGAGCTGCCTACCGTCACGGTCGCCGTGGCCCTGTTTACCGTGAGGGTCGTCGCGCCGACGGCTGGATTGTAGTCGGTGGGATTGGAGGGTGTGAAGCTGACGTTGAGCGTCTGCTGGCCTGCGGACAGCACGGCGCCGGCAGCCGGCGAGTAGATGTAGGTTCCGGCCACGACGGCGTTGTTGAAGGTAGCGGAGGCGTCAAGCTGGGCGCCGCTCAAGGCCGTGCCGTAGGCGATCGCCGCCGGAGTCGCCCAGAGGATGGTGGGCGTCGCCTTGGCGATGGTGATCACGCCGGTAGCCGTGCCGGTGTAGTTGGTGCTGTTCACCGTCGCGGTCACGGTGTAGGTTCCGGCGTTGGTGGGAGGCGTGGGTGAGGCCGGGTAAACGGTGCCGCCCGTGCCGGTGTACGTGACAGTGACCGGCAGGCTGGCGGGGTTGGTGGTCGCGGTGGCGGAGATGGGAGCGCCGGTGTAGGTCTGCGAGGAGCTGCCGACGGTCACGGTCGCCGTGGCCTGATTCACGGTCAGGCTGCCGTTGGCCGAAGTGGCCGTCCCGTAGTCGCCTGCGGCCGCAATGGTTGCGGTCACCGTATACGGAGTGGAGGATACCGTCAGGCTCGCCGTGGGGACGGAGGCCGTGCAGGTCATCAAGCCCTTCGACGTTTCGCCGCATGTCGCCGGAGCGGAGACGCCGCCTGCGCTGATGGTCACGGTTCCAGTGGGCGGTGTGCTGCCGGAGTAGGCCACCGTGACGGACAGGGTGGTGGATGTTCCGTAGGAGATGGAGGCCGGGTTGGTGGGGGACAAGATGAGCGTCGGCGTTGCCGTGCTCACGTTGAAGCTATCTGGCGTGCTGGTCACTGCCTGGTAGTTGCCGCCCGCGGAGGCGCCGGCCGTCAGCGTGCAGGCGCCAGTGCCAACGAAGGTCACGGTGGCGCCGCTCACGGTGCAGACGCTTTGGGTGGAGCTGCTCAGCGTCGGCGTTCCGTAGTAGCTTCCGGAGAAAGTGACCGTCGCCGAACCGCCGTAGATGCCCGAGGACGGGCCGGTGATGGTCAGCGTGGCTTGCGCTGGGCCGATGGTCAGCGTCCCACCAGTCGAGGTGCTGGCGCTGAAGTTTGTAGTTCCGCTATAGACCGCTGTCACGGTGTAGCCGCCGGCCGCGGTTCCAGCCGGAATCATATAGCTGGCGCTGGCCGTGCCGTTGCTTACGGCAACGTTACTGACGGCTGTGCCGATCAGGGTGGTTCCGCTGTACACCGTGAAGGTGACGGTTCCCGCGCTCACCGTTGTGCTGCTGTTGGTGGTGTCCGTTACCGTCGCCGAGAGCGTCACGGACTGCGCGCTGGTGCTGAAGACAGCCTGCGCGGGGCTAACGGTGGTTGCCGTTCCGTCTGTGCCGGAGGAGCCGCTGAGCAGGAGCGACTGTGGTGTGCTGAGGAGCGAATTGAGGGCAGCCTGATAGGAGTTATCCGTCAGGGTGACTTTGCTGGTCAACGGTCCGGGCGTCTGGGGCGCAAACTGGTAGCTGAGCGCGCAGCCAAGACCAAAGCCCAGCGAGAAGCTAGCCGTGCAAGCGGAGCTCGCTCCGGTCTGCTGGACGAAGTCCGTGCTGTCGGTAGCGGCGATTCCCGGAGCTACGGCGGCGAGGTCCTGATTGCCGATGTCGGTCAGGGTGACGGTTTGAACGCCGTCGGTGGAATCGGTGGAACCGACGGGAGTCGGGGTGGGGAAGGGCATGGTGGCTGCTGTTGAAGCAATCTCCTGGACGCTGCCTGTGCCGGTTGCGATGAGGTAGAGATCTCCGGCGGCGTCCAGGGCCACGCCGCCGCCGGGCGTCAGCGCTGCTTGTGTGGCTGGAACGCCGCTGCCGCTCTGGCTGCCGCCTCCGGCGATGGTGGTGATGATGCTGGTGGAGGCCGAGACCATGCGCAGTCGGGTTGCGGTGGCGTTGTTATCGAGGACGTAGAGATCTCCGGCTGCATCCACGGCGACGCCTGCGGGTTGGGCGAAGGTGGCGCTAGTGGCTGCGCCGCCGTCGCCGGAGCTCGATCCGCCCTGACCAAGGGTTCCCGCAGTCACCGACATGGAGCCGGAGGAGAGCGTGAGCTTCCAGACCACGTAGTTGCTGGTATCGGCGATGTAGAGGTTGCCGCTGGAGTCCAAAGCCAGGGCAGAGGGAGCGCCGACCTTCATGTTCACCGCCATGCCGCTGGAGGCGGTGTATCCGCAGGCTCCGGTTCCGGCGATGGTATTGATCTCACCGTCAGCCGAGGTGATCTCGCGAACCACGCAGGCGTCGGCGTCGGCGACATAGAGATTGCCGGCGCCGTCCACGGCGACGGCGCTCAGCTTCTCGAAGGTCGCGGCGGTCGCCGGGCCCCCATCTCCGCTGTCTCCCTTGCTGCCGAGCGTGCCCGCAACCTTGGTGATGCGGCCGGTTACTGCTGAGACCTCGCGCAGAATGTCGTCACCCTGGTCGGCGATGTACAGGTTGCCGGCGCCATCCAAGGCGATGCCCTGCGGAGAGTTGAGCGTGGACTCCGTGGCTGGGCAGCCATCGCCGACGCTGTCGCTGGGGCTGGAGCAAACGGCGCCGCCTCCGGCGAAGAGCGTCGCCGCGCTTCCGCCCTGCGCCAACTTGACGATCTGGTTGTTGCCGCTGGAGCTGATGTACAGGTTGCCAGCCACATCGGCAGTGAGGTCGCTGGGTGAGCTCAGCCCGCTGCTCAGCAGAGTGGAGAGCGTGCCCGGCTCCAGGGCGGCCTCGGCTCCCATGCCGACGCCGCTGACGTACGCTGTGTTCAACAGCAGATTGCCGCTGCCGAAGATCTCTACCGCGCCCAGCCGCAGGCCGGGAGCCTTGGGCGAAAAATTGACGGTGACCGTGCAGCTTGATGGAGAGGAGTAAGTTCCGGAGCAGGTTTTGCTGGCCAGGGTAAAGTCCAGGTTGGGAATCCCTTCGGTGACGACAGCCACGCCGGTGATATCCGTTCCGCTACTGACGCCGATGCTGATCGGGCTTGTGCCTGGGGTGGGTGGGCCAACCGGAGTGTTTGGTAAGTTGGTCATGGTGGGCCCGGTGACCGTGTTGGGCGGCGCAGCGAGGGTGCTGATGATCAGATCCTGCGTTGCGCTGCTGGAGAAGGCGCTGCTGGAGGCCGTCGCGCCAACCACTGCCTGATTGGTGGCCGGCGCGTTGGCGGTGACGGTGACGGCGACTGTGACGGAGTCGGTTGCTCCCGCATCGATCGGGTGCATCAGGGTGCAGCCGAGCGTCGCCACGCTGCAGCTCCAGCCTCCGCTGGGGTCGATCATGGAGACTGCGCTCATGCCACTGGGCAGCGAGATGTTCAGCGTCACCGTCGGATAGGTGGTGATTGCGGTGCTGTTGGGGTTGTAGACCGAGAAGGTCAGCGTTCCGTCTGTCTCGCCGTCTGTAAAGGTCACCGGCGTGCCGGTCGAGCCGGGCGAGTCGGCGGAGATGGTGACCTCAGGCGGGGTCAGGGTGGGCACAGCGAAGCTCATCATGTTGAAGAGGCTGTACTCCAGCATCAGCTCCTGCGGGCTCATTGGGCTGCTCTTGGCGCGGTTGGATCCGCTATCGTCGACGCACTCGTTGGGGAAGACCGTCGAGGCGCTCTCCTGAGCGTTGTCGACGTGATACTCGTTGTACATCACCTGACCAAACTGAGAACAGCCGTCCGAGCAGACCGGGGCGTAGAACGAGAGTTGCATCACGTCGCCATAGGTCGTGTCCTTCGCCCAGGAGAGGGTGTTATACGCCGAGTCGACGCCGGACTGATTGTTCCATACGTAGTTGAGCGTGGTGGATCCTTGCTGGGTCGTGGCCCCGAGGTTCTGGAGCCACTCCGCAAGCGTGGCGCCGTCGGGGAAGCTTTGGTTGATGGTTACCGGGACATTGGTTGTGTTGGAATACGGGCCTGAGTCGCCGTTGTTCCAGTTCTCCGCAGCCAGCGCGGTGTTATAGACGATGCTGTCCTGGCTCGAAGTCTCGCCGTTCGGATTGTCGATGTAAAAGGCGCTATGATGCGTGGCGAAGATCCGTCCACCCGAGTTGATGAACCCGGCGGCGTTGGTCTCCCCCTGAAGACTCGTGTAGTTCGAGGGATCGGCCTGGCAGGGCAGCAAAAGCACGTTGTAGTTGTCGGCAAAGAGACCGGAGCCCGTGGCGACGGCCGTTCCGCTTCCCGTGCCCATCAGGTAGCTCTCCAAATGCGATGGACTCACCGGCTGCGTTGACGTGTAGTAGCTTGGCGCCGAGACGCCCGAGTTGCCGATGCCGTTGTAGAGATTGACGCGCCCGGTTGGTCCGGCGGAGGGATCGGAGCTGGTGCTATTGATGCCCACGCTCAGATCTGTGAACTCGGAGTCGCTGATGCCCGCCTTGCGCAGGGTACACTCCAGCGCGTCTATCTCGCCGGTCACCAGGGCGATGTGCGGGATGTCGCCCTCCTCCTGATTGCGCGCAAAACGAACTGTGGTCGGTTCGCCGTAGCCAGTCAGCGAGGAGCTTCCGCCCTGGGTCACGTTGCTGGAGTTGAGGCCGGATGGTTCGGTCTCCGTGGCCCCGACGGTTGTGGTCGAGGGCGGGCTGGCCGGAGCGGAGAAGAGAGGCGTATTGCCGCACGCCGTCACCTGGGCGATGACAAACTGACGCCGCCAGCGGCCGGATTGAATGACCAGCGGAACGTTGGTCCCGGCGGGAACGTCGGAGAGGGTGAAAGAGCCGTTGATGCCGGTGGTGGTTTGGACCAGGGGTGAGCCGCTCACCAGGTTGGCATAGCTGTCCAGCACCGGGTCCGAGGTGTTCACTCCGTCGGTAAAGGGCTGGACGGTGGCTCCCGGAACGTAGACGAGGACGTTGGGAAGAGGGTTGATTCCGGCTGGATCGTAGACGGTGCCGCTGATGGTGGTGGTCTCCCCTGCGGGGCAAACCACCTGCGAGTAGGTGGATTGAGCCCGAGCCGGAGCAGGCCCCAGCAGCAAGGCCAGAGGCAGCGCAGCCAGGACCGGCCGCCGGAGGCGGCCATCCCGGAGCGCAAGGCGCTTCGCGGATTCGCCAATCCACAGATCTCGCATGGTTACTAAAGATGAAACTTTAGTGTTTATCGGCGGCTCTGGGCTTGGAGATCGATTTTGGATCAGGAGGGAACAGCGGATAACCCCTTTCCAGTGGAGTTCAGCCGGCAGCGCGTCTCTGTTTGCAGGAAGGCTGGGGTCTGGGTCAGGGGTGATTCCGGTCAGTCAGCCTCTCCACCGATGGCCTTAACCAATTTATTTTCAATAAATTGAAAGCCATCGGGCAGGGGGTGCGCGTCTGCGCTGCTAGCGGCCGTTGGAGAGAGACGGGCACGAGGAGCTAGGCCAAACAGGCCCCGAGAAGAAGGCTGTTTACGTCCCGCAATGCAACACTGCCGGGTGAGTTCGGTGGCCGCTCAGGGCAGCAGGAGGAGGCGAAGGGGAGCTTGCGGCGTTGAGAGGAGCGCAGGTCAGGGGGCTGTTCCGGCGCACGCATGGGCTGATGGAGGCTCTCAGAGGGTTCTGACTCAGCGCCGGTTTCTTCGGGATGCGCGTACAAAGTTGCTCAGCGAGAAGTAGGCGAAGGCCAGGGACGCTGCACAGAGCAGATAGAACCTCTCCGCCGGATGCGAGTCGGGCGGCAAGTGCAGGGCGGCGCGCTGCTGCCAGACCCCCTGGAGCAGGAAGATCGCCATGAAGGCGAAGAGCAGCCCAGTAACCTGCAACCAAACGACGCTGGAGAACCGAGCCAGAGGCGACCAAAGAGAGCGCCCCAGATGCTTGACCTCGCGGGCCGACGGGGCCATGGAGGGTCTGACCGGCGAGGGCGCAGGGCTGGCGGCTGGGGGCTTGACCGGGGATGCAGCGCGGGAGGGCGCCGAGGCGGGCGCTCGAGCCGCGTCCGCAGCCTGAAGCAGCGTCTTCGCCGCGTGGCGAGCGCCGTATCCCAGTGCGCGACCGAATCGGACCCTGTCCATGACGCTACCAGTGTAAGGGATGTGGAGTTTTGGCTCCTACTGCCGATGGTTTAGAGAGGTGCTCAATCTTTAAGACGATCTATCCGAGGTTCATGCGTCCAATCACCGATGGCCTTTGGCGTGTTGGATAATTGTGTGAGGGAGAGCAAGGGGAAGGGAGCGGTGAAGGGATGAAGAAGCTGATCTGGTTTCTCGGAGGAGCGGCGGCCGCCGCCGCCGGTTTCCTGGTGTGGAGCAGCAAGCTGCGGCCAATTCACGAGCCTGCTTACTATCTGGATGAAGACGTCTCGGAGGACGCGACCTTCGTCTAGGCAACTTTTCGGCTGGGCGGTTCCTGAGGCGAGGTCCGGCTGACAGTCTGAGTTGGGAGAAACGCTCGGGATGTCAAAGGATGGAATGGCTCTCGCGCGGCAGCAAAAGATGAATTGGGCGCCGATGGCCGGGATGGCTGCGGGGGAGCTTGGCCGGCGGGCATCTTCCCTGATTCGGCAGAATCTGAGCACTTGGCTTTCACAGCGTCATCGGGGTACTCTTGGGAGTAGCAAAGAAGGTAACCCGCAACTGCCGTTCCCTCCCAAACTCCAGCCTGGCAGGGAATACCCAATGCGTGGGATGGGCATTCCAGCACATTGCAGTACAGGGAAGCAGGTCGCTCGATGGATCGCTTGTTTCCCGGCGACGGGGAGGTGGCATTGAATCAGCAGGTCAAAGATCTTATCCAGAAGCTAGGCGAGGCGATTCATGAGTCGGTGAGCGAGTCCGATCAGATATCGGGCGTCGTCCGCGAGATTCGCGAGCAGGGCTTTGATGTGCTGCTCATGCTCGAGGCGACCATCGGCCTGAACGAGGTGGAACGCGATTCTGGGCCGGACTCCGCCGAGGGGGAAGACGAGGCCGAGACCGGTCCCTTCACCCGGAGTGATCGCACCTTCTTGAGATCGCTTCGCATCTCGACGGAGGAACCGACTGCTGCGCCAGGGGATAACGGCGAAGCTGAGAACCCGTCTCTCTGAGCGATACTCGCATCAGCCGGCCTCTCGATTTGTCAAGGATTTCTCTGCGCTGATACTCTCAGGCTTCATGGATGCCGTAAGATGCATCCGAGCTGAGTGTGGACGATGCTGCATCGTCAAGCCTTGGGAGGATTCCGGATATGAGAGATACGTTAGGCGTATTGCTTGCAGGCGGCGCTGGAGAGCGGCTTTTTCCCCTGACTCGCGATCGCGCCAAACCTGCGGTCCCGTTCGCCGGCCAGTACCGGATCATCGATATTACCCTCTCCAATTGCATCAACTCCGACCTGCGTCAGGTTTACATTCTTACCCAGTACAAGGCTCTCTCTCTGAATCGCCATATCCGCGAGGGTTGGGGATCGGTTGTGGCCAGCGAATTGGGCGAGTTCATTGACATCCTGTCGCCGATGCAGCGAGTCTCCAAGAGTTGGTATCAGGGAACAGCCGATGCCGTCTTCCAGAACATCTACTCCATCGGCTCGGAAGAGCCGCGTTATATCCTGATCCTCTCTGGGGATCACATCTACAAGATGAACTACGCGCTGATGCAGAAGCAGCATGTAGACTCCGGCGCGGATGTGACCATCGCCACCCTGCCGGTGATGCCCGATCAGGTGGCCGCGTTTGGGGTGGTGGAAGTCGACGCCCATGGTGGCGTGGTGGGCTTTATCGAGAAACCCAAGACCACGACGATCCGTTCTCCCTTCAACCCCGAGATGGTGGACGTCTCCATGGGCATCTACCTCTTCAACACCGATGTGCTTCTGCCCGAACTGATCCGGGATGCGGAGACTCCCGACTCGCACCACGACTTTGGTCATGACATCCTGCCCAAACTGCTGGGAAAATACAAAGTGGACGCCTACAACTTTGTGGACGAGAACAAACAGCGCGCTCTCTACTGGCGCGATGTGGGGACGCTGGATGCGTACTACGAGGCGAACATGGACGTCGCCGCGGTGGCTCCTGTCTTCAACCTCTATGACAAGTCCTGGCCCATGCGCTCCCGAGCCTACCAGTATCCGCCGGCCAAGTTCGTCTTTGGCGAGCCGGGGCGCACGGGGATGGCCATCAACTCCATCGTCAGTGCTGGATGCATCATCTCCGGAGCGGTCATCCGCGGGTCGGTGCTCTCCCATGATGTCCGGGTGAACAGCTTTGCTGATGTTGACTCCAGCATCATTTTTTCGCACAGCAATATCGGGCGTCACTGCCGGATCCGCCACGCGATCATCGACCGTGACGTCCACCTGCCGGATGGCACCGTGATCGGCTATGACGCCAACGAGGACAAGAAACACTACTTTGTCACCGCCAGCGGCCTAACCGTGGTTACCCGCGACTACTCCGGCTATGAGAACCCGGTGTCTCCGGAGTTCTTGCGGCACTAAGGCTCTCTGGGGTGTATCCTCCACACCAACGCTATGCTTGTCCGTGGGTGGCCGATGAAGACGCCTGGCAACATCGAAGTGTTGTTCGTCGCTGGATTTGGTCCGATCGTTCGCGATCCGGCCGCTGGCCGCGGGTTCTACTCCGGGACGTTGGGGCTCAAGTTCAACGAAGAGGTCTCCGGCTACCTGTACACGGGAGCGTTGGATGGTGTGAAGCACTTTGCGCTTTGGCCGTTGGCGCAGGCTGCAGAGTCCTGTTTTGGCGCGGATCAATGGCCTGACGGCCTTGCTGTGCCTCAGGCCTGGCTTGAATTTGACGTAGCGGATATTGAAGCCGCAACCGAGGAGTTGAAGGCGCAGGGATACAAGCTGCTGGTTGCGGCGCGGAAGGAACCCTGGGGGCAAACGGTCACGCGGTTGCTGGGTCCGGAGGGTCTGCTGGTAGGCATCACCCACACGCCCGGGATGCGGGAGTAATCGTTCTGTTTGCTTGCGGCAGCATGAGACGCAGGCCGGCCTGGATGTGTCGCCGACCAGATTCGTGAACGAAGAAGGATCCATGGGGATCAGGAGGTGTCGCTTGCAACGCTTCGCGACAGTCTTGGTTTTTCTCGTTCTGGATTCCGCTTTGACGCCCGCGGGTGTGGAAAAGGCGAGCGCCCAGGCGGGTCCCTATCCGGCCATGGCTCCTCTTCGCGAGTACCTGATGCCGCAGGATGCGGAGATCGCACTGGCGCGCAGCGCGGCGCCGGCCTCCATCGCCGATGGCGCCGGCGTGATGGTGCTGGGGCGGCAAGGCTACACCACCGTCGTGCATGGCGACAACGGCTTCCTTTGCTACGTGGAGCGATCCTGGGCTCATGACACAGACCATCCGGAGTTCTGGAACCCCAGGATGCGCGCCCCCAACTGCTTCAATGCCGCAGCAGCCCGCAGTGTCACTCCGATCTACCTACTGAAGACCCGGCTGGCGCTCTCTGGCCGATCCAGGACGGCCATTGCTCACGCTGTCGCCGCAGCCTTGGATAGCGGGCAGTTGCCTTCACTGGCCCCGGGGGCGATGTGCTACATGATGTCGAAGCAGCAGTACCTCAACGACAAGGACCGTCGTTGGTATCCGCACCTGAGGTTTTACGCCAAGGGAGACGTGGCGAAGAGTTGGGGAGCAAATCTGCCCGGCTCGCCGTTGTTGGCTGCGAATGATCCGCAGGACGGCTTCACGACCTTCATGGTTGTCGTGGATCATTGGTCGGATGGAGCACTCCGTCCGCCGACCCGGCGCTGAGCGGCCGGCAGAGGCTGGATGGGAGCCGCCGCGTCGTCTCCACATCCGGGCACAGGCAAGCGAAAACTGGAGGTGGCGCAGCTTTCGGAACCAGAGCCGCGTCAAAGTAGCGACGGGTGGTCTCCAAACCCGTCTGCCGTGAGAATGGGTCTGTTGAAGGCGCTGCGAAAGGGCTCACTCCGTGGACAAGATGCTCGCGAGAGCCGACGACACCGCGCGCTGCAAATTAGCCGAATGCGGGAGCTGTTCTGCATCTACCTTCTATGCCCAAAGCGCCAGTCCACGCCCAGGGAGATCGAGAAGAAGTACTTGGTGTTGGTTCCAAAGTGGTCCATGGACAGCATCGGCTGCAGACGTATCGCAAAGTCTTTGCTTTGGTTGAAGTCGAAGCTGCTGCCGGCGGCGGCATAGGGGGCCAGATGGTTGCAGTACAGGTGGAGGCTGCCTACCTGTCCGGGCTGCTCCTGCGCTGTGCAAGCGCTCACCGGGCTGCCTCCAGGGTAGTTCTGCATGGCGTGGTTGAAGATGCCGTAGCCTCCACCTCCCAGCCCCAGAAAGTTGACCGCCACATAGCGATTCCTAAGGGCTCGATACTCTGCGCCTCCGGTGAAGAAATACTCCATGATCGTGACGCGGTTGTAAAAGGGACTGATGACCGGAGTGGTTCCAGCGCCGAACCGAAAGTCAGAGGCCAGAGCGAATCGGCCGTTCAGCCAGTAAGCCAACATGCCTTCGGCGCCGCCCATGTTGAAGCGCACGGGAATGTTCTGTCCCGCCTGCGAATTTATGAACATCAAACCGCCGTAGAGATCCCAGCGATTGTCATACTTCGGCCCGGTATAGGGGGCCAGCGCCCTCGCTGTCTCCTCGGACATCGGAGCGGTTCCGGGAGCCGTGGTTGGGTTCTGCGTCTGGCTGGTGGAGGAACTGTTGGCTGTGGAGTTTCCACTCTGGGCGAACGCCTGGGGCGCAGCAAGGCCGACGGCGGCTCCCAGCACCAGTCCAAGGGTCATGCTCAAGGTTGTTATGCAGGCCACCTTGCGGATTTGGCCAGTAGCGGCGTTGACAGCTTTTTCTGTGTGGATGGGTCTCCCGAAACGGGCTTGCTGTGGCGCTTTCATTCCACCCCAGCGGGCAAGCCCGCCGGGGATCCCGGAGATTGGGGAAAACGCCCGTAAAGGTCGAGGTGTTGGGTTACACCTACACGGAAACAGTGTCAGGTTCTTCTTCATCAGTTGCAGCATCTTCCTCGTGGGCGACGCTCAAGCGAGCGGCGCGGTCGTTTCGGCTTGCGGGCCTTGGTGAATCCGCGATGAGCCTTGTGTCTCTCCAAGGATATACTGTCTTGTGCCGGTTCCATCTCTGGATCTCCGCTTTACGGCCAGATCTTGCCCCCCGGAGTCTCTTCAGCGGCGGGATGCAACGCGCGGCTGCGGAGATGGAGAGATGGAGGGGTCGGCACGGCAGCGGACATTCCTAGCCGGTCGTGCGACAATGAAACCGTCACCCGCTGCCGAGCCTGGGGTGACAGCAGGGAGATTCTCGTATGGGCGATCTATTGCAACCATGGCACATCATTCTTCTGGTGGTGCTCGCCGTTCTTCTCTTTGGCGGCAAGAAGTTGCCTGAGCTGGGTAAAGGCCTTGGGGAAGGTCTGCGCGGCTTCAAGGAAGGCATGAAGGGGAGCAACGACGAGATCAAGGCCGATGCTAAGCCGGCCGAAACGGTGCGCGTCGCAACTCCCAAGGCCGACGAAGTTACAAAGCCCCCGGTGGCGTAGAGCAGCGCAGCCATTGGGAACATCGCAGCCGAGAGGAGAGCCTCGGCTGGGCAGAGACTTGAAGACGCTCCAAGTCACCAACTTGCCTTTTCGGGGGTTGCTCCTGGAGACCGGAGATCTTCCTCTAGTGCTTGTATCCGGCGTCTGCGTGCGCTTATAGCTTTTTGTGTGTGGGCCTCCCAAAACGGGTTGGTTGCGGCGTTTTCACTGGGGAAAGCGCCCATGGTAGTCAAGGCATTGGGATATACCTGCATGGAAAGAGCTGGGGGGCTGGGAGCTTCTCTGGTTGACGGATATCGCCAGATCCCGGGCTCGGCAGCGCTGAGGTGGAACGCTGCGGCTGAACCCAACTATCCCATCAGCAGGCAACGGAAGGGAACTTCGGCGCCCCGGCCAGCGGCTCTGGTGACCACGGTCAGGGAGCGGGTTTTATGCCGGCAGCGTAATCATCATTACAGCCGCCAGTGCGGCCATCATCCCCACAACCTGGCGCCGTGTGGGGCGTTCGTGGAGCACCCATGCGGCCAAAAGGATGGTTCCGGCCGGATAGAGGCTGGCCAGCACAGAGGCCACATCCAGCCTTCCCATGCGTGTTGCGGCCATGAACAGCAGATTTCCTCCAGTATCCAGCAACGCTACAGCGCTGGCCCATCCCCAGACCACGAGCCAGTTGGTGCTCAGTTTTGGCGCCGTCTGCTGCGCCTGCCGGTAGGCCGGTACGCATCGTTTGGAGATCGTGAGCGCTCCCAGCACCAGGGAGCAAAGCGTGACGCTGGTCAATCGGGCGATCGCCATGGAGGCGACCAGGCCCAGAGGATTGGCCATCTTCAGTGCGATGAAGTACACCCCGAACATCACTCCGGAGAACAAGGCCAGCGCCAGGCTGCGATGGGAACCGACTTTGCTCTCCGGCGAGTCCTCGGCGGCGATGAACCAGATCGCTCCACCGGCCAGCACAAAGCCGGCCAGGCGCAGACCGGAGGGTGCGCCTTCGATCCGGCTGGAGGTCACCGCAGGGATCGCCGCGGCCAGCAACCCACTGAGAGCCGCAGAGATTCCCATACCCCCTCGGCTGAGGGCGATATAAAAAGCCACCAGCCCGAGTGCGCCGGTGAGGCCGGCCAGAGTCGCCCAAGCGCTGGCGGCCCGGGGATCGAGGCTTCGACGGAGCGGGTCTGGCGCAGCGGCGCCGTGCGGGCGGGGTGAGTGAAGCGCCTGCATGACTGCCTTCCTTTGCGGAAGGGCCGCTCGGATGGCCTGCCACGGAGTACGTCGAATCCGGCTCGGCTTTGCGGGATGGCGTGGAGGAACGCCAGAGTTGGTGTCTTCGCTGCGGCGGTGAAGTGCGGAGTCCAGACCGCGATGGGCGGTTTTGCGGGAGAGAATGCCGCTGGTGGAGAGTGCGATGGTCACCAGCGCCACCAAGCTGATGATGTGGGCCAGAAGGACAAACCGAATGGCCTCCGGCGCCCGGCCGCCGGAGGCCTTCACTCCCATGCCTCCGGAAAAATCTCCGCCGCCCCAAGAGGCGGCGGAGGAGAGCGCAAGGAGCGCGTTGGAATGGATTGCGAGCGCCATCGGAGATGGGAGTACGGCTCAGGCGCAGGCTCTATTGAGGCGCCGGTTGGTGCACCGGGGTTGCCGGCGCATTGTCGGTTGCCGAGGGATAGTATCCGTCCTTGCAGATGATCGTCAGCCCTGGCCGCAAAATCCGAATCTCCGTCCGGCGATAGCTCTCGTCGTATGGGTTGGCGTTGGTGTAGTAACCAACGGTGTACTGAGCACGAATCTGGTTGGTGATCTGCATGAAAGCCTGTTCGATTCCTCTCGGGCGGAACTCGGAGTCAAACTCGCCGCCGGTTGCCGCCGTGTACTTGGGCAGCACATCGTCGCGCATGGTCAAGGGGATATGCATCCGGTCCAGGAAACCCACCCCCGGGATGGCCGAGTCGCCAACCTGCGTGGCCCACACCGAGATGTTGTTGGTCAGCAGATACTTGATGACTTCCTTCTGGGTCGCCTGGCTGCCATACTCCTTGCCGTCAGAGATAACGTAAATAATTCTTCGCCGTCCTCGGGGCGCAGTGGCAACCTCTTTGGCCGCTGCGAGAATGGCATCGTTGAGGGTGTGGTACTCCTTGGGCACGGTAAAGGCGAGGGTGCCGGGCTGATGGCCAAAGTCCGTAACCCCGTCGATGGGGAGGTTGTTGATCACCGCGCCATGAGACAGGGGGCCGGTCAATCCCATCAAAGGATCGCGACCAACGCCTTTGGAGTTGTCCAGCACCGCGCCCAGGCGAGGGCTCTGTGCTGCGGTAAACGCAGTCTGCTCGGTTACGCCGTCGTTGTAGGTGAAGACGGAGACCTCGTCCCAGGGGGAGAATGCCCCTTGCAGTGCGTCCAAAGAGTCGTTGATCTTCTCCATCGTGTCATGGGTTACGCCCTGATCGATCACCAGCGCCACGGCCAGCGGCGCCGGGTCCGAAGTGAACACCCGAATCTGTTGTCTTACCCCGTTTTCATAGACCCGGACATCCCGCCAGGTAATGCCGGGAACGAGATTTCCTTTGGAGTCCTTGACGAGAAAGGGAATCTCATGGAACTGGACGTGGACGCTCAGGGTATTGAGCGCGCTCTGGGTGCTGGCCGGGGGCGGGCCCTGCTCCTGCTCCTGATCCTCTTCCTCGGCCGCTGCAGGAGCAGCCGCTTTGGCCGCCGGGCGGATGGGCGCAGAGACAGACGTGGTGGGCGGGGCCACGCCTACCGGCGTAATGGTGTTCAGCTCGGGCAACGCCTGGGGCTCCGGAGCGTTTGGAACACTCTGCTGTGTCTGTGCTGTCTGGGGCGTACTCTGCGCCAGCGCCAGTCCAGTTGCGGCGGCCAGCAGCAGCGCCATACCTCCCACTCCGCTGGCTACCCGTTTCGTTTGCTTTCCCAACGTCATCCGTCTTCCTCTTCTTCTACGAGCCAACTGGCCTTCGGCGCTACTAGAGTGCTGCTCTGAGACTATCAGCGTGCGGCGTCCGGTGTCTCTTGTTCATTTTTCTTCAGCTATGGCGCCTCCGGGAACAGCTACTGTCTCAGACGCCGGCTTTCGGGGGTTCGTTGCGCGAACTCCCACTTCGGCTGGAGCCTGGCGTAGCCGGGCTCACCTTGCGGCCAGGGTTGGGGCAAGATTCGGGTTGAGCCTCGTCCCATCTTCCCGAAGGGAGAGCCTGCTCCGAGTTCAGCCGGGCTCCGCCGGCTCAGACCGAGGAGGACAGACGGAAGGCAGAAGGCGAGAGAGCACGCAGCGGAGTGGAACCCCGAGGGTACGTGGCCCGTCCAGGCTGGATGGCGATTTGGGCAGCCGAGCGTTGCGGGGGACAAGATGCCGGAGGCGAGCAGAGGCGGCTTACTCCGGGCTTCCCGCGCCGGCGGCGGACGGGTTCAGTTTCTGGCTTGCGATCTCGGCGGCGGCTCCGGGACGGCCATTGGGGTCTTTGTCCTTGTCCTTGAGCAACGCCAAAATCTGGCGGGCCTGATCGGTCTTGCCTTGAGACTGGTAGAGCTCGGCGAGCTGGAGCTTGGCCAAAGACGGCGGAACCGTCAGGGCATGGCCTTTACTCAGTTCGTTGTACAGGGCGATCGCCTCGGCGTCCCGCCCTGTCTTCTGATCCAGATCGGCCAGAGCATCCTTCCCCAAGGCTGCCAGAGAGCTGTCCCACCCCGAGGCTACCTTTTGGAAAGCTTGCTCGGCACAGGCGGTCTGTGCAAGGTCCTCACAGGCAAGCCCGGAGAAGAATTCGGCCAGGCGGCCGGACTTGGTCAAACCGTATTGCTGGGCAACCTTTTGGAACCCTGGGAGGGCGGCGGCGGCGCGAGTCTTTGCATCCGGGAAGTACTTGGCTCCGGGAATCGGCTCCGTGGAGGCGCCAGCCAGCGGTGTCTGGTAGATCTGCATGGCTTGACCAAAGGCCGTGGCGGCAGCCGAAGCTCGATTCTGAAAGATGGTATAAGCCGCGACGACGACGATGGTGGCGACGACGGCAATCACACCGTAAAGGATGGCCTGCCGGCGGTGTTCCTCGGCCCAGTGGACACCGGTTTCAGTGAGGGCGACAAACTGGTCCTGCTTCTTCAACTGACGCTTGGTTGCGTTATCCACGAACGTTCCGTCCTTCAGGGCTATCAAGAGATTGTCGGGCCCACCACCCATTGCATCAGCTTAGTTTAGCAGGTTCGGGGGCCAAATTCGCCGGAAGCGAAAGGGTGGGGAGAAGCACCTGTCACGGTCCGGCAGCTTCTTCTCCGGGCAGGTGGAGGACCCTGTCGACGGGAGGCTGGGAGGAGTCGTTCTGGCGGAGTCTTGCCAACCGTATTTCGATGGGCATAGTATCTGCCACGGATCAATCCGACTGAGTTTGTTTTGAGGTAACCCGGCTGGATTGCTCGCACAAGGGCCCAATTTCTACTGTTCGCAAAGAAGCAGAGAGAAGCAGGTTGTTTGGCGTAACCCTGATGGCGGAAGCCGGATGGCCGCCAAGGTGTGGTGTAGCAGAATTCAGGAGCGACAGATTCGTTATGGCTTGGTACGCGTACTGTATTACCGAACGCAATGCATTTACTGAACTTGGCCGGCATAGAAAGCCGATGCCACTCTCCGGGGTCACCGGACTCTTTGGAAATCAAACCTTTCTCTTTCCAGCCGCCGATCTGGCGGTGGTGGTCTCAGAACATATGCCGGAGGATGCGGGCAGGCTGGTGACGGTCGAAGGCCAGGCGGCGGCGCGCGAGCATGCGCGAGTGATCTCGCTGTGCTTCGCCCAGTCCACCGTGCTGCCCTTCCGCTATGGAACGACGTTTGAGGACGATGATGCGTTGCGCCGGTCCGTGCGCTCCAACCAGCGGCACTTCATGGCCAATGTGGAACGTCTGCGCGGCATGGCCGAAATGCACCTGAAGGTGATGCTGAACGATATCTGCCCGGAGGCGAAACCGTGCGGCTCCGTTTCGCAAACCGCGGGTCAGGAGTATCTGTCTCATCTGCGGGAGTCGGCCGCACGGCAGAGGGAGCGTCAATCGAGGGCGCGAGCGCTCTCCGTGCAGATGCACCGGATGTTCTCACCGGTGGCCGAAGAGGTGACCTGCAAGCGGATGGACTGTGGCAAGATGCTGTTGGATATCGCCCATCTGGTGGAGAAGAGAACGGTGGAGCGGTACCAGAACAAGTACAGTTCGATAGCGCTGGAGTTGAAGGACTATGCGATGCAGCTCTCCGGTCCGTGGCCGCCCTATCACTTTGTGCATCGTGAACAGCGCGGGCACAGTGCGCATGCATAGAGCATGATGCGTGCAGGCGTTGGAAGACGCCTGCACAGAAGATGCTCTGGGACTCCGGTCCGCGGGAGGGTGGCTTCAAGCTTTTCCTGAGATCCCTGCTTCCGCGATTCCGGCTTGGCGCTCCACTGCGGGCAGTGGAGCGGTGGGAGTGCCAGAGCGGCTTCCGGACTCGATTTGGGGCACAAGAAGGGTTGGGGGATAGTCGAGGAGAGGTTGCGACACGATGACTGTGGTGGCGCTCAGGACTTCGTTGCAGGCCTCCGGAGTCTTTCAGAGGGTTAAAGACGTGACACTCCGGGGTGGGAGGCAGGCGTCCGGTCCTCGCTGCGTGCTGCAACCTTCGAGGGTACGATCGTCTTTCGGCTACGGTTCAGCACGGAGGCACGGCGACGACCGGAGACGTGGTCGATCTTGTTCCAAAAGCCAACAAAATAGTCGGCGGCGGAGATGATCGAGAGGATCGCCATCCAGTAGGTCGCGGTGACGGCGATCAGCCGGACGCTGATGGGAAACCAGCCGAGGAACCATGTATCCCAGCGGTGGTTGAGAATGACGGCCACGATGGCGACGATCTGCACCACCGTCTTGAGCTTGCCCAGGTCGCTGGCTTGAATGGTGAAGCCTTCGCCGGAGGCGATCGAGCGCAGTCCGCTGACCAGGAATTCGCGGCCGATCACCAGAACGGCGATCCATGGCTTCATCACCTGCGGGTTGTAGGCCACCAGGAGGATGAAGGCTGCGGTGACCATCAGCTTGTCCGCCAAGGGGTCCAGAAGCATGCCCAGGGTGGTGATCTGGCCGCGATGACGGGCCAGATACCCGTCCAGGCCGTCGGTGACGGAGGCGAGAATGAAGATGGCAGAGGCAACGATCTCCTGTTCACCATGAGATCCCTGCCAAGGGAAGCGCGGAGAGAGCGCCCAGATCAGCAAAGGCACGCTGGCTATGCGAGTGAGCGTGATGGAGTTGGGCAAGTTCACGGGCTGCTGGGCCGGGGCGCAGATGGGATGAAGCTGCGTTGCCGCGAGTACTGCCATTTTAGAGCATCTTCAACAGGGGTGGGTAAAGCGGGTCCGGGTTCTCTCCCTGAAGGAAGACGCCAGGGTGGGCGGGGGCTCAGGGCAGATCGGCAAGGCGCACGCTGAAACAGAAAGGGGGCAGGAAGAATCCGGGCTGGAGAAGGCGATGGAGCGCCATCGGCCGATAGCCTTTAAAAAGATCAGGCTCCGCGAATCGCCGGAGCCTGATGCTTGACGGTCCATGGCCGCGGCTACGCGTAGATACCACGTTGCTGGGTGGCGTGGGCGACGCGGTCAATGGCCAGCATGTAGGCCGCGATGCGGTTGTTGACGTTGTGAGCGATGGAGTACTGGAGCACGTCATTGAAGCTATCGATCAGGATGCGATCCAGGCGCTGGTTCACCTCCTCCTCTGTCCAGAAGTAGCCCATGCGGTCCTGCACCCATTCGAAGTAACTGGTGGTGACCCCGCCGGTGTTGCCCAGGATGTCGGGAATGATGAAGACGCCCTTTTCATCCAGAATCCGGTCGGCGACGGTGGTGGTGGGACCGTTGGCGCCTTCACACAGGATGCGGCATTTCAGGTCTGCGGCATTACGGCTGGTGACCACGTTCTCCGTGGCGGCGGGGATAAGAACCTCGCAGGGTTGGGTGAGGATAGCGTCCTTGTCAAAGGGCCGGGCGCCGCTGAAGTCGTGGATGGAGCCGGTGTGGGCTACGTGTTCCAGGAGTTCAGAGATGTCGATCCCCTCGGGGTTATAAAGGGCGCCGTCGAACTCGCCGATGCCGACGATGCGGTATCCCTTGTCCCAGAGGAACTTGGCGCTGTGCGAGCCCACATTGCCAAAGCCCTGGATGATGACCGAGGTGTCCGTGGGGTACATGTTGAGGTGCTTGAGAGCCTGGTCGACAAAGACGGAGATGCCCCGGCCAGTGGCCTCGCGGCGGCCACGAGAGCCCCCCAACGCGATCGGCTTGCCGGTGACGACGGACGTCATGGTCTGGCCCATGTGCATGGAGTAGGTATCCATGATCCAGGCCATGGTCTGTTCATTGGTATTCATGTCCGGTGCGGGAACATCCTTTTCCGGTCCGATGAACTCGATGAGCGCCGCGGTATAGCGGCGAGTCAGGCGCTCGAGTTCGCCGACCGACATCTTTTTGGGATCGCAGATGACGCCCCCCTTGGCTCCGCCGAAGGGAATGTTCACTACGGCGCACTTCCAGGTCATCCAGGAGGCCAGCGCCCGGACCTCGTCGAGCGAGATGTCGACGCCGTAGCGGATGCCACCTTTGCAGGGGCCGCGCGAAAAGGAGTGCTGCACGCGATATCCGGTGAAGATCTCCATGGTCCCATCGTCCATGGACACCGGAATGTGAACGATGATCTCGCGGGTGGGATAACGCAGGACCTTCCAAAGTCCGGGGTCGAGGTTGAGTCGTCTGGCGGCCTCATCAAAACGAGCCGCCTGGGCAAGCCATGGATTGGTTTCCTGCTCCATTGGAATAGGATCAGCGGAACTGCTTGTTGTTATCATTGCTTCCTCATTGTGGGTGGACGTGTTTCTGCCCAGCGTGGGGTGGCCCGCTAGTGCGGATCCCGTAGGTATTAATCGTTCTCCGGCCATTGTCATCTCTCTATCGAATCGGGTTCAGGCCCTGCGGAGAGTAGATGCTCCGCACCGGGCAATGGAGTCAGCGTCGAACCGGCTCGGTCAGACCGGTCTGTGACCAAACGCGGCGAGTATAGATCCGGCTGGGAGCGACTCGCAAGCCGCGGAGGCTCCGTGGGTGGGCGATGCCTCTCTCCCGGGAGCCCTCCCCCAGCTCGGTCAAGGCCGCAGTCAGGCGGTCCGGTTCGCTCTGGGGTGAAGGGAAGGTGGCCGTGGGCCGGGAACCGGTGAGGAGCAGGGCTCGGTATGATGAGGGGGATGCCTTCTTCCCGCGCTCTAACCACCCCTTCGCTCAAGGTGTTTCTGCAACTCTCCCGTGGACACTCCCTGGTGCCAGTGACGAGAACCGTTGCGGCCGACTTGGAGACGCCGGTCTCGGCGTTTCTGCGGGTGGCTGCCCAGGAGCCGGAGGCCTTCCTTCTGGAGTCGGTGGAGGGAGGCGAGCATGTTGGGCGATATACGTTCATCGGGATTCGCCCGTACAAGAAGATGACCGCCTGGGGCGGTGAGATCACCGTCGAGGAGGGGCGGAAGAGACGCGCCTATGCAGGGGATATCTTTACGGAGCTGAAATCGGCGCTGGAGGGGGAACAACCCGCGAAGATCGAGGGCCTGCCTCCGTTCACGGCCGGAGCGGTGGGGTTCTTTGCCTATGACGTGGTGCGGAAAATTGAGAGGTTGCCGGAGATTGCAGCCGACGAGTTGCACGTCCCCGATGCTTATCTGATGTTCTTCGATGAGGTGCTGGCGTTCGACCATGTGACCAAGGCGATCCACCTTATGGTGACAGCAGGGGCGCGAGGCGGGTTGGACGCGGCAGCCTATCGCAGCGCCGAAAGGAGGCTGAACCGGCTGGAGAAGCTGCTAAGCGCCGCCATTGCGCTTCCGCATTCCAAACGGCGCAGGACCCTCCAGGGCGCGCTGAAGCTGAAGGCCCGCACTCCGATGGCGGAGTACATGCGTGGGGTCGAGCGGGTGAAGGAGTACATCGGGGCAGGCGATGTCTTTCAGTGCGTGCTCAGCCAGAGGTTTGACTGCGTTCCGGGAGTGGATCCGTTTGCGATCTACCGTTCGCTGCGAATCGTGAACCCCTCACCGTATATGTACTTCCTGCGCTTTGGGCTGGAGGGCAATCGCGGCGGGGCCAGGACCGGGAGTAGGTCAGGGAGCAGGCCTGGGAAGGGCCGCGAGTCTCTGCGTTCGGCGCATATTGTCGGTTCGTCGCCGGAGTTGCTGGTGCGAGTGCATGACGGCGTGGTGGAGTATCGTCCCATCGCGGGTTCGCGACCCCGCGGCAAGGATGAAGTGGAGGACCGCGCTCTGGAGGCGGATCTGCGCGCGGACGCCAAGGAGGTCGCCGAGCACGTGATGCTGGTGGACCTGGGGCGCAACGACGTGGGCCGGGTAAGCCAGTTCGGCAGCGTTCGCGTCCGTGACCTGATGTTTGTGGAGAGGTACTCGCACATCATGCATCTGGTGAGTGCGCTGGAGGGCAGACTGCGGAAGAAGCTGGCTCCCATCGACGCCTTTCGAGCGTGCTTTCCTGCAGGCACGCTGAGTGGGGCCCCAAAGATCCGGGCCATGGAGATTATCGAAGAACTGGAGCCGGCGCGGCGCGGCGTCTATGGCGGGGCCATCTTCTACGCCGACTTCAGTGGCAACCTGGACTCCTGCATCGCGATTCGGACGCTATTCATGGATGGGGAGCGAGGTTACATTCAGGCGGGGGCTGGAATTGTAGCGGACTCGGAGCCGCGCAAAGAGCACGAAGAGTGTGTGAACAAGGCCAAGGCCGTGGTTCGCGCCATCGAGCGGGCGCGAAGGGTCTAGTCCTCATTTGCGCCGGTGGAGTGTGGAGCTTCGGCGTCGAGGAGAGAATCGAGCCCCAAAGAAGAGTCCGCGGCACGCCGCTTTGGGTTCCATCGGCCAGGAAACGGCGCTGCCGGGCGAAGAGCGAAGGGCGATGCCCGGCTTTCCCGCGGAAGAGGCGGGCGCGCGTAGAATCGGAGCTGCGATGGTCTTTGTTCTCGACAACTACGACTCCTTCACCTACAACCTGGTCCAGTACATCGGCGAGCTCGGGGAGAGCCTAGGCGGCGGCAGCTCCGAGATTGTGGTGCGAAGAAACGATGAGATCACCCCCGAGGAGGTTCTGGCGCTGAAGCCTGATCGCATCCTGCTCTCGCCAGGACCATGTACGCCGCGGGATGCGGGCATTCTGGTGCCTCTGATCCGGCGCCTGGCGGAGCATATGGCGGATCTGCCCAGGAAGAGGCAGATTCCGCTGCTGGGTGTATGCCTCGGGCATCAGGCGATCGGAGAGGCCTTTGGAGGCAAGGTGGTACGGGCTCCCCAACTCATGCATGGAAAGACCAG
>DAHWOF010000081.1 GCA_027335345.1 Granulicella sp. | reverse complement strand
TGGTGGCCATCGAAAAGGCCATCGAGGCAGGCAAGGCCGAGACCCGCAAACCGACGCTGATCCGAGTGCGCACGGTCATCGGTTATGGCAGCCCCAAGGCGGGAACCAACAAGGTCCACGGCGAGGCCATGGGACCGGAGGCAGCCCGCGCCACCAAAAAGAATCTGGGCTTCCCAGAGGACAAGAGCTTCTATGTACCCGAGGAGGCGGGAAAGAACTGGCTCAAGGCCGTCGAAAGAGGGCAAAAGGCCCAGGCCGAGTGGCAGGCCAGGTTCGATGCCTATAAAAAGGCCTTTCCATCGCTGGGCGCTCAGTTCGAGCGCTGCATCGCCCGTCGCCTGGAGCCCGGTTGGGAGAAGGCGATTCCCACCTTTCCGGCCGGTCCCGATGCCAAGCCTGTGGCCACGCGGAACGCCGGCCAGGTAGTCCTGAATGCCCTCGCCAAGGCCGTGCCGGAGCTCTTTGGTGGCGCTGCCGACCTCACCTCCTCCACCAAGACGATCTTCAAGGACAGCCCCAGCTTCCATGTGGACCCAACGGGACGCAACGTCTTCTTTGGAGTACGCGAGTTCGGCATGCAGGCTGCCGTGAACGGTATTGCGGCCCACGGCGGCCTGATTCCGTTTGGCTCGACCTTCTTCACCTTCAGCGACTACTGCCGTTCCGCCATGCGCATGGGAGCGCTGATGGGCGTTCACGCGCTCTACATTTACACCCATGATTCGGTCGGGCTGGGCGAGGACGGTCCAACCCACCAGCCGGTAGAACACCTGATGAGCCTGCGCGCGATTCCAAAGCTGACCGACTTTCGCCCGGCTGACGCCAATGAGACAGCCGCCTGCTGGCAGTTGGCTCTGGAGCGCAAGGGCCCCAGCTTCATGGCGCTCAGTCGCCAGGACCTGCCGGTGCTGGATGCGGCCCGCTACAAGATCTTTGAGGGAGTGCGCCGCGGAGCCTACATCCTGGAAGCCTACGGGCGGGATCTGGTCCTGGTGGCCACCGGGTCGGAGGTGGCTCTGGCGTTGAAGGCGGCGGCCCAACTCAAGGATGGCGGCATCCTCGCCATGGTGGTCTCCATGCCCAGCTTCAAGATCTTTGAAGAGCAGACCGAGGAGTACAAGGCCTCGATCTTCCCCAAGGGCGTGCCCGCCATCTCCGTCGAGGCTGGAGCCACAATGGGCTGGTGGAAGTACGTTGGCCGCGAGGGTGCGGCCATCGGCGTCGATCGCTTTGGCGCCTCCGCCCCGGGCTCCCTGGTTCTGGAAAAGTTTGGGATTTCCGTTGCAAATATTGTGGAAACTGCCCAAAAACTGGTGAAAAAGTAGCCCTCAGCGGGGGAGGACCTTCCCGGGATACGGCAGCCGCGCCAGCCTCCGGCCCATGGGAAGATCCTCCTCTTCAAGGAAATGCTGCCTCCGTGCAGGCGGAAGGTGCTTTGGATGACGCAGGATCAGGCAAAGGAATTGGTTGGACGGCGAGCGGCCGAACAGGTCGAAGATGGCATGAGGGTGGGGCTCGGGACCGGGTCCACAGCCACCATGTTCATCAAGGCGCTCGGCGAGCGGGTCAAGCAGGGATTGAAGATCCGCTGCGTAGCCTCCAGCGATGCCAGCCACCGGTTGGGGCAGTCGCTGGGGATGGAGATGCTCACCTTCCACGAGCTGCCGGAGCTGGATCTCTACATCGATGGCGCCGACGAGGTAGGCCCTGGCCTGGCTCTGATCAAAGGCGGGGGCGGTGCTCTGCTGCGGGAGAAGATTGTGGCCAGCGCTGCGCAGAGGTTTCTGGTGGTCGTAGACTCCAGCAAAGTGGTTCCAGAGCTGGGACGCTTTCCTCTGCCTGTCGAAGTGATCAAGATGGCCCTTCCGTTGGTCGAGCGCAAGCTCAGCAGTCTGGGGCTCCATCCCCGTCTGCGCCGACATTCGGATGGAACGGAGTATCTCACCGACGAGAACAACTACATTCTGGACTGCGCCTGTGGTTCCATTCCTGATCCAGATCGCACCGCGGCGGCGATTCGTTCCGTAGTCGGCGTCGTCGAACATGGCTTGTTTTTGAGGATGGCAGGAGCGGTGCTGGTGGCCGGTGATCAGGGCGTAACAGAGTTGAAGGCTTGAAGTCACCTTCGCTCTCGGCGCCCTGCGGTGTCGCGGCTGTGGTGAATGCTTTCGGGGGGGGGGACGCCGCGGTGAGCACCCACCGAGACATTCACCCGCGGGACATCTGCGCGGGACGGCTGTCGGCGAAACTGCTGAGCAAGCTGTATTTTCGGGCCTTTTGACGTCATTTCCGAATGTCGTGCGTCGAATCTTTGATGGGCGACGCTGGGCATTGACAACGATTGCGGTTACTCTCGAAAAGGTACATTCCGCGCGAGGGCGGATACTTTTATGGAACTTGGTCTGATTGGACTTGGGAAAATGGGCGGCAACATGGCGGAGCGGCTGCGCCGCGCCGGCCATAAGGTGGTGGGCTTTGACTTCTCGGCGGAAGCCGTGCAACGGCTCACCGATGCGGGCTCTGTGGGCGTCAACTCCTTACAGGAGCTGGTTCAACATCTGAGCGCTCCGCGCGCCATCTGGATCATGGTGCCGGCCGGGGATCCGGTCGACGATACAATTGCGAAGTTGAAGCCGCTGATGGAAAAGGGCGATATCTTCATCGACGGCGGCAACTCCAACTACAAGGACTCGCAGCGGCGCTACGCACAACTCAAGCCGCAGGGCTTCGAGTTTGTCGATGTGGGAACCTCCGGCGGCATCTGGGGCATCACCGAAGGCTACTCGATGATGGTCGGCGGCGATGAGGCGGTCGTCGAGCATCTCCGGCCGATCTTTGAAGCCTTGGCGCCAGCCCCCAATATGGGCTGGGGACACACCGGGCCCAGTGGAGCGGGCCACTTCGTCAAGATGGTGCATAACGGCATCGAGTACGGCCTGATGCAGGCCTATGCAGAGGGGTTCTCCATCATGAACTCCAAGCACTCGCTGAACCTCGATCTCCGTCAGATTGCCAACATCTGGCGTTATGGCTCGGTGATCCGCTCCTGGCTGCTCGACCTCACCGCCGATGCCCTCCAGAAAAACCCCACACTGGACGGTCTGGAGCCCTATGTCCCAGACTCGGGCGAGGGGCGCTGGACGGTCTTCGAGGCAATCGACCTGAATGTCTCCGCGCCCGTGATCACCGAGTCGCTCATCCGGCGAGTGCGCTCGCGAGAGGATGATAACTTCACCGACAGAATGCTTTCGGTCATGCGCCATGAGTTCGGCGGGCATGCCGTCAAGAAAGTCTGAAACTTTCCCCGGGGACTCCGGCCGTAGGCCCCTTCTCCCCCTCCGGAGTCCCGGATCCAGAAACGACAAACCCCCAATAACCACAAATCGGCCACTCTGTAACCCGTGGAAGCGTAGCGCAAGCCGGCTGCCCTTCATAGTCCATAACCCGGCAAAATAGTTCGTATTGCGAACCACTGACAGATCTGAGTAGATCCAAGGAGCGGTAGATGCCAAGTGCAGTGAGGAGTCAAGAGATGCAGATTGGAGCGGAACCCGGCGTAAAACGGCAGGAGAGAGTTCCGGATCCCTGTATTGTCGTAATCTTTGGAGCCTCCGGCGACCTGACAAAACGCAAGCTGCTTCCCGCCCTGTACCACCTGGAACAGGAAGGGCTGCTGCCTGAGCAGTTCGCGGTCGTCGGAGTGGCGCGGAGGGATATCTCGGCGCGGTTTGGGGCCGATATGAAGGATGGAATTCTCAAAGGAGGTGGCGTGGAGGCCGATGATCCGGTTCTGAAGAAGTTCATGGATCGGGTCAAGTACTTCACCACCAACTTCGATGACGATGCGGGATACGAGAAGCTGAAGGGATTTCTGGCCGGCATCGACGACAAGCTGGGCACCAAGGGCAACCGCCTGTTCTATCTCGCGGTGGCGCCGGAGTACTTTGCCGACATTACGGACCGCTTGGGCAAGCACGAGATGACCACCTCCAAGGCCCCCGGGCAGTGGATGCATGTGATCATCGAGAAGCCCTTCGGAACCGATCTGCGCTCGGCCAGAGAGCTCAACGATGCGATCAATCGGGTTCTGCACGAGGATCAGATCTTCCGCATCGACCACTACCTGGGCAAGGAGACGGTCCAGAACATTCTGGTCTTCCGCTTTGGCAACGGAATCTTTGAGCCGATCTGGAACCGAAACTTTATCGACCACGTCGAGATCACGGCTATCGAATCCATCGGAATTGAGGGCCGCGGTCCCTTCTATGAGAAGGCCGGGGCGCTGCGCGACGTTGTGCAGAACCATGTGATGGAGGTGCTGAGCTTTGTGGCCATGGAACCGCCCGACAGCTTTGACGCCAGCTCCGTTCGCGCCGAAAAGTTGAAGGTCTGGAAAGCCATTGACCCGATCGAGGTCGAGGATACGGTCCGCGGCCAATATGGCCCTGGCCGGGTAAACGGCGAGAAGGTGATTGGGTATCGCGAAGAAGACCGCGTGGACCCGGAGTCTAACACGGAGACCTTCGTAGCCATGAAACTCCAGATCGAGAACTGGCGCTGGGCGGGTGTGCCCATCTATGTGCGCGCCGGCAAGCGGCTGGCCAAGCGAGTGACTGAGGTCACGGTCGTCTTCAAGCAGCCGCCGCTGCATATGTTCAAGAGCTCTGACGCCAGAACGCAGGTGCAGCCCAACGTGCTCAAGATCCGGATACAGCCCGATGAGGGCATCTCCCTCATGTTCGGCGCCAAGGTGCCCGGACCGACCACCAACGTGATGCCCGTGGAGATGCACTTTAGCTATGCCGAGAGCTTTGGCATGAGCAATGCCAACGGCTATGAGCGGCTGTTGCTGGATGCAATGCTCGGCGATGGGACGTTGTTTGCTCATCGCTCTGGCGTGGAAGCCACCTGGGCTTTGATGACCCCCATTCTGGAGGAGTGGGCCAAGCGTCCACCCCACGACTTTCCCAACTACGAGGCCGGTAGCTGGGGTCCGGCCGCCTCCGACGCGCTCTTGCTCAAAGACCGCCGGAAGTGGTTCAAACTCTGAAGCCGGTCTCCCTCCGGCGTCCTGGCAGGTCGCAGCATCCCGGAGGGCATCTTCTTCGGGGAAGATGCCCTCCCGGAACCGTTCTGGAAGAACCCTTTCCAGAAAGATAGATTCACAACGAAGACAACAGATGCGGAAGCTCTGAAGGGGGAGGAGCGGTCGAACGGAGGAACGTGCAGGCTGGCGCTTCTTCTCTGACCGCTTGTGATCCCAGCTCGGCGCGCAGGAGGGGTGGATGGCACAGTCGATAAAGGTGACGTATCAGGTTTGGCCGACGCAGGCAGAGATGGAACTGGCCTCGGCGCGGATGTTTGCTGACAGAGTGAAGCAGGCAGTGGATCGGCGCGGAATCGCGCGTGTGGCCATCTCCGGCGGAAGCACGCCCCAGGCAGCCTTCAAATTGCTCGCGGCCGAACCCTTCGCTTCCGCCGTGCCTTGGGAAAAGTTGCAGCTCTTCTGGGTGGATGAACGATGCGTCGGCCCCGAGAGCCCGCAGTCCAACTACGGCGTCTGCCGGGAGTTGCTGCTCAGCAAAGTGCCTATTCCGGCGGCCAACATCTTCCGAATGGAGGGCGAATTGGACCCAGAGGTAGCCGCCAGCCGCTATGAGAGCACGCTGCGCAATGCGCTCAAACTCGAGGGCGCGGAACTGCCGCGCTTTGATCTGCTCGCTTTGGGTATGGGACCCGATGGACATACTGCCTCTCTGTTCCCGCATACCGCCGCCCTGCATGAGATGAGCCGGCTGGTGGTGGCCAACCACGTTCCGCAGATGAACACCTGGCGCATCAGCCTCACCTGGATGGTGATCAACTACGCCGCGGAGGTGGTCTTCGAGGTGGCGGGTGCGAGCAAGACCGATATTGTTTCCGAGGTGCTCACGGGGCCACGCGATCCAGAACGGCTGCCCTCACAACTGATCCGTCCTGCAAGCGGTAGCCTCCTCTTTCAGCTCGACCAGGTCGCTGCCGCCAAACTGCCGCCGGGCGAGGCCAGCGCGATGGGATGCCAGGTCGGTAGACTCGAGATCTGAAAGCGACAGTGTAGAGTGAAGTAGGCAGGCAAAGCGGAGCGGAGGAGAGCCTCCTTTTGCTCCGGCGTACTCGGAGCCCCGGTTTCCATCGGCGCCTCTGGCTGGCAGTGGGCCAGAGCTCCAGTGCTGGCGTGCGCCTTCCCACGGCAGAGGTTCGCCAAGCAAAAGAGCTTGATTCTCAAACATCCTGGGCGCTTTAGCCCTGAGGAGGCGGTTGCAGATGATTCTTGCGGGTGATGTTGGCGGGACCAAGGTCCATCTGGCGTTGTACGGCTTTGTGGGTGGACGGCTGACCCTGGTTCGCGACCAGAAATTTCACTCCGGTGAGTTTGCCGCCCTGGACCAGGTGGTCAAAGCATTTCTTCAACAGCCCGGAGATACTCTGCCCGGGATTCCGCCGGTGATCAAGGCGGAGATCACTGCCGCATGCTTCGGTTGCCCCGGCCCGGTGCGGGATGGACGCATCCATCTGACCAACCTTCCCTGGGTGCTCGATGAGCGCGAACTGGAGCAGTCCCTTGGGATCCAACACATCTTTCTGATCAATGACCTGGAAGCCAACGGCTATGGGATCCCGGAACTTGCGCCCGACAAGGTGATGACGCTCATGAAGGGTGACCCCGCGGTAGAGGGACATCGCGGCCTGATCTCGGCCGGCACCGGCCTCGGCGAGGCGCTCTTGATCTGGGATGCGAAGGCCCGACAGCATCGGCCTTTGCCCTCCGAGGGCGGACACTGCGACTTTGCCGCGCGCAACGATCAGGAGATTGCGCTGCTCCGCTATCTGCGCAAGACCCTGGACGGCCGAGTGAGTTTTGAACGCGTGGTCTCCGGCATCGGCATCAAGAATATCTACGCCTTTCTGCGCGACGACCAGCGGATGGATGAGCCGGCGTGGTTGCGCGAGCGCATGCAGCAGGAAGACCCCAATGCGGTGATCGGACAGTGCGCCGAGGACGGCTCCAGCGCCATCTGCGCGGAGACGCTGCGCATCTTTGCCTCAGCCTATGGCGCCGAGGCCGGCAATCTGGCGCTCAAGGTGCTCGCCTCCGGAGGCATCTACCTGGGAGGAGGGATTGCTCCCAAGATTCTCAAAACCCTCGAAGCGGGGGAGTTTGCCGGCGCGTTCCTCGATAAGGGAAGGCTTTCGTCCTTGCTGGCCACCATTCCTGTCCGAGTGATTCTGGACGACTCGTGCGCCTTGCTGGGCGCGGCCGCCTTTGCGGAGGCGCGGGCGGCCGAGATCTCCGGCCGCTCGGAGCGTGCTCTCTCGTAAGACCGTCTCCGCCCCAAGCCACGCTCTCCAAAAAGCCTCTCCGGCTGGCTTCTCCATGCTCCGCCACATCCTTCGGCGGCGTCCGCCTCTTCCATCGCGTAGACGCACTTTGAAGCCCGTGGGCTCCCGCTGCTACTACCCCCCGGGCCGTCGGGGGTAGTCTCCGCGCCTGCCTTCGACCTCCGGTATCGGCTTTCAACGGTACAACCCATTTGATAGCCTTGAATTAGGATTGTTTCAGGAGAGTTTTATGACGACAGCGACGGTCGAAGAGGTGCAGCTCAGGTACAAGGTAGCGGATATCGGGCTTGCCGATTGGGGACGCAAAGAGATTCTTATCGCGGAACAGGAGATGCCCGGATTGATGGCGATCCGGCACAAATACGCGGCAGGCAAGCCGCTGGCCGGTGTGCGTATCTCTGGATCCCTGCACATGACCATCCAGACCGCAGTGCTGATTGAGACGCTGGTGGATCTGGGCGCGGATGTTCGCTGGGCCAGTTGCAATATCTTCTCCACCCAGGACCACGCTGCGGCCGCCATCGCCGCCACCGGGGTTCCAGTCTTCGCCTGGAAGGGAGAGACCCTGGAGGATTTCTGGTGGTGCACCTATCAGGCGCTCAGTTTCCCTGACGGCAATGGCGGGCTGCTGGGACCACAGTTGGTGGTCGACGACGGCGGCGACGCTACCCTGCTCATCCATAAGGGCGTGGAGCTGGAGCGCGGGGACAAGTGGGTGGACTCGCCCTCGTCCTCCCAGGAAGAAAGTGTCATCAAAGCCCTGCTCAAGAAGATCCATGCGGAGCACCCAATGCGCTGGACGGAGGTGGCCAAAGAGTGGCGCGGCGTCTCGGAGGAGACCACCACCGGCGTCCATCGGCTCTACAAGATGATGGAAAAAGGCACGCTGCTGGTGCCGGCCATCAATGTGAATGACTCGGTGACCAAGAGCAAATTTGACAACCTGTACGGTTGCCGCGAATCGTTGGTGGACGGCATCAAACGCGCCACCGACGTGATGGTGGCCGGAAAGGTGGCTGTGGTCTGCGGCTATGGCGATGTCGGCAAGGGTTCAGCCGCCAGCCTGCGCGGTATGGGAGCGCGCGTGGTGGTCACCGAGATCGACCCCATCAACGCGCTTCAGGCCGCCATGGAAGGCTACGAGGTCACCACCGTCGAAGACACCCTCGGACGCGGCGATATCTATGTGACCTGCACAGGCAATGTGGATATCATCACCCTCGATCACATGCGGAAGATGAAAGATCAGGCGATCGTCTGCAACATCGGTCACTTTGACAACGAGATCCAGATGGAACCGCTCAACGAACTGGTGGAACAGGGCGGCGCCGTGCGCGAGAACATCAAGCCGCAGGTGGATAAGTACACCTTCAAGAACGGCAGCTCCATCTTCGTACTGGCCGAAGGGCGGCTGGTGAACCTGGGCTGCGCCACCGGCCATCCAAGCTTCGTCATGTCCAACAGCTTTGCCAACCAGACCCTGGCCCAACTCGACCTGTGGAAGAACCGAGACAAGTACAAGGTGGGAATCTACATCCTGCCCAAGCACCTGGACGAAGAGGTTGCCCGCTTGCACTTGGAGAAGATCGGCGTCAAGCTGACCACCCTTACCGGAAAACAGGCGGCCTATCTGGGCGTTCCCGCCGAGGGTCCTTATAAGGCGGACCATTACCGGTACTGAAATTTTTCGTGCAAGTCAAGGGTAAAGATGCGCCGGCGTGATCTCCGCAACCTCTTCGCCGGCCTCCGCGATGCTCTTCAGCAGGCGCGCTCGCAGCTCAGCGGCTACCTCTCGATACTCCTGGCGGCCAGCGAGGTTCATCTGCTGAAAGGGATCGTCCGCCAGGTTGTACATCTGGTACTCCTCGTAGTGCGTGCTGAACGGCGCTTCTGTGCCTTTCATTCCCCGGTCAGCGACGCAATAGCACCACTGCTTTGTGCGGATGGCGCGGCCTACCATGGATTCGCTGATCTGGATGTAAGCCTGGTCTATCCAGCTCTGCTGCGCCTCGCGTGAGGTGAGTAGCGGCAAAAGATTTCTGCCTTTCATGGAAGCGGGGATCGCCGCTCCGGCGGCGGCGAGCAGCGTGGGCGTCAGGTCGATCATATTTACGACCTCATCGCGCACCATCGAATGATTCAGGCCTGGACCCTGGAGGAGGAATGGAAAGCGAATCGATGCGTCATGAGCGCTGCGCTTGTATTCGGCGTTGCGGGTCCTGAAGTGGCAGCCGTGGTCGCTGATGAATGCCACTATGGTGTTTTCCAACAGGTTCTCTTCCTCCAGCGTCTTCAGAATCGTCCCCAGCGATTCGTCGATCTTCTCCACACAGCCGTAGTAGTCCGGCAACTCCTGCTGCCAGTCACCCGGGATATCACGCAGATCGAGTGGGACGACCGGGTTGCGGTAACGCTCGGCGTAGCCCTTGGGAGCCACCATGCGATGCAGGTCATTCTGCTGGTGCGGCTCCAGTTGAGAGACATAAAGCAGAAAGGGCTTTTCCTGCGGCTGTCTGAGGAACTTCACCGCCAGGTTGGTGATGAAGTCCACTCGATATTCGTTCTGCCAGGTGATCTCTTTGCCGTCTGTGTCCCAGATGGCGCCGTAGTAAGGGTGTGTGGTGTGCTCGAACTCATTGGCGCCCTGCCAGAGATCCAGGAAGCCGTAACGCTGATCCGGTGGAACCCAGCCATAACCGGCGCGAGTTTTATGGTCAGCCTTCATCAGGTGCCACTTGCCAATAAAGTTGCAGCTATAGCCTTCCTCCCGGAGCACGGAGGCGAGCGTTGGCAGATCGTTGCGCATGCCTTCGGCGATCTTCCACTCGCCAGTCTCCGTGGCATAGAGGCCGGTGATCATGCACGCGCGCGAGGGCGAACAGAGGGGCTGGTTCGTCACTGCGTACTTGAAGGCAGACCCACGCCGCACCATGCCGTCCATGTTGGGCGTACGAGTCATGGAGTTTTCGTTGTAGGCGCCGACAAAGTCCGAACGCATCTGGTCACAGCAATAAAGAAGAATGTTCGGACGCCTCGCCGGCTGCTCCTGCGCCGGGGCCGATTCGCTGCTCTGGCCCCGGAGCGCCGCTGCCTGGGCTGCGACCGATCCCAAGGCCAGCCCGGAGAGAGCTGACGTCTTCAGAAACTTCCGGCGGCTTGTTCCGCTGCTCATACGTCTTGCCTCGCTTGCAGTTCCAAAGATGCTTCCCACGCCTCAATCTGCCGCCTGACGACTCAAGGCTGCTCTGGCCTTAGCGCCTTGATCATCAGGAAGACGAAGTCATGTCCCGGTGTCATGACCGTTTGATGTGGCGTGCCGGCGGAGACATGGAAGATATCGCCCTTCTTCAGATAATGCTTCTGGCCGCCCACGACCTTCGCCCCTTTGATCTCGCCGTGCCCGGTATCGTGCTCTCCAGGGATGGAGCCGCCGGTAACCAGAGTCGCGTCCCCATCGAGAACGACGAAGTTGTCGCTGGCATAGCGATGAATCTCAGCGCCGGATGTCGTCGTCCTTGCAACGATCGCCAGAGAGCAATCAGAATAAGTGGCCAGCGTCTTGCTCGCTCCGCCCTGGCCGTTGGTCTCAGCCTGGCGCTTCACCTCGGCCACCATCGCCTGCACACTGGCGCTGGAGAACAGCGCAACACCAGGCGACGGCTGCGACGAGGCGGTTTGGGCCAGCAGAGAGACGGTCGCCGAGCAGAGCGCCACCACGGCGACCAGTGGGAGAAGAGTGCGATGTTTCTCGTTCATAACGTCTCCATTCGTTTTGATTTTGTCTGCCGCCGCAGCAGGATGCCTTCTGCGACCGTTGGCACGGGTCAAACTCCGGGCAGACCGTCTTGCCCAAAGCTAAGACAAGATGGAACACCTTTGCGGCAGGAGCCGTGCGAGAGCATGGCCTTTGCAGCGAGCCGGGGCTAACGCAAGTCGGCGATCTTTACCGGATCCATGTCGTCATACGCCTGATTCTCACCTCCCATGCCCCAGCAGAAGGCATAACTGTGCGTTCCAACTCCAGCATGGATTGACCAGCCGGGCGAAATCGCGATCTGCTTATTCTTCACCACCAGATGACGCGTCTCCTGCGGCGGCCCCATCAGGTGAAGCACTCGCTCGTCTTCTGGAAGGTCAAAGTAGAGATAAACCTCGGAGCGGCGCATGTGGGTATGCGGCGGCATGGTGTTCCAGGCGCTGCCTTCGCTGAGTTGGGTGACGCCCATCACCAGTTGGCAGCTTGCAACTCCACCTTGCCAGATGTGCTTTCGAATCTCACGCCGGTTCACCGACTCGGAGGAGCCGAGTTGCAACGCGGCCAGCGTGGCATACGTGGACAAACTCGTGGGATAGGGAGCGTGAGCCGGATAACTGAGCAGGTAAAACTCCGCCGGCGCGGCAGAGTTGCTGCTGGCAAAGACCACCGATTCATTGCCGCGGCCTATGTAAAGGCAATCGCGCGGCGCCAGTTCGTACTCGCTGTCTCCGACCGAGACCACGCCCTTCCCGGCGCCGATGTTGAGCACACCGAGCTCTCGCCGCTCCAGGAAATAGGTGGAGCGCAACTCCGGCGCGTTCTCCAGGCGCAGCCGGTTGCGGACAGGCACTGCGGAGCCAACTACGGTGCGGTCAAGGTCTACATAGACCATCTCCAGCACATCCGGTTGAAAGAGATGCTGCACCAGAAACGTCTCACGAAGCTCATCCGTGCTCATCCTTGGGAAACGGGTCTTGTCGGCTAGTTCCAGGATCTTCATCACATGCCTTTCGTTGCTTTCTTCCAAAAGTCTTGGCTTGAGTGGCCGAGACCGTAAGGGCTCAGCGCGCCATCCAGCCGCCGTCAACGGTCAGAATCTCCCCGGTAATGTAATTGCTGGCCGCGGAGGCTAGAAAAACAGCCGCTCCTGCCAGATCCTCGGGTTCACCCCATCGGCCGGCCGGAATGCGCTCGAGAATCTGCCGGTTGCGGACCTCATCCTGTTGCAGGGCCTGGGTGTTGTCCGTGCGGAAGTAACCGGGAGCGATGGCATTCACCTGCACGCCGCGGCCGGCCCACTCGTTGGAGAGCGCTTTGGTGAGTTGAGCAACCGCTCCCTTGGACGCTGCATAAGCGGGGACACGAATGCCCCCCTGGAAGGAGAGCAACGAGGCCACGTTGATAATCTTGCCGCCGCCGCGCGCGAGCATCGCCGCTCCGCAGAGCTGCGACAGGCGGAAGACGCTGGTGAGATTGATGTCGAGGATGCGGCGCCAGTCTTCAAGAGGGTACTCTTCCGCGTTGGCTCGATGGATCGTCCCGGCGTTGTTCACCAGAATGTCCACCCTTCCGAAGACGCTCTCTGCGGCGTGAAACAGATCATCCGCTCCCGTCGGGATGCTGAGGTCGGCACAGACCGCTTGTGCATCCCCACCAGCCACGCGGATAGACTCCGCAGTGGCGTCGGCCGAGCGCCGATTGCCGTGAGCCACAACCTTTGCCCCAGCCTCGGCCAGTGCCATGGCGATGGCTGCTCCCAGGCCAGAGGCCGCACCCGTCACCAGCGCCGTCTTGCCATCCAATCGAAATCGATCGAGGACCGTCATCTTGAAGCCCCTGCTCCCTTGTCTGCAGGTGTCCCGGACGCGGCGAGTTGCGGAGACAAGGGTGCTGCTTGAAACACCACTTGGTTGCCATCTGGATCCAGGACCACAAGGCTGTGATCTTGCTTTTGATATGCAATGTTACGCTGGCGCAGAAGGCGCTTTGCCTGCGTCGGCTCCGCCGCCAGAGTGATTCGCGCCTTCAGCCCCTGCGGCTGCAGCGGCGCGATCTGAATCCATTCTCCGCCATCTCCCGGCAAAGCCAGAAGATCTCTGCGCCGGCCCGTGGGATGGAAGCCCAGCTTCTTGGTATAGAACTCGGTCGCTGCCGCAGGATCAGCAGTTGCAAGGGTGACAGCGATCATCCTGGTGGAGATTCGATCCGGACCGAGATCGCGGCCGAAGTCCCTGGAGTGCAACGAGCCCGGCATGTATTGCGTATATTCGATGTTCTGTGGCCCCTGCGCCGTGAACGGCCCGGGCATGGTGAAGAGCAGATTGCCCGCGCCTGCCTTGCGCAACTCTTTCGGAGCCAGACCCTCGTCAACGTAATAGCGATGCACCGCCTGGAGGTTCCGGCCTTCAAAGCAGAGATGAAGAAAGCCTGGATCCGGATCTTTGGCATCCGTGGGGTAAAGCTCAATGAACTGGCGGTCATTGATCTTCATGAACGCCTCATAGACCAGACCGTTGTGGGAGAGTGCGAAGACGCGCACAAAACCAAGTTTTTGATAGAAGGCAATCGCTGCACTGAGGTCACGCACCCGCAAAGCGACGTGGGCAATGCCGGCCAGATTGGGTGAGGCTGCCGCGGCGGCGCCCGCTCCGGAGAGCGCTGCTGCGGGGGCCGACGTACTCCCGCTGCTGCGCCCCTCCGCAACCGCCATCTGCTTTAGCTCCGAAGCCGCTAACAGAAACGCGCCAACGCCATAGGTATAGCTCGACGACGGCAGATAATACGCCGGCTCTGCTCCAGTCTGCTGAATATCTCCCACGCGGCCGTCGGCATAAACATGCTGCAACAGCCCGCGCCATCCAGCCTGAACGACAGGCATATAGGTTGCGCGGTCCAGCACACCGTGGTGGATGCCCCAGGTCATGGCGTAGACCATCAAGGCGGAGCCGGAGACCTCCGGCGCGGGGAAGTCTTTGGGGTCAAGCAGGCTCGCGTGCCATAGTCCAGTCTGGAGATCCTGAAGTTGGGCGATGCGCGCCGCCATGGCGCGCAGTTGATCGGTATAGAAGGCGCGACGAGGGTCGCCGTCAGGCAGATAAGGCAACGTCCGCACGATGCCGGCCATCACCCATCCTTCACCCCGCGACCAGAAGATCTTTTGGCCGTCTGGAGCGCGCTTGCTGATGTAGCTTGCATCGCGAGCGTAGAGGTGTTCCTGCGGATCGAAGAGCAGCGAAGAGGTCCGCTGCCACTGCCGATCAAGATACTCAATATATCTGTGCTCTCCGGTGGCGGCGTACATCCGCGCCCATACCGGCGGAGCCATGAACAGAGAGTCACACCACCACCATGGGATACGCGGGTCGCCCGGCTGCAGGGTGTCGAACCCGATGACCGAATCCAGCGCCTTTCGGGTGGGAGCAATCCACTCGGGATGCTGCCTGCCGGAGTCCAAATAAAGTTCCAGATAGGTCTGCGCCACGCTCTGGTCGTCAGCGTTGGGGTGGGTACTACGCAGTTGCCAATCAAACTTTTGCGCCATGCGCAGCATCGCATCGCGGTACTTTGGATCGCCCGTAGACCGCGAAGCGGCCATCAGGCCGGAGTACAGCACGCTCCACGTCCAGATGCGGTCAAAGTACGGCTCCGAACGTGTGAGCTGCCAGTCAGCTACCTTACGGATGACGTGGTCCAGTGCCGTGGGCGTCATTTCCTGGGATAGATCTTCGGCCAGCGTTCCCGGGTCGGCCGGAGCATCGCCGAAGTGCCGCGAGATATCTTTGTCGATGCCCTGCTGTTGCTGGGGCGTTGGGAGCGGGCTTGCGCCAGTCTCGTTGCCAACCTGCGCGCCGGCCCGCACCATGCCGGCGGCCAGCAGCGGAAGTATTACGAACGTCTTCCAGTTCATCGGCCGCATCATGGTTTGCCTTCCGTCGCTTCTGGAGCCGTTGCAATGCCACTGACGCCGCTGCTGTGTTCTACCCGCAGGCGGCTGCCGTCACTGGTATGGAGCACAAAGTCCTTGAACGTCCAGTTCTTGACGTAGTCGAGATGGCCCGCGCTTCGCGCCTGCACATCCCAGTGCTGGAGGGTGAAATCCTCCAGCGGCTGCGTCGGGTAGCCATTGACGTCGAAGGCTGTCTTCGCCCCGCTGGCGTGGATGTTCCAAATGCGTACATCCTGTACATGCTCGATGCCCTTGGAAAGAGGGACCGGTGTGGCCATCGTCCGGTAATACGAGGGCACGTTCTTCATCCCCGGAGGGATCTTTGCATAGCTGTAGAGCGGATACCAGTTCATGGTCATGCGAAAGACCGTCGGCACATTATCCATCCTGATGTTGTGGATACGGATGTCTTCTGCATAACCACCCCGGGTCTGCGCAGACTTGAAGAGGATGCCGTTGGGCGTGGGGGCAAGCACGTGCAGGTTATAAATCTCGATGTGGCGAAAGCCACCGGAAGTTTCGCTACCGAAGGTGACTCCGGCGGCCGCTTGCCGGATGATCGAGTCGCGAATGACAACATCCTCGGTCGGCCGATTGACGCGCAATCCATCGGCATCGCGTCCGGCCTTGAGGCAGAGCGCATCGTCGTTGTTGGTGACGTCCACATGCTCGACCAGGATGTGGCTGGAGGAGTCGATGTCTACGCCGTCCGTGCTGGGGCCTTTGCCATCGATATTGTTGTTGATGGTGACGCCGTTGACGACGACCTTCCGGGAGTAGCAGATGTGGACCGTCCAGAAGCCGGAGCGCTGGAGTTTGAGCCCTCCGCCAACAGTAACGTCGCCGGCGTCAAAGATCTGCATCAGTCGCGGACGCCGGGCATCGTAGTCGGCAGCCCAGCGCATTCCCCTGGGCTCATCCAGCTTGCGCAGCCGGAAGAAGACCTCCCAGAAGACCCGTCCGTTGCCGTCAATCACACCGTTGCCCACGATGTGGACGTGGGATTGTTTGTAGACATTGATCAGCGCCGAAGGCCAGGTCATCTCAATGCCGGCCACGCGCGTCGGCATCATGGGGTAATCTTCGATGTGTTGCGAGCCAGTCAAGGTAACGCCGCTGTCGATGCGCAGCGTTACCCCGCTTTTGACGAAGAGTGACCCGGTAAGATAGACGCCCGCTGGAAAGGTCACCGTGCCGCCGTCAGCCGCGGCCGCGTCGATCGCCTTCTGAATCGCAGCGGTGTCCATGGTCTTGCCATCGCCAACCGCGCCATACTTCGCTACGCTGAAGACTTTGCCTCGCTCGGCGGCAGCCGTTCCCGGACAGACCATGGAAAGGAGAAACGCTGCGGCCAGCATGGCCGGACGGAAAGAGAGATATCTCATCGCGCTGACTTGACCTCGAGCAACTGAATTGGCCCCAGCAGGCCGGAAGGCAATGGATGCAAGTCTTGTGTGTCCTGATTGACGGCCCGGCGACCGTAGCGCATCCAGACCAGGTGGAAGTCCGCGGGAGCCATGCCGGCTAGCAAATTGATGGCCGTGTTAGCGACCTGCACTTCGATCTCATTCTCCCCTGCATGCAACTCTGCCGTGATGTCCATCCGGTAGGGCGGGCACCAGAGCGACCCTGCCCGCTTCCCGTTGACCAGCACAACCGCCGCATCGCGAACCGGCGCCGCCAGCATGGCGCGCGTGCCGTTCCTGACGTCAGGGTCGACATCCGCAGGCGCGCTGTGGCCAAAATCCAGCAGCACATGCCCTGGTGAAAGAGCAGAGGCCTGAACCTGCACCTTTGTTCGATAGGTCGCTACGCCGGAGAAGAAGCGCCTTGCCGGCAGATCGCTCCAGGAAGACAGTCCCTCCATCGCCTGGGCGCCTCCCTTGGTTCCCGCAAAATCAATACTCCAGCCTCTATCGAGCGTCGCCAGCACCGTCGCCTTTCCGAAAGCAGCTTGGGGAGTGCCCAGTGGATGGTCGCTGGCGACGATCACGCGAGATTCATAGGGCGACAGATCAAGAGCCACATCTCCGGATGGAAGAGAGTGAATCTTGCCCGAAAACGGACTCCAGGATGAGATCGCGGCGCGCGGATTCCGCAACCGCGCAGTTGCATGGACGGGATGGTTGCTGGTGTTCACCAGAAAGTAGATGTCCGCATTCGACAGTTTGCGATGCAGCAGACCGATCTCTCCTGCGTCGGATGAAACCTGGACATCAGGCGCAATGACGCGGCCAAGCGCCGCACCCAGAGCGCCGTCATTGTCGATGGTCTGAGTTCCCGGCAACGCAAACAACCTCCGCGCAAGCTCTTCTACCTGCGCGGTGGTTGCGGCGGCGTTCTGGAACCCCGGCGCCTTCGACGGTGTAGATCCAACCGCAATGACTTTGCCGCCGTGTTGTACATATTGGATCAGAGCCGAAAGCGTCCCAGGAGCCAGACGCTGCACATGCGGCAGCACCAAGACCGGATAGTGGACGCCGACCCGGGCAATCGCTTCGGCATCGACATAATCGAAGTTGTGCCCTGCGGCTTCTATCTGCTGCGTCAGCTCCGGAGTGACAAACTGCGGCATCAGGTCAGACAGACTGGCTCGGCCCGGGGTGAACTCCGCATAGGCATCGTCTTCCGGCAGCAGCACGGCGATGTCGTTGGCCGGTTTCCCCTGACGCAGCAGATAGCTCAGCCGTTGCAGATACGCGGTCACATCCGGCATCACAATCCACCACGGGTTATGATCGTTCAACGCTCCCGCTGCATAGAACTGCCATCCCGGCTCTGGGATGCCCGGCGGAGAGTACGGCCAACCGTGGCCGACGATCTGGTTGACCCCTTCGAGAAAGAAACGATCCGCCTCCGCTTTCATGTCCAGCGGCGTCGCGCGAAACGCTGGTGAGTGCAGCCACGTCCAGACTTCGCCCGAGATGACAGGCCGACCATAGAGATGTCCTGCAGAGGTTGCCCACCGCGCAAACGAGAAGCGATTCCACAGCGAGCCCTCCCCCTCCGGCAGTGCGACCAGCCTGTTGCTTGAGAGTGAGACTGGCGGATAGCCGTAGTTCTGTGACCGGAACAGGGCGCCATGCTGCTTCGCCCAGTCGTTGACCTGAGTGAGGTAGTTTTCATTGGCCAGCTCGGTCAGCGTCAAACCCCAGTCGTGGCGCAACTCCGCTGCCTGCTCTCCCTGGCCATTCACCAGTTCGGGCAGATAGGGTAGAAGACTATAGCCGCGGCGACGCTCGAACTCGGCCAGAAAGTTCGTTGTCCAGTCCGTGGCAAAGACTTCGAGGCTGTCACTGAAGACGGCAAAGGGCGGCTGTGAGCCGAACGCAGTCAGCAACCGGCTGCCGACATGCTGCAAATAAGATGCGACCGCCGCGTGGCTGTAATGGTCGACGACGAAGCCGTTCGCACCCACCGCGGCGCGCTTGACCTGCTGCCCTGTACGGCTGGCGATATAAAACACCACCACGCGCGCTGTCGGCGCGGGAGGCACACTGAGACGCCCATGTTGCGCCTGGAAGCTGATCGGATGCAGGCTGGAAGCGGCATAACTCTCCGCCGTTCCTTCGCCGATAAACACCGCAAGCAGCGCCTCGCCGTTTTCAAGCGACGGAACCGCGATGCTTCCCACATTTTGTGGAACGTCGACGGCGACCACGCGCAGTCGCCCAGCGGCCTGGTCGATCGGCACACTGGGGCCGCCATAAGGCCAGCCGCTGGCCAGCGTCAGATCCACCCTCATGCCATTCTCGTGTGCGGTTTCGTTGACGAACGAAAGCGCATCCAGAAAGTCGGTGGAGAGATAAGGCAGGTTACGGAAGCCAGTGGATGCATCGTCCACCGCCTGCGGATAGACCGGCTGGATCTCGAAGCCGCCGATGCCCGCGGCTTTCATCGCCAGAATCTCCCGCTGCAACTCCGGCTTGATCACCGCAGGACCAAACCACCACCAGCGCATCATAATACGCGCATCATCCGGCGGCTGGGCGAAGTGCGGCGCGACATCCTCGATTCGCATCGCCCCAACGTAAGGAAAGTTTTGCGCATGGATCATGAAGGTGCAGCAGACGAGCAGAAGCACAAACAGAGCGCCGCAGGCTGAACTCCTCCTACGTGCCGTGGCAGATGCGGAGCGCTGCGCAGGGTTGACGACCAGTGCCATATCCATCGCTGTCTGAGACAACCTCCCGTTGTCTATAGCATCTTCAAGTTTTGTTGAATCTCCCGCAACGGGCGTACCGTCGCTTTTCCGTCCGTCTCGGCGGTTGGAAAAGACCCATTGAGGTCGGGGCGCCAGACTACACCCGCACTGAAGATGCTACGACGAGCATTTGCAGGCGGTGAGAACCTCGCCGATAAGCCTCAAATGGCCCAGGGACGAGCACGTGCGGAACGAACAGACGGCTCACAAGCTTACGAACCGGCGAAGCGAGAGTACGTCAGCGAGAAAGCGAATGTCAATAGACAAATCATTCTCCCGTAGAATAGATTCTTTCAGGGCGTGAAGAAGGGTAGCCAACGGGCGTGACCGAACGCTCAAAGCGAAGCCGGCCTCAGATTCAGGATTGGCCCAACGGCCGTTGTCTGTACGTGCCGTTGTCTGTACGAGGGAAAAAGCGGACTCGATCTGCGCGAGGAGCCTCCCTGCAGAACTGGTGGAGCTACGGGCTGTCCTGCAGCTCTTACTCATCTTCTACAGTTCGCGGCGAAAAGTGTCTATAACGACTTGATTTGATTAGAGGCGCTGAGGAGATTGCGGAAACATGGTGACACGAGATGTTCCTCAAAAGTAGTGTTGTTCTATTGAATAGTTGGCTTTTGGTCGTTTATATCAGTGACACATAGAGGCCGATGTGTTCCTTCGCACGCAAACCAACGGCTCCCGGACCTATCTGCTCATTGTGGAGAACGAGTGGGTGGACGGCAGGGTCAGACAGCGCGTTCTGCATCGTCTCGGCCGGCTCGACGAGTTACTGGCCAGCGGACAGCTTGACTCGTTGCTCGAGTCGCTGGGGCGGTTCTCGGAGAAGCTGGCCGTGCTGGGGGCTCACCGGCGAGGCGAAGGCGTTACGGCCCGCAGCGCCCGGATCGGCCCGGGGCTGATCTTCGAGCGGCTTTGGCAAGCCTGTTCGATCCACACCGTCCTGGCGGACTTGCTCGAAGGCAGACGCTTTGAGTTTTCCGTCGAGCGGGCCATCTTTCTCACC
>DAHWOF010000064.1 GCA_027335345.1 Granulicella sp. | reverse complement strand
CGCCCTGCTCTTGCGGCGGGGGCTGGGACTGGGGCTGGGACGAGCCGCTCCACTTGCCGCGCACCCGTTGCCCGAAGAACCTCGCAGCCCGGCAGAGACTCGTCCGTTCAAATCGCTGTGAGGTTGATGGGCAGACTACAGCAGCGGCGGGCTTGTCGGCGAGGCGGCGCCGGGTATCTCAATGACGTTGGAATCGGTGCTGGACGATGCGGCGACCTGGCTGTTCACCAACCCAATCGACGAGTTGGCAATCCAAACATTTCCAGAGCCATCAATGGCGATGCCCACAGCCGTAGTGAACCCCGCCTGGCTGGCAGTGATCGTCACCGCGCTGGAAGCTGAATAATTACTGGCTTTTGTCAGCTCCGTAACAAAGCTCGAAGTGGACTGCACCTGGCTGGCTGAAGTGTCGAAGGCCGCATCCATGTTGGTAAACCAAACGTTCCCAGCACCGTCAATCGCAATGCCCAAGGGAATGTCCGTCTCCGAAGTAAAGCCCGTGATGCTTACAGCCTGCGCCCAGGAGTAGTTGGAGGCCCGCGTCAATTCCACAACCGCTGCACTCAAAGTTTTTGTACCAGACGAATTGGTGGCGGCGCTGGCCGCCTCCGCAGTCATCCAGATGTTCCCCGCACTATCCGAGGCAATGTCAAAGGGAATCGTCCCGCTAGCGGCCCCACCGCTCACACTCGCGGTGGCGATATTGACGGCGCTACTCGCCGCATAATTCGAGGCTTTCGTAAGCTCTGTAACTCCTGGGCTTCCAACACTTGAAAGCATAGCGACATTTGTAATCCACAGATTGCCCGATGGATCCATCGCTATCATCGCGGGACTGGAAAAGCCGGTGCTTCCACCGGAGATATTGCGCGCGGATGCGGCGATGGAGTCCCCCGTTGCGTTGGGCGCTTCAATGGCCGACGCCGGAAGCTCCGTTACAGAGTTGCCGAAAATGTTCGCCACCCATATGTTCCCTGATGCGTCAGCGAGGATTCCGCACGGTCCATTGAAATTCGTATTCCCTCCGGAGATGACAACCGCAGAGGAAGCAGAGTATCCAGACGCCTTGGTCAGTTCTGTGACTGAGTTGGTTCCATAGCTGCTCGTAATCCAGACGTTCCCGGACGGATCGATGGCCAGAAACTTCGAGCCGTTCAAGCCTGTGCTGGCGCCGGAGATGTTGATTGCGCTACCGGCCGAAAAGTTGCTTGCCTTGGTCAGCTCGGTCACGCTGCCTCCCCCTGTCTGACCGTAGCCGCCGGCGTAATTCGCCACCCAGACGTTGCCGGACCCATCGACGGCGACATCCAGAGGGTTTGAGAATCCAGTAGCACCGCCAGAGATCTTGCTGAAGGTGAAGCTGGGAGTTCCGCCGCTTGACCCAGTTCCGCTGCTCGACCCAGTTCCGCTGCTGCTCCCTGAAGAACTGCCGGAGCCGGAGCTGGAACCCGTGCCACTCCCCGCGCTGTGACCTGCGCCTCCGCAGCCGATCAGCGCAGATGAGATCACTGCTAGGGCGACTGCGGCCAGAAGCCTCCTTTGAGTAAAAGCCAGGAGACTTTGCTGCTTGGTCATGCGATTCATGGATACCCCCCGGGGAGAATGAACTGTTGTTACTGTGAAGTGTGATTTTTCGCAAAAACATCACGAAGTTTTTTTGTTTTTTTTTGCGGCGAGCGGCGCGCCCCCAAATCCAGACGCATGTTCAAGCGCCCTGAGGCGAAGGAAGCGCGCCCTGCGCGCCCCCGGCTAAGGCTCCGTAGAAGCTCCACAAGCGAGGCCTTGGAACTCTGCAACGTGTACAAAATGAGGAATATAAAGGCTAAACCAAGACGCTGTGGCGCGGCTCGCGCGGTGGATCTGGACATCAAACTCAACCACCGGCTGAAGATCTCTGGGGCCGGAGCCATCGCCTCGCTTTGGCTGAGGCGGTCTTTTTGACCTCAGCCTTCGGCAACACGGGGCTAACTGGCTGGCGCGACAGGAGAGACCTTGCCCTTCTTCCCACTGCGCCCTCCCCGAGCATGGGCGGTAGCCGCACCGGCCCCGGCTCCATCTCGGCTAAAATCGAATCGTAGCGACAAAAGTAGAAAGCAGCCTGCGGTGCGGCGCCTAAGCCAACACCCCGCGGCAACCGACGACGCGTGGCCTTACAACTCTTCAACACCCTCTCCGGAAAGATCGAACCCCTCTTCGCCTCCGATGGCCATGCGCTACGCTTTTACTGCTGCGGTCCCACCATCTACGACTACGGACATATAGGGAACTTCCGCACCTTTCTGCATGTGGACGTGCTGCGCCGCACCGCCCGGCTCAGCGGTCTGGCGCTGCATCACGTCATGAACATCACTGACGTGGACGACAAGATCATCCGTAACGCCGCCGCCTCCGGTAAGTCCATCGGCGAGTACAGCGCCCGCTTCGAGCGCGCCTTCTTTGAGGATATGGACGCCCTCGGCATCGAGCGCCCGGAAGAGATTGCCCGAGCAACCCAGAACATCCCCGCCATGGCCTCGCTCATCGAACGGCTGGCCGCTCAGGGGATTGCCTACAAGACAGAGGACGGGAGCTGGTACTTCCGCATCAACCGTTTCCCCGGCTACGGCAAGCTCTCCAAGAAGGATCTGGCGGGCATGGAGGATGGAGCGCGTGTCGACCTGGACGAGTACGACAAGGACGCAGCACGGGACTTCGCCCTGTGGAAAGCCGCGCGGCCTGAGGAGATCGCCAGCCAGGCGGCCTGGGATACCGCCCTGGGCCCGGGACGGCCCGGCTGGCACATCGAGTGCTCCGCCATGGCCATGAAGTATCTGGGCGACTCCATTGACCTGCACGCCGGCGGCGAAGACCTGATGTTCCCGCACCACGAGAATGAGATCGCCCAGAGCGAAGCAGCCTCGCACAAGCCCTTCGCGCGGCACTGGTTCCACGTCCGCTTTCTGCTGGTGGAAGGCAAGAAGATGGCCAAGTCGGAGGGCAACTTCTTCACCCTCCGCGATCTTCTGCTTAAAGGCTACCGCGCATCGGCCATCCGCTTCCTTCTGCTCAGCGTTCCCTACCGCCACCAGCTCAACTTCACCTTGGACAGCCTCACCGAATCCACCAACGCCGTGGACCGTCTGCGCACCTTCAACCGCCGCATCCGCAACCAGGCCTGGCCGGACCAGGCGCCCGCGGATGACGCTCTGCTGGAGCTGATTCGCAAGGGAGACGCCGGCTTCACCGCGGCGCTGGAGGACGATCTCAACACAGCCGAGGCCCGGGCTGCCGTCTTCGACGTCCTGCGCGCCGTCAATACCGCTGCCGACCAGGGCAACCTCTCTCGCATGGCCGCGGAACAGACCTTGGCTCTGCTCGACAAGTTCGACGCCATCTTTGCCGTCCTTGAGGACCACGACGCGGAACACACGCGCGCCGCACTCGCCTGGGCCGAGGCCGAGGACCGCCTGAGTCAGGTCGCTCCCGAAGTTCTGGAGAGGTTCGGCGCCGGCAGCCTCACCGATGCCCAGATCGAAGCCCTGGTGGCCGAGCGAACCCGCGCCAAACAGCAGCGCAACTTCGCCCGCGCGGACGCCATCCGCAAGGAACTGCTCGAAAAGGGCATCCTCCTGGAAGATTCCCGGCAGGGCGTACGCTGGAAACGCACCTGAGTCGCTACTCGACCGCCTCGCCCGCGATGCTGACGATCTCCCGCTTGCCGGCCCCGACCCGGCTATAGATCACCATCGCCACCC
>DAHWOF010000062.1 GCA_027335345.1 Granulicella sp. | reverse complement strand
GCGGTCTCCACGATGCGGAAGGAACGCGCCGCGTAGTACTTGGTCATCTTCACAGCCAGCTCATTGCTGCCTGCCATCTTCTCAGTGCGCAGGATTGTCGACTCCAGCGCCAGCACCTCGATCAGCACATCAGCCAGTGCTCCCATCACCTCCTGCTGCTCCGCCAGGTCCGTGCCGAAACGTTGTGAAGCAGAGCCAGCGCAGAACAGCCCCAGCTTCTTGGCGCCGGCCAGCAGAGCACGCTCCTCAGCCAATGGCCCGTCAAAGCTGTCGCGCGCGCTCGGGCCCGCCATCACCTCGTCCATCACCCGCTTAATCGCTGGCAACAGCGCCAGTCGACCCTGCAGTGCCCTCTTGATCATCCATCCCGTAATAATCAGGCGATTGATCTCATTGGTGCCCTCGAAGATACGGTTGATGCGCGCGTCGCGATAGCTGCGCTCGGCGGGAAACTCCTCAACATAGCCGTAGCCGCCATGCAACTGCAGCATCTCGTCCACCATGCGGTCCAGCATCTCCGATCCCCAGACCTTCAGAATGGAGCACTCGACCGCAAACTCCTCAATTCGTTTCTGTACCTCCTGGGTATAGTCGGGCGAGTGCTTATCCAGCCCATGCAAGGCCACATCGATCGCTCCCACCGTGCGATAAACCAGCGCCTCACCGGCATAGATGCCGGAAGCACAGTCGGCGATCTTCTCCTGGATCAGGCCAAAGGAGGTAATGGGCTTGCCAAAGGCAACCCTCTCCCGGGCATAGCGCACGCCATCCCGGAAGGCCTTGCGCGCTCCACCGATAGCGGCGGCAGCGAGCTTGTACCGCCCCACATTCAGTACGTTGAAGGCGATGTGATGCCCTTTGCCCGCCTCACCCAGCAGGTTCTCCACTGGAATCTTGCAATCCTCCAGACGCAGCGGACAGGTGGAGGAACCGCGGATGCCGAGCTTGTGTTCCTCAGGGGCTACAGTCAATCCCGGGGTTCCCGCTTCCACCAGAAAGGCGGTAAACTTCTCTCCATCGATCTTTGCAAAGACAGTAAAGATGTTCGCCATCCCCGCATTGGAGATCCACATCTTCTCACCATTGAGGACGTAGTACCGGCCATCCGGAGTCAGCTTCGCCTGAGTGCGGATGTTCATCGCATCGGATCCAGCCGAGGACTCTGACAGAGCATAGGCCGCAATCCACTCTCCGCTGGCAATTTTAGGCAGATACTTCGCCTTCTGCGCCGCGGTTCCGTACCACATCAGCGGCAAGGTTCCAATACCTGCGTGCGCGCTGAAGGTAACCGAGAAGCTGCCGGAGACCGCGATCCGCTCCGCAATCAGCGCCGAGGTGACCTTATCCAGTTCCAGCCCTCCATACTCCTCCGGCACGTCGACGCCCAGCAGTCCAAGTTCGCCGGCTTGACGCATCAGTTCACGGCTTACCGCAAAGTTCTTCGCCTCGATCTCCGGAACGCGAGGAAGGATCTTTTCTTCCGCAAAGTTCGCTGTCATCTCTGCAATCTGCCGCTGTTCCGCCGAAAGATCCTCCGGCGTAAATACATCCTGCGGACCCAGGTCCTCAATCAGAAAACTTCCACCCGACTCCCGCTGCATTCGCTTCTCAACTGCTGCTGTTCCCATCGTCTCTTCTCCCGATCCCTTGCTGCTCTCTTCTCAGCCTTAGTTCTGCAGATTTTCAAAGATCCCGGCAGCGCCCATTCCGCCGCCGACGCACATGGTCACCAAGCCGTACCTGACCTTGCGCCGCTTCATCTCGCCCAGCAGCGTCGCCGTCAATTTTGCTCCGGTGCAGCCCAGCGGATGGCCCAGAGCGATCGCTCCTCCATTGACGTTCACCCGCTCTTCGTCCAGTTCCAGCGTCCGAATCACAGCCAGCGATTGCGCCGCGAAGGCCTCATTGAGTTCAATCACGTCGATGTCCTTGAGCGTCAGCCCAGCCATCTTCAACGCCTTCGGAACCGCGTAGACAGGCCCGATTCCCATCTCTTCCGGAGCACAGCCCGCGTAGGCAAAGGAGACGAACCGGGCCAAGGGCTTGGCGCCCAGAGCCAAGGCATGCTGCTCAGACATTACCACCGCCGCGGCGGCGCCATCCGAGGTCTGCGAGCTGTTTCCTGCCGTCCCCACTCCTTTGGCGTGGAATGCCGGGCGCAGCTTTGCCAGCGCCTCCGCGGAGGTATCCGCCCTTGGACCCTCATCCACCCGGAACTCCGTCTCCACCGTAGCCAGCTCTCCACCCTGGTTCCAAGCGGTCGAGGTCACCTTCACGGGAACAATCTCCTCGCTAAAACGGCCCTCGGAGATCGCCGCCAGCGCCCTTTGATGGCTGCGCAGGGCAAACGCATCGCAGTCTTCGCGGCTTACACCGTAATGCTTGGCTACCCGCTCTGCGGTCAACCCCATCGACATATAGGCGCCCGGAGCGTTGTCGACCAGCCACGGATTGGCCGAGATCTTATTGCCTCCAAAGGGAACACAGGACATCGACTCCGTACCCCCGGCTATGATCACCTCAGCACCTCCGCCGCGAATCCGCTCCGCCGCCAGCGCAATGGCTTGCAATCCCGAGGCGCAGTAGCGATTGACCGTCATCGCCGCGGACTCCACCGGCAGCTTGGCCCGCAGTGCGATCAACCGCGCCACATTCATGCCCTGCTCTCCCTCCGGCATCGCACAGCCGATGATCACATCTTCGATCTGACTCGCGTTCAACATGGGAACGCGTTCCAGCGCACCCATCAACGCGATCGCACCCAGATCATCCGGTCGGGTATTCTTCAGCGTCCCCCGCGGCGCCTTGCCGACAGCCGTACGAACTGCACTTACCAAAACTGCGTCTCTCATCCTCCACCCCTTCCTGCTCTCTTCTCACAGCTTTTGTTACCGTCCGCCGTCGGCGCGGCGCCTAATTGCGCAAGGGCTTTCCCGTCTTCAGCGTGAATCCAACCCGCTCCAGCGTCTTGGCTTCGCCACAGAGAGAAAGGAAGCCCTCCCGCTCCAGGTCGAGCAGGTACTGTTCGCTCAGCATGGTCCCTGCCGTCACTCCCCCTCCGCTCAGCACCCGGGCTACGTGGTTGGCGATCTTGGCGTCATGCGGACTGATGTACTGAGCCTCCAGCATCATGCTGACGCGCAGCCGCAGGGTCGCCTCCAACGACGCCCCTGGGGCAGCAACATCAGTTCGCATCAGCGGCGCCGTATAGCCGGCCTGCGCCAGACCCAGCGCCTGCACCTTGGCATCATGCAGCAGCCGATCCCGGTTCATCGAGATCGCATCCCTGGCGTCCACAATCCGCAGAGCCCGAGCCTCAAACGCCGAAGTAGACACCTTGGCCATCGCAATCGTCTCGAAGATCCCCTTGACAGCCTCATACACCTCTACAGACTCCGCCCCGCCGCCGGGATGTACCGCCGCGGACGAATCCAGCGCGCGCAGCAGCATCTCCTTGCAGCCGCCGCCGGCGGGAAGCAGCCCCACTCCCGTCTCCACCAGGCCGCTGTACAACTCGATGTGCGGCTGGCGCAACGCGGAGTGCAGGCAGATCTCTGTGCCTCCGCCCAGGCACATGCCAAACGGCGCGGCCACCACAGGGCGGGGGCAGAACTTGATGGCCTGCGTCATGGCCTGGAACTCGCGCACCACCAGGTCAATCTCGTCCCACTCCTGGTCCTGAATCGCCAGCAATAGCTGCATCAGGTTGGCGCCAACCGAGAAGTTCTGCGCATCGCTGGTCATGATGAAACCGGTGAAGTTCTCCACAGCGTCGCTTTCCGGATGCAGATGTTTGCGCAGAAAACTGACAATATCCTGCCCCAGGCTGTTCATCTTGGAGTGAAACTCGAAGCACGCAATACCATCGCCGACATCGATCAGGGAGACCCCGGCGTTCTTCGCGTATACCCCATTGGTGCGCTTATAGCTGGCAACCGGAGCCAGCTCCGGGTCGAGATCCACTGGCCGGTAACTCCCCGTCGCTACATCGAAGAACTCTGCGCCCTCTTCGCGATACCAGGAGGTCCCGCCAGCAGCCAGGAGCTTCTCTACTGCCGCGGGCACGGGCAGTAAGGCCTCTCTCATGCGATCAACCGTCTCCACAACCCCGGCTGCATCCCACATCGCAAACGGCCCCAACTCCCAGTTAAACCCTGCCTTCATGGCGCGATCGATCTCGACAATCGTGTCGGACACCTCGCCGATGCGGCTGGCCGCGTAAGCCCACATCTCCGGCAGGATCTGCCAGTAGAACTTGGCCACCTTGTCCTTGGCCGGGTTCCCACTCAGCAGAGCGCGAATCCTGCCCGGGAGCGAGTCGTTGGTCTTCGCCATCTCCATCTCGGGAAACGAGACCTTCGCCGCAGGTCGGTACTCCATCGTGCCAAGGTCCAGCACCAAACGAACCTCTCTGCCGTCAGCCGCGCGTTCTTTTTTGTAAAACCCCTGCCGGGTCTTGTCCCCCAGCCACTTGCGCTCCATCATCTCGGCGATGATCGGCGGCAGGGTTACATCCGCCCGCTCATCTCGAATGTTGGCCTCAAAGTTCCGCGCCACGCTGCCCAGCACATCGATGCCGACCATATCGGCCAAGCGGAAGGTGCCAGTCTTGGGCCATCCCATCGCTGCTCCGGTCAGCAGATCAATCTCTTCGATGCTCAGCCCCTGTAGCTTCATGATGCGCAGCGTGTTCAGCATGCAGAAGGTTCCAATCCGGTTGGCGATGAAGTTGGGCACGTCCTTGGCAGAAACTACCGTCTTGCCCAGTTTTTTGTCAGCGAACTGCGCAATGGCCGCCAAAGCCTTCGGATCGGTCTCCGGTGTGCGTATCAGTTCGCAGAGCCGCATATATCTCGGCGGATTGAAGAAGTGCGTTCCGAACCAACGCCTTCGCACATCCTCCGGCAGCGCCTCCGCAATCCGGGCCACCGGCAACCCGCTGGTGTTGGTGGTCAGAATCGCGTCTTTACGCAAAAACTCCACCACCTTGCCAAGTAGATTTCGCTTGATCTCCATGTTCTCGGCGACCACCTCGATCACCCAGTCGCAATCCTTCAGCTTCGCCAGATCATCCTCAAAGTTCCCCACGCTCACCCGGTTCACAAATGAAGGGTCGGCGAACGCCGCCGGTTTGGATTTCTTCAGCGCCTCCAGCGCCCCGACCGCCAGGCCGCTCCTGCCTCCACTGCTGGGAACAATATCCAGCAGCAGCACCGGCAGGCCGGCGTTGGCCACCTGAGCCGCGATGCGCGCTCCCATGGTTCCCGCGCCCAGAACTGCCACCCGCCTCACATCGTACGAACGCTCGCCCCCATGCTCACCCATGTTCTTCCTGTCCTTCCTTCTCGCGCATTTTCTGCTCCTCTTCCAGCCATGCCACCGCAGCCACTGCTGCCGTCATCGGCTCGGCCGCGGCAGCTTGCTGCCGCGCCGAATTTGCGCTGTATACTCCAGCCCGTGAAGAATACTGAACGGGCGGTAAAAAAGTCAACCAGCACAAAGCTCCGCTACAAAAGCCGCGCAAAGCGAGCGGTTGCTGTGGCGCTGCCCTGAAATTTGAAATCTTGGGTCGGGTCCTGGAGGATCTCTTCGCGCCCACCCCCCTCGGGACCGGGCGGTCAGCTCTTCCGGGCGCCGGCCCCACGCTTGACGGCGGACTTCTCCACCCCGCTGTGAGCCGCCGCAGTGACAGCCGTCGGAGCCTTGCGCAGCCCTTGAGTCAGCAAGGTCGCAAACTCCGCGGCAATCTCATCCGGGCTCAATTCACCTTCTGGCCGGTACCAGGTCCCAATCCAGTTCACGGCGCCGGCAAGCGCAAACGATGCTAGCTTTGTATTGCAAGGCTGCACAGATCCGTCGCGAATTCCCTCCTCGACATAACCCCGGATCGCCATGTCAATCTTGCGCTTCAGGTTGCGCACCTCGCGCCGGGTCTTGGCGGAAAGCTCCGCATCATCCAGCATCGCCACGCAACGGCCAAAGTCGAAACTTACCACCGCCTTGGTATAGGCCTCCACATAGGCCTTCACCTTGTTGAGCCCATTGCCGTGGCTCACCGCTGCCTTGTCCAGCAGTCCCTCGATCGCCAGAATTCCCAGGCGATAACACTCCACCAGAATCTCTTCCTTGTTGTGAAAGTAGTAGTACAAGGCAGGCTTGGTGATCTTCAGGCGCCGGCCCAGATCGCTCATCGACGTCCGCCGGTATCCGTGCTCCAGGAACAGGTGCGCAGCGGTCTGCAATACGGCGTCACGCTTGGCATCCACATTGCGCTGCCGGACCAGGAACCCCTTCCATGGCTCTCTCGGTTGATTTTCCGCTCCGTTGTTGTCTGCTGTCTTCGCCAAGTCTCCCCCCTTCCTTTGTCAAAGTGGATGAGCCAATCTACGTCTGGCCGCATCATTATTCCATAAAATGGCTGCTTTTCTTCCCTTGCCCAAAAGAGCAGCGGTAACCCTCCGCCACAGTTTCGGAATCGCTTGAAGGGCCGAAACAACCCAATCCCTCCCTGCACCTCCAACTCTTGTCCATGGTCCTGGCGAACCGGTTGATCCGGCCCAAAAGAGCACGGGGACAAGTGCCTCATGCCAACCGCGTTCTTTGTGGTTTGGGTGGGAAGCTATGAGCTCATCCTTGTTGGGTCGGATCAGTTGTGTCAGCATCCAGAACCCTCCCATCTGCCCGGCGGCTCAATCCAGAAACAGATCCATCTGCAATGGTCCTCCAGGGGTCACCGCATAGCCAGAGAGATCCTTTACCCCGGCGAGCGACAGCACCTGCTCGTCGAGAAAGAAGTTGCCCGTGGTTGCCCGGCTATCTTGCGTCAGAATCCAGTGCGCCGCATCGGCCATGATCTCCGGCGTCCTGCCTCGCTCTGGATGAACGCCGGGAATTACTTGCAGAGCGGCCGTCGCAATGATGGTTCGTGGCCAGAGCGCATTGACCGCAATCCCCTGCGCCCGAAACTCCTCCGCCATCCCAAGAACGCACATGCTCATTCCATACTTCGCCATCGTATAAGCCGCATGCCGCTTGAACCACTTCGCCTGCATGTTCAACGGTGGCGATAGGTTCAAAATATGGGGATTTTTCGCCTGGGCCAGATACGGCAGACAGATCTGAGAACAGAGAAACGTACCACGAGCGTTAACCCCCATCATCAGGTCAAAGCGCTTCATGGGGGTGTCCGCGGTTCCCGTCAGGCTGATCGCGCTGGCGTTATTTACCAGGATATCGATTCCACCAAAGTACTCCGCAGCCCTGTTCACGGCCTTGCGGACCTGCTCCTCGTCGCGTACGTCCACTTCCAGGGGGAGCGCTCTTCCGCCCAGACCCTCAATGGACTCGGCTGCCGTGTAGATGGTTCCCGGCAGCTTGGGATTGGGGGCTACGGTCTTCGCCGCAACCGCCACATTGGCTCCATCCCGTGCTGCCCGCAACGCGATGGCCAGCCCAATGCCTCGGCTGGCCCCGGTGATAAATACTGTCTTATCTTGCAACGTGCCCATATCCAACGCTCTCTTTCTACGCGCCTTTCCGATCGTTCTTCGCCCCTGAGCCAGCCCCCTCCTCCACCCGCCAAACAGCGGTGTAAAAAAAGGGAGGTGACAGACGTTGTCACTTTTCGTTATCTTACCCTGCGTTAAGGAATTTGGAAGAACATCGATGCTCTCCTACGACCAAACCCGGTTTTCCGAATCCATGACTGTCGGCCCCGCCTTACCCGATAGCGATCTACCCCTGCCAAGAATCTACGCCTGCGAGCGAAATACGCCGCTGCAACCGCTCTTCACCCAGCCGCTGGACGGAGCAATCTTCAACTGGAGTTGGTCAAGCGCCATGCAGGAGGTTCGGCGTATCGCCGCATGGATTCAGGCTCAAAACTGGCCTAGCGGCTCCAATATCGCCATCCTCAGCAAAAACTGCGCCTGGTGGATCATGGCCGACTTTGCAATCTGGATGGCAGGGCACGTCAGCGTCCCTCTGTTCACCTCGGCCAATGACGTCTCTCTGGGCAAGCTCATCCAGCATAGCCAGGCCGTTGCGTGCTTTATTGGCCAGATGGAGCACGCCCTTCCGCTTGGACAGGAGGCCTTTGACCGCCTTACCTACATCGCCTTCCCTAACTGCTCTGCGGAGAACACGCCCCCGGGAAGCATCTTGTGGTCTGAGATCCTCGCGAAGCAGTCCCCCATGGAAGGCAACCCGTTGCGTGGGCCGGGCGAGGTGGCCACGATCATTTACACCTCCGGGACGACGGGTGAGCCCAAGGGCGCCATGCAAACCTTTCGAGCCATGATCCTCATGGGCAAATCGATGGAGCCATCCTTCGGCCTGAACCCTGACACCGGGCTGGATCGAATCCTCTCCTACCTCCCTCTGGCCCATATCGCCGAGCGCGCCATCGTCGAGATAAACGCGCTGATCGTCCCCATACATATCTTCTTCAGCGAGGGACTGCCCACCTTCATCACGGACCTCACCCGCTCCCGATGCACGCTCTTCTTCTCCATCCCTCGTCTCTACATCCGCTTTCAGCAGAGCGTCTTTGAAAAGGTTCACCGGAGAAAACTCAATCTTCTCCTAGCCATTCCAATCCTCAGCAGGATCGTTCGCAAAAAAATCGTCACCAACCTTGGTCTGGGAGAAGCCCGCCTGATCTGCTCCGGCGGCGCGGCAACTCCGGTTGCCATCATCCAGTGGTACCGCAAGCTAGGCCTCAACCTTCTGGAAGGCTATGGAATGACCGAGACCGGCATCACCCATGCGCCACTGCCAGGCCAGGAAAGGCTGGGTTATGTTGGCAACGCCAGCCCGTGGGCGCTCACCCGCATATCCCCGGACGGCGAGGTCCAGATCAAGGGCCCCATGAACATGCTTGGCTACTATCGCAATCCGGAGCTCTCGCGAGAGGCATTCACCGAGGACGGATTCTTCCGCACCGGCGATCGAGGAGAGATCGACAGCCTCGGCCGCCTTCGCCTGATTGGCCGCATCAAGGATGAGTTCAAGACATCCAAAGGCAAGTACGTTGCTCCCGGCCAGATTGAGAAACTGCTCGCCGTCTCATACCTCTTCGAGTCCGTTGCGGTCTTCGGCAACGGACTGACGGCTCCCTTCGCGATCGCCGTGCTGGCCCCCCCCCTGCGCAAGCAGCAATCTAATCCCAGAGATCGCGCTGACATCGAAGCCAAACTTGCCGCAGAGCTCGATTCGGTCAACTCCAAACTGGAGCACCACGAGCAACTCCGATTCATTGTCATCTCCGAGCAACCTTGGACGATCGACAACCAGCTTCTTACCCCAACTCTCAAGGTCCGCCGGGTCGCCCTCGAACAGCGTCTCTCCCCCCGCTTCGCCGACTGGGAGGATTCCCAGAAGAAAGTGATCTGGATCGAGACGTGACGAACCTGCAGCACAAATTTACAACCACCACAGAGACTCTGCATATCCAACGGCTACACCTGACTCTGGACGGCAAGCGCACCGAGGTCGCTCGCTACGGGCTGGATTTTCCCCAGGGCGACATCCTCCTGCTGCATGAGGCCCTTGGCTCGGTGAGCTACTGGAAGCGCTTCCCCTACAGCCTCGCCCAGGCTACGGGTTACAACGTCATCGCCTACTCTCGCGCTGGTCATGGCGACTCCGAGGGTCCACTCTCCCAACGCTCTGACGCCTATTACCTGCACCAGGTCCATGTGCTGATTCCAGCCCTCCTGGCTCACTTCAAGGTCACTGATCCCGTGCTCTATGGACATAGCGAAGGGGCAGGCATCGCCCTCCTCTACGCTGCCACGGCGCCACAGGCTCAGCCGGGCAGCGCCGAATCGTATGGCGCCGGCTCCAGCCGCGTCCGGGCGTTGATTCTCGAAAGCCCCTTCGTCATCGCTACCGGCGCTGCCAGCGGACTTATCCAGAAGATGGCGGCGGCTTACCCCGGCAGCAAGCTTCAGGAACGCCTCGCCCACTACCACCAGCACCCGGATGAGGTCTTCTACGCCTGGGCCAACTGGGCTGCCGGGCTAGCCAAGGAGATCTTCCCCCTTCAGGATTTTCTGCCCTTGATCACTTGTCCTGTCCTGGCCCTCCAGGGCGAACAGGACGAATTCGGAACCTCCGGTCAATTGGAGGCGCTTCGAAGATCCATCCCTCACCTGCAACAACAAACCTTCCCCAACACCGGTCATCTCCCACACAAAGAGCAGACCGACCGCGTTCTCTCAAGTGTTTCTGCCTTTCTAGCCAACATCGAGCCGCAAGGGAACGGCTCCAAACCGTAGTACGGTTTCAGCAACTCATTGAGGTCTACCATGACACACCCCGTTCGCTTCACGCATCGCCGCAATCTCGTTCTTCTGATAGCGTTGCTCCTCTCGCTCTGCACCCTTCGTTCAGCCTCTGCCCAGCAGAGCTATGTCGGTCGCTATGGGGTCTACACAGGCTTCTCCGATCTTTACACCCCGGGACTGAACGATATTCAGCAATACGGCTTCCATCTCCAGGCAGGGGAAGACTTGAGGTCCTGGCTTGGCGCCGGCTTCGACTACAGCGTCCAGACTGGCAATACCAGCCTGATCGCCAGTATGGCAAGCACGGCAGTGCTGACCGGGATCGAAGGGTTGTACGTGGAGGGCATCCTACCGCTTACCTACGTTGTGGATGTACCCATCTCCGCAACCACGCAGACCTTTACGATGGGGCCGACGTTCAACTACCGTCACTTCTCCAAAGTCACATTGTTCATCCACCCCAGCCTGGCCGCCTTCCGTCTCTCCGCAACGGCTCATCCCCGCACCGGCACGTATGATCCGATCGTCGTCGCGGCTCTCGAAACGGGAAACTATATCTCACCGCAGGGAACCATCTCCGATTGGACCGGAGCCTACGGCCTTGGCGGCGGCGCGGAGTTCGCTCTCACCCCACACATCGGCGTCCGCGCACAACTTGATGCCGTCTGGAATCACCCCTTCAATGCCATTCTGGGAAGCGGTGGCTGGAGCTACCGCTATTCGATCGGGCCGGCGTTCCACTTCGGGCACAACATTCTCAGAACCGGCAAGTAGTAAGCCTTCTTCGAATCTGTGTGCGGCCGCGGGAACAGGATCGCTGCGGCCGCACGCTTTGCCGCACTGGAGACACGCATGAAGCTCTCGTTCAGAACACTTACCGCACTCCTCGCCGTCACAACCCTCTGCGGCGGACGACCCGCGCTGGCTCGCCTCAGCCTCGGTACAGCCCACCCTCTTAGCCCTGCCCTCGTTGGCTTGGGCGCAAAGTCCTCAGATCCTGCTGGAGAATCTTCACAAATGGCAACTCCTTCAGGCCCCTGCACCCTGATCATCCACGTAGAGGGCTTTCGCAGCCAGAAGGGCGACGCCGGGATCTCTTTGTTCACCTCCGCTGATGGTTGGCCGGAGAACAACGACAAAGCCTTCTTTCACGGTCCAAATCCCTTCTCTGGGACCTCGGCCACCATCACCCTCCATGTCCCGTCCGGACGTTACGCTATCGCCGCCCTGGCCGACACCAATGGCGACCACCATATGGATCGCAACCTCTTCGGAATCCCCAAGAAGGGCTTCGGATTTTCCAACAACCCCAGGGTCTTTCTCACCCCACCCTCCTTTGAGAAGGCAGCCATCCCGGTAGCCTGCCCCGTCACCCAGACCACTATCCATCTCCTTTATCGATAGCGGGTTCCTTTGGAACAGGTTAGGAGCCCATTCAAACTTGCCTGAAAGCACCCTATTCCGCGTTCCGCCACCAGCCAGAGCGCAACTCTGTGCCTGCAACCACCTCTGTGGGTGCGCCCGGCTCCGGCAGCCACAGCTTGATCCCCCTTTCGTCGGCAAGTTCCAGTATCCGCTCCACCGGCTCTCTCCAGGGGTGCAGGGCCAGGTTGAACAATCCCCAATGAATGGGCATCATCAATCCGTCAGGCACCTCCATGGCTTCAAAGGCCTTGGCGGCATTCTCGGGTCCCAGATGAATGTTGGCCCAAAGAGGGTGAAAGGCCCCAATCTCCAGCATTGTCAGATCAAAGAAGCAGGAGCGGCCGTCCGGACGGCCCCTGTACTGGCCGGCAATCTCCCCAAATCCCTCCCACCAACCTGAATCCGCTCCGTAGAAGACCCTGTGGCGCGGCCCCTCCAGCACAAACGATCCCCACAGTGTGGTGAACCGATCGAAGATTCCGCGCCCAGAGAAGTGCCGCGATGGCCAGGAGGTGATTCTCAGCCGCTCCACCTGCGCACTCTCGGTCCAATCTAACTCCGTAACCTTCTCCGCCGCAACGCCAAATCCACGCAGTCGTTTGGCCACTCCCAGCGAGGTGATCCAATGCGCCCTGGCGGCGGCCTCCGTCTTCACCAGACGCGCAACGGTCTTCGCCCCCAGGTGGTCATAGTGATCGTGGGAGATCAGCACCACATCGATCGTGGGTAGCCTCTCCAGTGGCATCGTAGGCTCAAAAAAACGCTTTGGACCCAGAAAGGGGGCCGGACTGGTTCGTTGCTCCCATACCGGGTCTACCAGCACACGCATCCCATCGATCTCGATGAGAGAGGACGAGTGCCCAAACCAGGTCACACGCAAACCGCTGGTCGGCTCGGTGGAGAAGATCGCCGCATCGGTGCGGAAGGGCCCCAAGGGCTGATTGGGTTCCACCATCGCCCGGTTCTTCATGTACAAAGGCAGCACCTTGAACACCAGACCCGGCCCGCCCACCTTGGTCGGCACAGGATTCAGATATCTGCGCCCCCTTCTTTCCGCTCGCTTTAGAAAACTCACCGATCCATCCACTCACGCATCAAACTCATAGAGTTAGACGCGCTTTGCCCCGCATCGATGCAAACGTCCTTCGCCGGCCGGCAGCTATTCTCCGCTGTAGAGCGCTTCAATCCGCTCCTTGTACCGGTCCAGGATGACCCTGCGCATCAGCTTCATGCTCGGGGTCAACTCGCCACCTTCGATACTCCACTCGTCGGGCAGCACAGCTATCTTCTTCAAACGCTCATAGTCCTGCAACTGGGCATTCACGTGCCTAACTAGCGTCTCGTAGTGTTTTTTTACCTTTGCGTCTCGCACCAGTTCCTCATCGTCACGCGCCATCACGCCATGCTCTTCGGCCCATCGCCGCAGTGCCTTCAAGTCCGGCGAGATCAGAACAGCGGCAAACTTGCGCGCGTCTCCGATCACCGCCGCGTTTCCCACCAGTTCATCGGCCTTCAGCTTGCCTTCAATCGGCTGCGGCGCAATGTATTTTCCGCTGCTTGTCTTGATAAGTTCCTTCTTGCGGTCTGTGATGGATAGAAAACCATCCTTGTACTCTCCGATGTCTCCGGTTTTGAACCATCCATCCTCGGTAAACTCAGCCCTGGTTAGATCCTCCTTGAGCCAATACCCGGCGAAAACCGTCTCCCCTCGCACCTGAATCTCTCCATCCTCGGCCACGCGCAGCTCCAGATTCGGGATCACCGGACCGACCGTACCGATCCGGTAGGCGTCAAAGGTGTTGCGCGACACCACGGGCGAGGTCTCCGTCAGACCATACCCCTCAAAGATCCGGATCCCCATATCCAGAAACCACTCCGCCGCATCCATACCCAGCGGAGCTCCGCCGGAGACCCAGAGCTTCGCCTCCCCTCCAAAGGCAGCTCTCAGCTTGCCGTACACCAGTCTGTTGGCCAGCCGCCAACCGGACGCACTCGGCGTTCTCCCCTCCATCAACTCCCGGCGATGTCTCCGCCCCTGACGCAGCGCCCAGTGGAGAATCTTCTTCCGCAGCCCCTTGGCCTGGGCTTCCGTGCTCTGCCGAACCTTTTCGTAGACTCGCGGCACGGCCAGAAAGATCTGCGGCTTTACGGCCTGCATCGCGCCTTTTAGATCATCAAATTTCGCCAGGTAGGCGATCTTCCCACCATGGCCGTAGATGGCATAGCCAAGATGCCGCGCCAGAGAGTGACTCAGAGGCAAAAATGAGATCGTGCGATCCCCCTCTCCCATCCTCAGGCCTACCGTGGAGTAACGCAGGTCCGCCGTCAGGTTGCGGTGGGTCAGCATCACGCCCTTCGGATCGCCAGTCGTCCCGGAGGTGTACACGATGGTCGCGAGATCCTCCGGACGGGTCTGCCGCAGCAACCCATCGAAGGCTGCATCCGGTTGCTCCAGATCCGGCGCACGCCGGAAGACCTCTGCCAAATTGACGGCATTCTCTAGCTCGCAATCGTCCAGCACTCCGACGAACTCCAGGGTGGGAATCGCCCCTGCCGCAACCAGTTTCTTGTACTGCAAACGATTGGATACGATAACCGCCCGCACCCCGGCATCGCACAGAATCACACCCATCTGATCCGGCAAAAGGGTGTCATACAGCGGCACGTCAACCGCACCGATAGCCAGAACGGCAAAGTCGACGACCGGCCACTCCCAGCGGTTCTCGCTCACCAGTCCTACTCGATCCCCGCGCTCGATCCCCCAGCTCTGGAGAAGCTCCACCAAGGCCCTGACGCGGCCATACATCTGCTGCGACGTCACTTCCTTCCAGTCCGTGCCGCTCTTCCACATCGCCACCGGCGTAGCGCCGCGATGGCTCATGCGCTCAAACAGCTCGTTGATGGTGGAAAACTCCAGTTTAGAGAAATCGATCATCCAAACAGCTCTCCTTTACCCCAGTTCCCTTTTCGCCGGCATCTCACCCCGCCTCGATCATATCTGGTGTCAACACCCTCTACGCGTATCACTCTGGACTTGCCAACCCAACGCAGCCACTCCTGTCAGCGGTCAAACCTGCCTGCTCCATCTCTGGAGCCTGGATGCCCTGCCGCAGCAGTGCTGCTCCTGGTGGGCGAGGGAACTGTCCAGGATTTTCCAGCGTATGCCGGTATAGCTACTATGACAGGCGCCCCCGTAGATCGGCCTGTCCTCCCTGACCTGCGGGCGCCCTCCATCTCGCGGCGCTGTTTTCCGGTATCAAGTTACTCCTGCAGTTTGCCCTTACCTTGTGGACGCTGCATCTCGGCTATCGCTACTTCCGGGATGAGTTCTATTACATCGCGTGTGGCCGCCACCTGGCTTGGGGGTATGTGGACCACGGGCCGATTGTAGCCCTGCAGGCCCGGCTGGGCGAATGGCTCTTCGGGCACTCCGTCTTTGCCATTCGAATCCTGTCTGCCGTTGCCGGGGCGGGGACGGTCTTTCTCACCGGCATCGTTGCCTGGGCGATGGGCGGCCGGCGGCCCGCCCAGGCCCTGGCCATGTTCAGCCTTCTCGTGTGCCCTCAGTTCATCGGCGTTGATGGATTTCTCTCCATGAACTCGTTTGAGCCGGTGTTCTGGATGGCTTGTGTTCTGGCCCTCTTGCTTCTGCAACGCGGGGGGTCCACGCGGGTTTGGTGGCCGGTCTTTGGCGTGGCCGCCGGAGTTGGCCTGCTCAACAAGCCCTCCATGACTTTCTTTCTGCTGGCTGTCGGGTTTGGCCTGCTGCTCACCCCCCAGCGTCGGCTGTTCCTCTCCCGCTGGGCGCTCTGCGGCATCTCCCTGCTGCTCCTGATCCCTCTGCCAAACCTGCTGTGGCAGGTGCAAAACCACTGGCCCACTCTGCAGTTTCTGCGCAACGGCGCCCGGGAACACAAGAACATCGTGCTGGGACCGGTCAGGTTCTTCCTGGCTCAATTTGCCATCATGCAGCCAATGAACTCTCTGATCTGGATCTCCGGGGTGGTATCCCTGCTGCGTGCAAAGTCCATCCGGGACGCCCGCTGGTTGGGCATCGCCTACCTGCTGTTTTTTTGCGCTGATGTTCAGGCTGCACGCCAAGGACTACTACCTGGCTCCGATCTACCCAGCGCTGTTTGCCGCTGGAGGGATCGCCTGGGAGAGACGCTTTGCGGACTCTACCGAGGTGGCGCGCGCTCGGATCGTAGCTTTCCCAGTCTTGGAGTCCTTGCTGCTGGTCACCAGCCTCATCCTCCTGCCAATGAGCTCGCCCGTGCTGCGGCCGGCAGCATGGGTACTCTACACCACCGCGCTGCACCTGCATGGGGACGAGATGGAGACCTTTGCGACGGGACCCTTGCCGCAGTTTTATGCCGACCGCTTCGGTTGGCGGCAAGAGGTGGAAACGGTCGCTAAGGCCTATCAAGAACTTTCTCCCCAGGAGCAGACGCGCGTCTGCATCTTCGCCAGCAACTACGGGGAAGCCGGGGCGATTGATTTCCTCGGACGGCGCTGGGGGCTCCATCTGCCACCGGCCATCAGCGGACAGAACAACTACTGGCTGTGGGGAACGCATGGATGCGACCCCAACCTGGTCATCGCCGTCATTCCTGACTCGCTGTCTGAAATCTCGCAGAAGTACGAATCGGTCACTATCGTGGGCAGAATGAACGCTCCCTATGCCATGCCCTTCGAGCGCCAAAGGACCATCTACCTGCTGCGAGGAAGGCGAGCATCGGCTCCCTTCCGCTGGTCCGATGAGAGGTATTACTTCTAGCTGGGGCAGACACACCGACGGCAGTGATACCCTCCCTGCAATGGCTCTACAAAAGACATCGAGCGTAGCGCAACAGGAGTTGCCGCGCGTTCTAACCTCAACCCATGCGCTGTCCATCGTGGTGGGCATCATCATCGGTACCGGAATCTTTCTGGTTCCACACGAGATTATGGCCGCCGTAGGCAATTCAAGAGGGGTCTATGGCGTGTGGATCCTCGCCGGCCTGCTTTCGCTCTTTGGTGCCATGACCTACGCCGAGGTCGCTGCGCTGCGGCCCAGGGTGGGCGGAGAGTATGCCTTTCTGCATGATGCCTATGGTCCGCTGACCGCCTTTCTGTATACCTGGACCTGGACCACGATCGCCCGGCCCGCTTCGATCGCCACCATCGCAGCAGGCCTGATGCGGATCCTCGGGGCCTTCCCTCTCTTCGCCTTCCTGGACCATCGGACCGTAGTAGCCGGCCTCGAGTGGGGCCAGCTCCTGGCGATCCTCATCGTCTGGCTCATTACCGTCCTGAACGTCGTCAGCACTCGGGACTCAGCGTTGGTGCAAACCGTGCTGACATGGCTAAAGATCGCCATGATTGTGGTAATTGCATGGTTCTGCTTTGCAGGCATGCGTCACGGTAGCTGGAGCCACTTCCATTCTATCTATCTACGCGCTCAGGGAGGGTTCACCGGGTTCATGGTTGCTCTCATCGCCGCGCTGTGGGCCTTCGATGGCTGGTCGGATGTGTCCCAGTTGGCAGGCGAGGTGAAACAGCCTCAGCGCTCCATGCCCCTGGCTCTGATCGGCGGCGTCCTCATCGTGGCCAGTCTATACATGCTGACCAATGCGGCGATTCAGTACGTTCTTCCCGCCTCAGCAATCGCGACCTCCCAGCGGCCGGCAACCGATGCCCTGCAGCAGGTAGCGGGCAGCATGGGCGCCGGCCTGGTCGCTGCGGGAATGGCGGTCAGCATCGGCGCCGCGCTGGTGGGCAGCTCGCTCGCGGGCGCGCGCGTTCCCTTCGCCGCCGCGCGCGACCATCTGTTCCCCTCAGTACTGGGGGCCATCCACCCTCGCTTCCGTACCCCATGGACCAGCCTTCTGCTGCAAGCCGTGCTGAGTACCCTTCTACTGCTGGCCATCGGCAGGTATCAGGCGCTTTTCTCGTTGACGATCATCGCTGAATGGCTGTTCTACTCCCTGACGGCAGCCACCGTCTTCGTCTTTCGCGTGCGCGAGCCGGAGGCAGCCCGACCCTATCGTGTCACCGGCTATCCCGTCGTTCCCGCGCTCTTTCTGCTGGCCGCCGGGGTCCTTTTGGTCTTCAGCTTTCTGAACCAGCCCCGAGCCTCCATTGCTGGCACGTCTTTCATCCTTTGCGGAGTTCCACTGTACTTCCTGCAGCGGCGCAGAACAGCCGCCATAAAATCAGACCGGGGCTCGGTGGAGCACCTTTAGCGTTTCATACAGCGGGATGGAGGAGTTTCGGACCTTGGCAGTCAAGCAAAAGCCAAAGCTAGGACAGAACTTTCTGGTGGACCAGAGCGCCTGCCTGCGCATTGCGGAGGCTCTCGGGGATCTCAGCAGGCGAACCGTGGTCGAGATCGGCCCGGGACATGGAGCCATCACCGAGTTGCTCGCCGAGCGCTGTAAAAGCCTGCATTGCGTCGAGTTTGACTCAGCCCTGGCGCGAGAGCTGCAGCTTCGCTTTTGCCGGCAGACCCACGTCGCCATTCACCACGCAGACATTCTCGCCTCGGATCTGCACGCATTGCTGGGAGACTCCCAGTCGCTGGATGTGGTGGGCAACCTACCCTACTACATCACCTCGGAGATCTTGCTGCTTCTCTTTGCAGCCGCTCGTAAAAGTATCGTCTCGCGCGCCGTCTTGATGATGCAGCGCGAGGTCGCCGAACGCATCACCGCCGGTCCCGGAGCCAGCGATTACGGTGCGCTCTCTGCGGCAACCCAACTTCATGCGGTCGTTACCCCCCTGTTTACGCTACCCCCTGTGGCTTTCAACCCTCCCCCGGATGTCTACTCGACCGTGCTTCGGCTGGATTTTGCCCCGCGCTTTGCTGAACTCGGAGTCTCCTTCGAGGGGTTCAATCCGTTCTTGCGCCTCAGCTTTGCACAAAAGCGAAAGACGCTGGCCAATAATCTACGCTCTGCCGGATACTCTGCCGCGGAACTTGCCGCCGCATGGCCCGCGGGCATTGCCGCCCAGGCACGCTCGGAGGCTGTTCCCCTGCCGGCCATGGCGGAGCTATATCGCTCGCTGCAGGCGACTCGAAAGCAGTAGCCGTAGAAGGGGATCGCCTTAACGGAGCAGATGCTCCGCGGTCTGTGCGTGGTGAATGTGGCAGATGGCGATGGCCAGCGCATCGGCGGCATCGGCAGGCTGAGGAATCTTGTCCAACTCCAACAGGCGCGTCACCATGAACTGCACCTGCTCTTTCGCGGCCAGACCGTAACCCACCACCGAGTTCTTGATCGCCAAGGGAGCATATTCGGCTACCGGAACCCCATAGTTGGCCGCCGCCAGCATTGCAACGCCTCGCACCTGGCCCAGCTTCAAGGCGCTCTTGGCGTTCGCTGAGAAAAAAACATCCTCAATGGCCACCACGTCGGGTTGCCAAAACTGCAACAGCTCAGTGAGCTTGAAATAGACATCGAGCAGGCGCTCGGCAGTGGGATCCTTCTTGTTCAAGCGCACGGCCCCCGCACACACCGGACGAAGCTTGGAGCCGCGCGCCCCGTCGTTGACCTCCACGACGCCGTAGCCAGTGACCTCCGTTCCACAATCGATGCCGAAGACCCGCATGGGTACGAGTCTAAATCGAGAAGAGCAAGACGCTATCCCAGAAGTTTTAGAGCGGCGCCGCGCTCACCACCGGGGCTTTGGAACCAACAGGGGTCATCGATACAATCGACGCCAAGGGCACAGACGGCTTATGCCCTCGCGAAGGCTGACAGATTCCCGTGAACGCTCTGCGAACTTTCATTCCGGCCCGGTCTCTGTTAGCCGGTCTGTTGACTATGGCCGCACTCTCCGGACATGCGCAACAGAGTCGGACATCCGGGCACTCGGCGACCCCGGGATCCGAAGCTCGGGCGATCTCGAAACATCTGACCTCCAGAGCGCAACAGCCTATGGCTAGTAGCCTGACGCCCTCGCCCATCCCGGCGCCGATCGCCATTCAGCGTCGGGTCATCGTGCTTGATCCAGCGCACGGAGGCTCTGATAGCGGAGCGCAGATCAGCGATACGACCGTCGAGAAGGATGTGACCCTGGCGCTTGCCTTCCGGCTGCGGGCGATGCTAACGGCGCGCGGATTCACCGTCGTGATGACGCGCGATTCGGATTCGCCGGCCTCGCCGGCGCCCGGGGGCGGCAGCCTCTCCCTGAATGATCGCGCCGGAGTCGCCAACCACGCTCATGCAGCGGCTTGCCTGGTGCTGCACGCCAGCAGCAGTGGCGACGGAGTGCATCTCTATCGCGCCGATCTGGACGCTGCCTCCGCGGAACCCTCCGTGCCGCCATGGCTCACGGCGCAGGCCGCTTGGATTCCGCAAAGCCGTCTTCTGCAGAGAGAGATTGCCGGCGCTTTGATGCGTTCAAGCATTCCACTCGTGGTCGGCGCTGTCTCCGTGCGGCCGATGGACTCCCTGACCTGCCCTGCCCTCATCGTAGAGTTGGCGCCTGCCGACGAGGATGCGGACAGCATCAACCGAACTGACTACCAGCAGCAGGTGGCGCGCGCGATCGCCGGAGCCTTGTTGGTCTGGGAGGGCCAGGTACAAGCTCCGCCCCAACGCTCGGGGGCCTCCGTTACTCAAGCCACTCTGGCCAGACACAGCGGCAGGACTGCGGTACAGCCATGAGCAACCAACTTCAGCCAAATCCGCGCAGCGCCCAGCCCGTTTCGCATCACGTGGCAATTCAGAAGATCCAGCGCCGTCAGCGCATCGTCTTCTGGTGCCTGATGCTATGCATCCTCGCCATGGGCCTTCTTCTGGCGGTCGAGCGCCACAGGGAGCGGCAGCGGATTGAGGCGCTGGCCGAGCAGATGCCCATCGATGCGCCTACGGCGGTGGCAGAGACAGTGACCCTGGATCTGGCCAACGATCAGGACGGAACCATTCATCCGGAGACCCGCCAGATCGCCCTGCCGCAGGCGGTAAATGCGCGCGCCCGCGCCCTGATCGATCACCTGCTTGCCGAATACGCGCTGCCAGGCTCCGCGCACTCCCTACCGCCTGGCTCGGCCGTTGCTGAGGTGTTCCTGCTGCCCCTGCCCGTGATGGGATACGTATCCGATTCCTCCTCATCGGCCACCAATACCGCCGGCTACCGGGCGACGACGCCTGTACCCCCTGACGACCCCAGCGCCTTGCAGCCACAACACCCCGGCGGCGAACTGGCGGTCATCGACCTCCGCAGCTCTTGGGTGAACCAGCATCCTTCAGGCGTCGAGGTCGAGTCGCTTACCCTGCGCTCGATCCTGGGAACCTTGCATCGGAATCTTCCTCAGATCGAGCAAGTGCGCTTCCTTGTGGATGGCCAGGCGCGTGAGACGCTGGCCGGCCATGCCGATCTTCTGCGCACCTACCCCGTGCGTGACGCAACCTCACCGACGGGCGGCGAAGAACCCAAGCCGGCAAATCCATGACCAACGCCTCAGATAGAAGAAAATGAGAATTCAGGCATGACAAGAAACAAGCATGAGGAAGCAATGGGCGCAATGCGGTCCAATCAAAGCCAGGACTGGAATGTACCCTGCGTGCCGGCGCCCTCCGCGGAACCCAGCCTTGCTGTGATCGCTGCTCCAGTCCCAGGCGAAGACCCGCCGCAGCCGCCAGTTATTGGCGTCTTTGACTCCGGCTTTGGCGGCCTCACCGTCCTCCGATCGCTGCTGACGCGTATTTCCTCAGCGCACTTTATCTACCTGGGCGATACGGCGCGCCTTCCCTACGGAGCAAAGTCTCAGGCCACCATTGCCCGCTACGCCGTGGAGAGCGCGCGCTTCCTGGAACAGCGCGGCTGCCAGTACCTGGTGATCGCCTGCAACACCGCCACAGCTCTGGCGCTCCATGAGATCCGTCTGGCCGTGCGGGTTCCTGTACTCGGCGTGATTGAACCTGGATCGCAAGCCGTCAGCCGCGCGCTGCAGGAGGTCGGCGGCGATGTTCTCGTGCTGGCTACCTCCGCCACCGTGCAGTCGCACGCCTACCGGGAGGCTTGCCAAAGGATCGGCTTGCGCGCCTTCGAGATAGCCTGTCCCCTGCTCGTCCCTCTGGTGGAAGAGGGTTGGATAGACCACGAGGTAACTCGATCCGTCCTGCGCATCTATCTCTCCGAAGCCTTGGCCGTCTGCCGGCCCAAAGCCGTTCTTCTCGGTTGCACCCACTATCCGCTGATCGCCGGCGCAATTGAAGCGACGCTGCGCGAGCTGGGATCGGAGGCCATTGTAATCGACTCCGCAAAGGCAGCGGCTGAGGCGGCCGAGTCAGCTCTTCTGGGAGTGCGCTCCTCAGCGCCTGCCACGGAGACCGAAGGCAACTTTGAGTGTTTTGCCACCGACTCCGTAGAGAAGTTTCAGCGCCTCGGAAGCCTTTTCCTCGGTCAACCGATTGCGAACGTGCGCCTCCTCGATCTGGGCGGTTGAGATTAGCCCTCAGACAACTCCCACCAACCGAATTTGGACACCTTTCCCCTGAAACCAACTACACTGGAGACGAATGCACTACCTTCTGAAGACAGAGCCTGAGAAATACTCTTTCGACGACCTTCTGCGCGAAGGTGAGACCCTTTGGGATGGGGTGAAGAACCCGCAAGCGTTGATAACGCTGCGCCAGATGAAGCCCGGCGAGAGCTGCGTCATCTATCACTCCAATACGGGGAAGGCCGCTGTAGGTACGGCCAAAGTCATCTCTGTGACCACCGATCCCAATGACCCCAAGACGCCCTGGGTGCGGCTCAAGGCGGGTAAGCGGCTCAAACGGGAGAAGCCACTGGCGGAGATCCGCCAGCAGGGCGTGTTCCTTGGCTCCGTAATGTTCCGGCAGTTCCGGCTTTCGGTGGTTCCACTCTCCCAGGAGCAGTTCGATTGGCTGGTGCATGGCTAAGCTCTGCCTTCCCGTTCGAGATCCTGTGAGATCTCGACATCAATGACCACACTTCCCGTCGGCAAGCCCGTTACAGACCCGCCCCCGAATGATGATCCCCAGGAATATGGCTTCAGGAGCAGGGCTATCGCATGAAGAAAAGGCGA
>DAHWOF010000040.1 GCA_027335345.1 Granulicella sp. | reverse complement strand
GCTTCAAGCGCATCATGGGGCACAAAGACCTGTGGGCGCTTGAAGCAATCCTCAACCCCACTGCGACCGCCAGCAGCAAGGTCGCGTAGTACCATCAACCTAACCGCCGCTCAACTTTCAACTGGCGGCGGGACATGCTCGGTTTGTCCGCGAAGATGAGCACGTAACGATCTTCTCGCAGGCCATCATGCTGGCCGCATTGATCTATGCCGGCGTTTTATCCCGAGGCGCAGGCTGGCCGTTGCTGCTTGCCTTGCTTGCTTTTGTTCATATCAACAGTAATCACGCAAATTCGACCAGCAGCGCCCTGGTGATCCAGTTTGAAAGCACCTATAAAGGTCTGTTTCACGGCATCGCAATGCAGATCAAACACCCTGAGACTTATTCTGTTGCCTACCGGAATCACTTGCGGGACATGGCGCGTCAGCACCCTCTTCCACAGCTTGATGGCAGCGTTGATATCTATTCTTTCAATCAGTCTGACCTGATCGCCTCCGGAAATCATTGGAATCCCCGGCCGGTCTTTCAGAGCTACTCAGCCTACACACCCTGGCTGGCGGAGTTGAATCAACGGCACCTGCTTCAGGCGGGGGCGCCAAAGTACATTCTTTTGAATATCGAGCCGACGGATCAGCAACTCCCCAGCCTGGCGGACGGCTTGAGCTGGCCCGTTTTCCTGGCGGACTACGCGCCCATTGGGCTTCCAACCGGCTACCTGCTGCTGCAACGCTGCTCGGAGGCGTCCCACGCACCTGTCTTGAAAGAGCTTGTAAAAGGCCAGCAGACGTTCAACTCCAGCTTGACCATCCCGAAATCCGGATCGCCCATCTATGCACGCGTGATGTTGACACCAACCGTTCTTGGCCGCATCTGGGGCCTTCTTTACAAACCTGGGAGGGTAATGATCAACCTGACCATGACCTCTGGCGGTCAGCGAAGCTTCCGCTATATTCCCGGGATGGGCAGCAGTTGGTTCATGATATCGCCACTGGTTGAAAAGCCGCAGGACTTTTCCAACCTCTATACAAGCCAAAGCTCCACCTCTCCGGTAGTGGCCATCGCGCTGGAGTCCAGCGCAGCCTGGCAATGGCGTCGAACATACTCGTTCAGTCTGGCCAAACAAGACTTTCCGGATGCGCCCTGTCAGATGGCGAGGAGATGAACGGCTTCTATCCCCAGGCATCCACCGTCACCGGGCGAACAGCCTCCCGATGAAACCTTCGCAGAAGCTCTTCGACGGCCTGCACGCTGGCGCTGCGGTCGACGCCAATTCCTTGCTGATGCCCATCATGCAGCAGGATGTTGGCCCCCTTGTGCTGACGCTGAGCGCGTGCCAGGCCATGGTCAATGTGGGCCAGGATTCTTTCGGCGGGAATCGGCCTCCAGTCGTAACCCATGGCGTTCCACTGCACGAGCTTCAGTCCCAGCTCTCGCGCGGCCTGAAAGACCATCGGCCGGCGCGCCCCGTGAGGCGGGCGGAAGTAGCGCACAGGGGCTCCGATCGTGTCCTCGAGCGCGTGATTGCACTCTCTCAGTTGCTGCCGGATCACCCTGGAAGACTGGAAGCTGAGCCAGGGGTGCGTCTGCGTATGGTTGCCGATGAGGTGCCCAGCGGCGTGGACGCGGCGCACTATCTCCGGCCGCTCCCGAACGAATCGGCCGATCATGAAGAAGGTGGCGCGGGCGTTGTAGCGCGCCAGAACATCCAGAAGCGCGTCCGTGGCTACATCGTTGGGGCCATCATCGAAGGTGAGCGCGGCCTCATTCGGGTCGCCCCCGGCCAGGATGGTGCGCCCAAACAACTGCGAGGTGGGGCTGAGCGCAGCGTAGGTCAGGCCAAGTCCCGCCGAGGCTGCCACAGCCACGACGGCCCCCGCCAGCGGAAGCTCATCCACCATAGCCGAGATCATCAGGTTGGACATGGCTACTTCTTCAGCAGTGCAAGAACCTCTTCTGCGTGGCCCTCCGGCTTCACCTTGGCGAAGACATGCTCCAGCCGGCGGTCCGGGCCGATCACATAGGTGGTCCGCTCGATGCCGGTCACCTTCTTGCCGTACATGTTCTTCTCTTTGATCACCCCAAAGCGATTGCAGATGGTCTGATCAGCGTCGGCCAACAACGGGTATTGCAGACCGTACTTTTCGGCAAACTTTTTCTGCGCCTTTACCGTGTCGCGAGAGATGCCGAGCACCACCACACCGCCGCCATGCAACCGCTTGAAATGAGCCAGCTCGGACTGAAAGCCGCAGGCCTCAACCGTGCATCCGGGCGTATTGGCCCGTGGATAGAAGAAGAGCACCACCGTCTTGCCCGCAAAGTCAGAGAGGCGGACGGAGTTACCGTCCTGGTCGGGCAGGCTGAAGTCTTCAACAATATCGCCAACTTGCATCAGAGGATCTCCACAGTATACGGCGCGCGAAATGGGCCGGGATAAGCTTGCACCCAAACCAGGCCTCGGTCAAGTCTGGCTCAAGCCTCGGCCATGCTGGTCTGTTCGGCCTGGTCGTCTTCCACCAACGGGTCTGAGGCGGCGTTACGATCCGCAGGAGGGAAGTAGGCGTTGGATACATACTGACCCAGCATGCGGTGCGTGTTGAAGAAGGCGCCATTGATGGCGATACAATGGCGGCGCAGGCGGGCCCAGCGGGGCTTGTCTGCATACATCGGCGCAACGCAATTCTCCAGCTTCTCATAGACGCGCTCGGCTTCGATGGCCTCGTCTTCGGAGTTCTCGATGGCCCAGCCGGTGATGTTCTCCGCACAACCCTCCACCCACCAGCCGTCTAGCACGCTCAGGCTGGGGACACCGTTCAGCGCGGCCTTCATGCCGCTGGTGCCGGAGGCTTCATAGGGACGCAGCGGGGTATTCAGCCACACATCCACACCGTTGGTGAGTTGCTCTCCCAGCTCCCAGTCGTAGTTCTCCAGATAGACGATGCGCAGCATGCTGTGCTTCAGCTTGGAGGCCACCGCGAAGATATCGCGGATCAGGCTCTTGCCGGCGTTATCGGCCGGGTGCGACTTGCCGGCCATTAGAATCTGCAGGCCGCCGATCCGGTCGGCGATCTCGATCAGGCGTTCCGGCGAGTGCAGCACCAGACTAGCGCGCTTGTAGGTTGCTACCCGACGGGCAAAACCCAGGGTAAGCACGCTGGGGTCCAGCACAATGCCGGTACGCTGCCGTACGGTTTCCAGCAGACGCTGCTTGCTGATCTGGTGTGTGGCTTCGATCACCTCGGGCTCAATGCCGTACACCGAACGGAAGTACTGATTATCCTCGCGCCAAGCCGGAAGCTCGTTATCCAACAGAGCTTGAAAGGGCTGGGAGAGCCAGGTGGCGGCATGCACACCGTTGGTGATGGCATGCACGGTGTACTCGGGAAACATCAGTTGCGAGACCTTGCCGTGCAGCATGGAGACGCCGTTGACATAACGCGAGAAGCGCAGGGCGATGTAGGTCATATTCAGCAGGTCGTTGTGCAGAGCGCCGAACCGCTCGATGGCCGCGGAGCGGTCCGCTCCCAACACCTGCATCATCTGATCCAGTCCAAACTTGTCGTGCCCGGCCGGTACCGGGGTGTGCGTGGTAAAGACGCACTGCTGTTTGACCGCTTCCGCATCCGCTTCGGTTGCGCTGCTCAGGGGAGCCGGAGCAACCCGCGCCTCCAGCAGTCCGATCGCCAGCAGTGCGGCATGGCCTTCATTCATATGGCACACCTCGGGCTGGCAACCAAGAGCAAACAGCAAATGGATCCCGCCCAGACCCAGCACCGCCTCCTGGCAGAGACGATAGTAGGTATCGCCGCCGTATAGATGATCCGTCAGCCGGCGATCCCAGGGATCGTTGCCCTCGACATCGCTGTCCAGAAGAAACACGGGAACGATGTGGCCGGTGACGCCAACCACGTCAAATCGCCAGGCGCGGAGCGTGATCTCCCGGCCCTGCATGGAAATCGTTACCGTCTGATCTGCGGACGGCAAAGTGGTCTCCGGCGACCACCTCACATCGCTCTCCGTCTGCTGGCCGGAGGCATCCAGGTGCTGCTCGAAGTAGCCGCGACGGTGCAACAGTGAGATCGCGACCATGGACAGGCCTGTGTCCGCCGCCGAGCGCAGGGTGTCGCCGGCAAGCATGCCCAGCCCGCCGGAGTACGTCGGCAGCGTCTTGGACAACGCGATCTCCATCGAAAAGTACGCGACCTTGCGATCGGAGACGTCGAAAATGGCTGGTGAGATACCAGCCGATACAGGTGACTGAAGATTCATGAAAAACGGGATCCTTCTCTCGCTCAGACTCGACGCTCCGCTCAGGTATTCGTTGCCGGCGGCGTTGTCGATTCGGACCGGGCGTTGCGTACTCGAATAGAAGATGTATCGGCAGAGATCCGGGCCTGATCAGAGCTTACCCTTCCACGCCACCGACAACCACTTCTTGTAGCCGTCAGTTTATCAAGGTTCAAATCAGAAAATCGACCGATAAATCGATTGCGTTATGCGCAAATATGCACAATTGTTCTGCCCAGCCCGGCGAATGTCGGTCGCAAAACAGCGACAACTCGCCTCGCAACATCAATACGCTGCACCCTGCCTACCCTGGAACGTTCATTTTGAGCAGATTCTGATCAGATGCTCTTGAAGCCCAGCTTAAAGAACATCCCCGCAGCCAAAGCCAGCACCAATGCCAGCGTGGCGTTCACCAGCGCGGCAGGTATTCTCTTCCGCGCGGCTGCGATCAGCAGAATCAGCGCATAAAAAGCCAGCATCAGCAGGACGCCGTCATAGACAAAGACCCGGCCGGCGCCGATCCTGAAGCTGAGCGAGGGCAGGATGTGAAAGACGGGAAGGAATGACCCTGCGGCAAAAGCCAGCAGGTACAGGATGAACTGAAGAACGATCGAAAGAACACGCTTCATCGGGCTTTCCTCTCTTTACTTTACACTCCATCCGGATGCGCTGCGAAGAGGACTCTTTTCCGATGCAAGATGAGTCGTTCATGACCGGTCCGGTCACAAGGGGGGGGATGAAAATGAAGCGGCGCCGGGAGTAGGTTGGATCTGAGCTGGGTCTGGACCGAAGGCCGTTTCAGGCAGTGGCGCTGTCAAGC
>DAHWOF010000025.1 GCA_027335345.1 Granulicella sp. | reverse complement strand
CTCCGGTAGCGCTTACCCATCTTCATCCTCACCTCTCCGGCCTGGGCACGGCGGATCAGATGCAGGTGCTGCCCTTCACCTGGGAGCAGTTGCAGCGCCAGGGGACGGAACTCATCCTGCTGGCGACCCCTCATGAACAGTCGCGCGCCTGGGCGCCCCACGCACTGGCCCATGGAATGCGAGTAATCGACCTCAGCGGAGCCTGGAGGCTGCAACAGGAACAAAATCGAGCTATCTACAACCTTGAAGATGTGGACCCATCGCTGGCGGCGGCGCTGCAGAGCGAAGCCGTCTACGGTTTGCCAGAGCTGCATGCTGCGGCCATCCGCCAAGCCCGGCTGGTGGCCAATCCGGGCTGCTATGCCACCTCAATGCTGCTTGCGCTGGCGCCGCTGGTTCGCGCCGGAGTGCTGGACCTGGACCACGGAGTTGTCTGCGACGCCAAGTCCGGAGTGAGCGGAGCCGGCAAGGCGCTGACGCCCAACAACCTCTTCATGCACGCCGCCGACAACCTCTCCGCCTATGCTGTCTTTGGACATCGCCACACCGGCGAGCTTCTGGAACAGCTTGGCCTAAGCGCGGACCAGTTTCACTTCACTCCTCACCTTCTGCCCATTCCGCGCGGCATCCTTTCCACCATCTACGTTCGCTTGCGGCAACGCTCGGAGCCGGCAGCCATCCAGGTCATCTTTGACCGCTTCTACGCCGAGGCTCCGCTGGTCCGGGTAAGGCGATCGCCTCAACTTCCGCAGATTCAGTACGTGGTGCGGAGCAACTACTGCGATCTGGGATTTCATATCGGGCCGGACGGCCGCAAGATGGTGGTGGTGAGTTGTCTTGACAATCTTTTGAAGGGTGCTGCATCACAAGCAGTCGAAAATATGAATCTGATGGCTGGATGGGATCAGGCGGAGGGCTTGCGATGAAGGCGGTGAACCAGCTATGAAATTTGTCGTCAAGCTGGGAGGAGCGGCGCTGGAGAACCCCGAACTCCTGCAGCGATGCTCGCGGGCCATTGCGGAACTGGCCAGGGATGGGCACAAGGTCGCCCTGGTCCACGGCGGCGGTGTGCAACTGACCCGGCTTCTTGCCCAGATGGGCAAGAAGAGTGAGTTCGTCGCCGGTCTGCGGGTAACCGACGCGGAGACCCGCGATGCTGCGTTGATGGTCTTGGGCGGCAGGGTCAACAAATCGCTGGTGGCGTCGCTGGGCCAGTGCGGACAACCAGCCATGGGCCTTACCGGCGGAGATGGCCACATCTTCCGGGCGCGCAAGAAGAAGACCACCCCGGACCTGGGATACGTGGGGGAGATCGCCGCTACCGACCCCAAGTGGCTGGATGCGATCTGGACCATGGGAGCCGTCCCGGTAATCTCTTCCATCGCCCTCGGCTTCGATGGCGAGTACTACAACATCAACGCCGATGAGATGGCCTCGGCCTGCGCCATCGCCACCAAGGCCGATGCTCTGGTTTTCCTCACCGATGTGCCCGGCGTCAAAGGGGCGGATGGGAATGTGATGCGCTGGCTTTCCCTGCAACAGATTCCTGCCCTTACAGCCCAGGCCGTCGTCTCCGGGGGGATGCTGCCCAAACTCGACGCCTGCAAGGATGCGCTGCTGCATGGCGTCAAGCGTGTCCGCATCCTGCCCGCGGAGTCGGCGTCTGTTCTGCCTGATCTGCTGAATTCACGCGTCAATGATGGTACGGAGGTGATGGTCGCATGAACCCTGAGATGGATTTCAGCAAGCTGGGCAGCCTGAATGAGATTCAAGCTGCTGAGGCAAAACTCCTGGTACAGACTTACGAACGCAACCCATTGCTGTTTGTCTCCGGCCAAGGAGTGCATCTGCGCGACGAGCAGGGTAACCAGTATCTGGATCTGCTCAGCGGCATCGGCGTTTGTGCGCTCGGCTACCAGCATCCGGCCATCACAGGCGCACTGCAACAACAGAGTCAGGGCCTGTTGCACACCTCCAACCTCTTCTACCATCCCGGGACGAGCGAACTGGCGCTCCGCTTGACCGAGATCACCGGACTGGACCGAGTCTTTTTCTGCAATACCGGCACTGAGGCCTGGGAGGCGGCGCTCAAACTCGCCCGCGCTCACGCCCGGCGGCTGCGCAGCCAGGGCAGAAAGATAGGAACCGGCATTCTGGCCATGGAGAACAGCTTCCACGGCCGCACCATGGGTTCGTTGGCCACCACCCACAAGCTCAAGTACCGCGAGCCCTTTGAACCGGTCATGCCCGGCGTCTCGTTCGTCCCCTTCAATGACGTGGAGGCGCTCCGCGCAGCCTTCTCCAGCGATGTTTGCGCTGTCGCCATCGAGGTCATCCAGGGCGAAGGCGGCATCCATCCCGTCACCCAGCAGTTTCTGGCCGCCGCTCGTGAACTCTGCAACTCCACCGGCGCGCTGCTTCTGCTGGATGAGATTCAGAGCGGCATGGGAAGAACCGGCCGCTGGTGCGCCTATCAACACTATGGCATTCAGCCGGACGTCACCACGCTGGCCAAACCGTTGGCCAGCGGCGTTCCTATAGGCGCCATGCTGTGCAGCGAAGAGGCCTCGCGCGCCCTCACCCCAGGCATGCACGGCACCACCTTCGGAGGCAACCCCCTGGCCTGCGCCGTAGCCATCGCCGTCATCGATGAGATCAAGCAATCTCGGCTGCTGGACCACGTCGCGTCGCTGGGAGGGTACTTTCTCGGCCGCCTTCGGGAGTTGCAAACCCGCTTCCCCTGCATCCGTGAGGTGCGGGGCATGGGCCTGATGATCGGCGTCGAAATGGAGTCCGAGAGTCTGGCGCGGCAGATGCTCCAGGGCATGATGGAGCGTCGCATCATACTCAATCGCACCCATGAGACCGTGCTGCGCTTCCTTCCACCCTATATCCTCTCGCGCCGGGATGTGGACCACACCATCGACGCGCTGAACGAACTGCTGGCAACGCACAGCCGTTGCTCCACTCAGTCGACCGCCGTCTTGGATGGAGAGAAGATTCATGGATAGCCCAGCCAACGGCATCAAAGGAAACAAGACCATCGTCATGAACACTGCCAGAAATCAACGCTCCTCAGACCAAACCGCATCTCTATCGCTAGGGATTCAGTCCGATACCGCCTTCAACCAGGTTGTCAAGGATCTCGCCGGACGCGACCTCTGCTCCATCGCTGATCTCTCGGTCGCCGAGATGGCGGCCATTCTCGAGCTCTCCCATTCGGTCAAGGCCCATCCTGAGGACTTCCGTCACGCCCTGGACGCCAAGCAGATGGTCCTGATCTTTGAAAAGGACTCCTTGCGCACCCGTCTCACCTTTGAGGCAGCCATGAATACCGCCGGGGGAAGCGCCCTGTTCGTTGACCAGACGAAATCTCCCCTCGGCGAGCGAGAGTCGATTCCAGATGTGGCCCGCAATCTGGAGCGCTGGATGAACATCATCGTGCTGCGCACATATGCCCACGACACGATTACCGAGATGGCCTCTGTCGCTCGGGTGCCGGTCATCAACGCACTCTCCGACCTCGAGCACCCCTGCCAATCCATTGCGGACTTCATGACCCTGGAAGAGCGCTTTGGATCCCTGTCGGGACTGCACTTCAGCTATGTCGGTGACGGCAACAACGTCTGCCACTCCCTGATGCTGACCGCGGCTCTGCTGGGCGTTCACACCACGATTGCCACCCCCAAGGGCTTCGAACCCAAGCTGGAGATCGTCCACAAGGCGATTGAAATTGCCGAGAACACCGGCGGCTCCCTGACCCTCACGCACGATCCTCTGAAGGCGGCCACGAATGCTGACGCCATCTATACGGATGTCTGCACCAGTATGGGACAGGAGCACGAGGCAGCGCGCAGGGCACCCATCTTCAAACCCTTCCAGGTGAATGAGGAGCTGATGAAACGGGCCAGCGAGTCCGCGGTCTTCATGCACTGCCTGCCGGCCCACCGCGGCGCGGAGGTCACCGACGCTGTGATGGACGGACCGCAGTCAATCGTCTTTGACCAGGCGGAAAACCGTCTGCACGCCCAGAAGGCCATCACGCTGATGCTGCTTGGCGGAGCCAAGCGCCTTCCCCATCACCGCAACCCGGCTGCTCAGCCCTCTCGCCGCAGACGCTAAAGCTGCAAGAAAGACTCCTCCATGTCCGTAATCCTTGAGACCGTCCCCACTGGCCAAAAAGTCGGCATCGCCTTTTCCGGAGGCCTGGACACCAGCGCTGCGCTGCACTGGATGAAACAGAAGGGCGCTGAGCCTTACGCCTACACCGCCAACCTGGGACAGCCGGACGAGTCCGACTACGACGCCATCCCCCGCAAAGCCATCGAGTACGGAGCCGTCGAGGCCCGCCTGATCGACTGCCGCGGCCCACTGGTGCGCGAAGGCCTAGCCGCCCTCCAGTGCGGAGCCTTCCACATCTCCACTGCCGGCGTTACTTACTTCAACACCACCCCGATCGGCCGCGCGGTGACTGGAACCATGCTGGTCACCGCCATGAAGCAGGACGACGTCCATATCTGGGGCGACGGCTCCACCTTCAAAGGCAACGACATTGAGCGTTTCTACCGCTACGGCTTGCTGGTGAACCCCAACCTGCAGGTGTACAAGCCTTGGCTGGATGCCTCCTTCATCGCCGAGCTGGGCGGCCGCGCCGAGATGTCGGCCTTTCTGCAACGCTCTGGATTTCCTTACAAGATGTCCGCCGAAAAGGCCTACTCCACTGACTCCAACATGCTTGGCGCTACCCACGAAGCCAAGGATTTGGAATTGCTCAAGAGCAGCATGCGGATCGTCGACCCCATCATGGGCGTCGCCTTCTGGCGGGATGAGGTTCAGATTCCACGCGAACAAGTGACCATCGGCTTTAGTGAAGGTCTGCCTGTCTCGCTCAACGGAAGCGAGTATGCGGACCCGATCCAACTGATGCTGGAGGCCAATCGCATCGGCGGCCAGCACGGCCTGGGCATGAGCGACCAGATCGAGAACCGCATCATCGAGGCCAAGAGCCGCGGCGTCTACGAGGCCCCCGGTCTGGCCCTGCTCTTCATCGCCTACGAGCGGCTCATCACGGGCATCCATAATGAGGACACCATCGAGCAGTACCGGGAGAACGGACGCAAACTCGGCCGGCTGCTCTATCAGGGCCGCTGGTTTGACCCTCAGGCCATCATGCTGCGTGAGTCCGCGCAACGCTGGGTCGCCAAACCGATCACCGGAGAGGTCACGCTCGAACTGCGCCGCGGCAACGACTACACCATTCTGAACACCGAGTCGCCCAACCTGACCTTCACTCCCGAACGCCTGAGCATGGAGAAGACAGAATCTGCCTTTACTCCGCGCGACCGCATCGGCCAGCTCACCATGCGCAATCTGGATATCACGGACACACGCGCCAAACTACTCACCTATGCCGAAAGCGGGCTGCTCACCCTGGGCAATCTTTCACCCATGCCGCAACTGAGCAGCGGAGGCGAGGCAAAGCGTCCCGGCAAGGAATGAATCCAGCCCGCTTTTCAGAGTCAAAACGCATGGCCCACTATCTAGCGCCTGCGCCAACGTTGCCGGGCCCTGACCCCGGAGGAAGTCCTTCCCCAATGTCCACCCAACCCGCCAAGATGTGGTCCGGACGCTTTCGCGAGCCTCTGGATAGAACTTTCGAGCAGTGGCAGCGCTCCTTTCCCTTCGACTGGCGGCTGCTGCCGCAGGAGATCGCCGCCAGTGCGGCGCACGCACGCATGATCGCCGCCGCCGGCGTGCTCACCCCTGCGGAACTGGAGACCATGCTGCACGGCCTCTCCGTCGTAGGTTCGCAGGCCGAAGCATGGTCCCATCGCATCTCCGTCTCCTCACCGGAGCCGGAGTACTCCGCCAGCACCGCCCAGATCGGCGCTGCTCTGGTGGCCTCCTGTCCTCAAGCCGAAGACATTCATCACTTCGTCGAACTTCAGCTCCTCCAGCAGATCGGCCCCCTGGCGCTCAAGCTGCACACCGGGCGCAGCCGCAACGAGCAGATCGCCACAGACATGCGCCTCTTCGTGCGCGACAGCATCGATGCCACGCTGTGCAGCCTGGATCAGTGGATCGACGCTCTGCTCTGTGTGGCGGAGTCCGCGGGAACCGCCGTCATGCCCAGCTACACCCATCTGCAGCGCGCCGAGCCGGTGCTGGTGGCCCATTGGCTGCTGGCCTACGTCAGCATGGTGGAGCGTGACCGCTCCCGGTTGGTCGACGCCAGACGGCGGATGAACCTCTGCCCGCTAGGATCGGGCGCGGTAGCGGGAGCGACGCTGGCCCTGGACCGCGCCATCGCCACCGCAGCGCTCGGCTTTGATGCTCCCACGCCCAACAGCATGGACGCCACCAGCGACCGGGACTTCGCCATCGAGTTCGTCCAGTCTCTCTCCATCCTGGGGCTGCACATCTCCCGCTTCGCCGAGGAGCTTACCCTCTACTCCACCGCGGAGTTCGCCTTCCTGGATCTTCCCGAGCGCTTCTCCACCGGCTCCAGCGCCATGCCGCAGAAGAAGAACCCGGATCTCACCGAGCTGATCCGCGGCAAGTGCGCACGCCTCTCCGGGGCTGTCACCACGCTCACCACGCTCGTCAAAGGCCTTCCCCTGGCTTACAACAAGGATCTGCAGGAGGGCCAGGAGCCAGTCTTTGACGCCGCCGACGCCATCGGTGGCATCCTCTCGGTGTTGCCGGCCTTCACCGCAGCGCTCAACTTCCGGCTGGAAAAGATGAACCTCGCTGCGCAGTCCGGCTATCTAAACGCCATGGCTGCAGCCACCTACCTCACCTACAAGGGAGTTCCCTTCCGCAAGGCGCATGAGATCATCGGCAACGCCGTCCGCTTCGCCCTGGAGCGCGGCGTCGAACTCAACGCTCTCTCGCTCCCGGAGCTACAGCAGTTCAGCCCGGAGTTCGGCCCAGACTTTGCTGAGGCGATCTGCCTGCAGGCAGCCTTGGACTGCCACGATGTCCTCGGTGGAACCGCAACTCTTCGCGTGCAAAAGGCTCTTGCAGCCGCCCGCCAGCGCTGGGCCGATCGCACTCAGCCTCCAAACATCCCGTCTGCAGAGGCTGCCCATGGCTGAGGTGCGAATCCACAAGGCGCGCCTGCAGGACGCTCGCAACGTCTTCGACCTGGTCAACTCTCTCTCCGGCGATGGAACCCTGCTGCGCCGTAGTTACGCGGAGATCTGCGAGAACATCCGGGACTTTACGGTCGCCGAGACCGATGAAGGCGAGTTCCTTGGCTGCGGTGCTCTGCATCTCTACGGGCCTCATCTGGCTGAGGTGCGCTCCATCGTCATGAAGCCCGAGGCCAGGGGTCAGGGCGCCGGGGGCAAGCTCCTGAACGCTCTGGTCGCAGAGGCCGAGGAGCACGCCGTAGTCTCGGTCTGTCTCTTCACCCGGATTCCGGCCTTCTTCGAGCACTACGGCTTCCGCATCGCGGATCGCGACGCCCTGCCGGACAAGATCTACAAGGACTGCCAGACCTGCCCACGCCTCTACGCCTGCGACGAGGTAGCGATGGTCCGCGGCCCATTGCCGCAGATTGCCGTCCTGGGACCGCGCACCATCCAGCGCCCCGAACTGGTCCAGCTCCAACTCAGCTCCACCCTCCCCGGCCGCTAAGCGGGTAGCCGCAACCATCCCACCCCGCTACAACAGCCCAGAGCACCCGCATGTCGCCTTTGGTCCAATCTCAAGGCATCCTTCACATTTTGCCCCGGGACATCCTTGACCCGGTCGACGGTCTTGGGTGGAAGCTTTCGACCAAGCGACCGTCGATTGCTGGGTCAAAGGATCCGTTTCATGCGTGGAACTGAACACAATCGTGGAGCGATTCCTTTTTGCTCGCTGGTAGCGCCGGCTCAAGCCGCGGGACGGTCAAGTAGTGCAGCCAAACGCCCGACAAGCGCCTCTCCACGCTCGCGTCACAGCGCATTGCGCCAACCAGCTCAAGCCCGCATCGCGCTTAGCCCATCGGAACCGTGGTGTTCGGTTCGCTTATCCTCAAACATTTCCATCGGCACGCGCTACAGCGGCCTGCCGATCTCCCAGCGATGACCGAACGGGTCTACGACCGAGCCATCACGCCATCCATAGTCGTGGTCCTGCATGGGAGAGCGCACCACGGCGCCGGCAGCCACTGCCTGATCGAAGACGGCATCCGGGTCCTCGACGATCAACATCAACCGTACCGGGGTCCCGCCGAGTTGTGCCGGCGACGGATTGCTAATCTCTTGACCAGCCGGATGCACCCAGAACTCTGCGCCATCCAGCCAGAGCTGCGCCACCATATCCGCAGATGGAGCCGTACTCCAGCCGGTCGTAGCGCCAAACGCTCTTCCATAAAAAGCAACGGCATCGCGAACATCGCCGGGAATATGCAACATCGCCGAAAAACGTCCGTTCATAGTTCGCCAAGCCTACCACACCTGCAAGGACAAACAGAACCGGCGCCTCGAATCCCACGTCTCGGAGATGCTCCTCTGCCGGGCGCCCAGTATCTCGCACCTTTGAGATGGGGTGCAGGACGCCGAGCCGGCACCCACAAAGCAGGATGTCAACCCAGAATCCTTAGTTAAGTTAAGGCCTTCTCGGGACGGAGCTTCCAAGCAACCCTGCAGTCGATTTCCACTTCCAACTACCCGAACCATCCCGCGAGGTGAAATGCCGTCTCTCTCTCCCCGAGTTCCGCTTCCCGGCAGCCAGCGCAGCGCTCCGCCCAATGCAACCGACACCGGGCCTGCACCGCACAGCCAGATTCTGAGCGTCTCCGTTCTGGTGCGGCGCAAGTCACCGCTCTCTATCCAGGAACTACCCGGCGGCCGGGTGACACGCGAGGAGTTCAACCGCAGATTCGCCGCCGACCCCACCAGCTTTGCCACCCTGCGCCACTTCGCCCACGAGTTTGGCCTCTCCGTGGACGAGAACTCCTCCAGCCTGCCACGCCGCACCCTGGTGCTGCGCGGAGCCGTGCGCAACCTCGAACAGGCCTTCGCCGTCCAGTTGCGCAACTACCAGATCGAGGAGAGCCTCTTCTGCGCCTTCACCGGCGAAATCTCCCTGCCCCAGGAGCACGCCGAGGTGGTGGAAGCCGTACTTGGTCTGGACACACGTCCCCTGGCCCGGCCCCACATCCGAATCCTCAGCCCGCCCGAAAGGCTCAAAGCGCAACAGGCCGGAGCCAGCTATAACCCTCCCCAGATCGCCGCACTGTACAACTTCCCCTCCGGGGCGACCGGCGCGGGCCAGACCATTGGCATCATCGAACTCGGTGGCGGCTACAATCCCAGCGATCTCAGCACCTACTTCTCCGGCCTCGGTCTGGCTACACCAACTGTCTCCTCGATCTCCGTGGACGGCGGAGCCAACTCACCCACCACCGCCAGCAGCGCGGACGCCGAGGTGGCGCTGGACATTGAGGTCGCAGGCTCCATCGCCAACGGCGCAGCGATTGCCGTCTACTTCACGCCCAACACCGATCAGGGCTTCATCGACGCCGTCACCACCGCCGTCCATGACACCACCCACAACCCCTCCATTCTCTCCATCAGTTGGGGAGCGCCGGAGGCGAGCTGGACTCCGTCCTCGCTCTCGGCGCTCAACGACGCTTGTCAGTCCGCCGCAGCATTGGGAGTCACGATTACCGTAGCCTCCGGAGATCAGGGTTCCAGCGACGGGCTCAGCGGCAACAACGTCGACTTCCCTGCCTCCAGTCCCTACGTCACCGGCTGTGGAGGAACTCAGCTCACCAGCAACGGATCCACCATCGTCAGCGAGGTCGTCTGGAACGACGGCAGTCAGGGCGGAGCCACCGGTGGCGGCGTCAGCAACGTCTTTCCCCTACCCTCCTGGCAGGACAGCGCCAACGTTCCCGCCCCTTCCACCTCCACCGGCGGCCGCGGTGTGCCCGACGTCGCCGGAGACGCCTCACCCGAGACCGGCTACAACATCTTCGTCGACGGCCAGCAGGAGGTCGTCGGCGGCACCAGCGCGGTCGCGCCGCTGTGGGCTGCGCTGACCGCACTGATCAACCAGGGCCGCACCACCTCCGCCGGCTTCCTCAACCCTACGCTCTACGCCAATCCCAGCGCCTTCCACCCCATCACTTCAGGAAGCAACGGAGCCTTTTCCGCAGGCCCCGGATGGAACGCATGCACGGGGCTGGGCTCGCCAATTGGAACAGCGGTCGCCACGGCACTGGGCGATTCATCTTCAACCAACTGAAGATCGGCCCAAGCCCAAGGGAACTAACCCTGCTCCTGACCCTCAAGCCCCACACCGGAGGGTCAAATCGAGTTGTCTTCCTCAGCCACAGCCCCCTCAGTCAAGCTTAGCCGTCTGGGGTAGATAACTCTTGCTGACGTTGACGTACCCCTGGCGCGCCACAATCTTTCCCCGCTCTCGATACATGGCCTCGTCCTGCGGCTGCACGGTGGCCAGACCATCCACGTAGCGGTTGTACATGCAGAACGCGGCGGCGATCAGAACCGTATCGTGGATCTCAAGATCCGTCGCTCCCAAATTGCGCGCGCGCTCCACATCGAGCGCGGTCACCTTCTTCCCGCTCTCCTGCACCTTGGCCGCAATCACCAGCAAGGCCTTCAACTTTTCTGAGACCTGCGCGTGCTGAAAGTCCGCCTTCACGCGGCTCACCAGCGCTTCGTCGCCTTGCAGGTGTGCGGCCGCTATCGCACCGTGAATGCTCTGGCAGTAGTGGCAGTCGTTCAGATAGGAGGTGTAGGTGGCGATCAGCTCGCGCTCCCCAGCGGAGAGCGTGTGAGCGTCACAGAGCAAGACCTGAACCAGCTCGTTCAAAGGCTTTGCTGTTTCGGGGCGAAACGCCATGGCGCTGCGAATACCATAGAGTCCATCAGGCAGGGTGATGTGTGGCATCCTCGTTGGTCCTTTACATTTTCGATGGAAGACGAAGCTCCTTCGAAGGGCTCCGAGTTCACGGGGAAGTTTAGCCTCACGTTTGGATAACTCACAATCCACCAAAAGGAGGAGAGTAGGCAGCTTGACCTACCTCAAGAAGGTCTTCTACCTCGGGTTTGAATCGGCGCAATGGAAGACGCCTTGCCCCACGGCCTTGGCGGACCCCCGGCGCTGCCCGCAACAGTATGGACAAGGCTGTAAACGGTTGACTAAGATGGCCCGGGGGATTCTGCAGAACTTTCTGACTTCCCACTCCCATTGCCCGGACGGCGTAGCCCGAATGAGGCGGAAAGCCAGGCAAGACAATCCTCAACCGCCAAGGAGATGACGAAAATCCTATGCAGTTCCGATCCAAGTCTGCTTTCACCGAGTTTCGCTGGTTCCGGCGAGGACTCCTGGCCGTCGCAATCTGTAACGTTGGAGTCAACGCCGCACATGCGTTTACGCGTCGTCCCTGTGACATCTTCGCCGCACAAACTCCCTGTGTCGCCGCCTACAGCACCACCCGCGCCCTTTATCACAGGTACACCGGCCCTCTTTACCAGATAATGCGCCAGTCGGATAAGGCCTCCATCAACATCGGTCTTCTCCGCGACGGCTACGCTGACGCCTCCCGGCAGGATACCTTCTGCGCCCATGCCAGTTGCACCATTGTCAAGATCTACGACCAGTCTCCCAACCATAATGACCTGATCCCTGCGCCTCCTGGCGGCGCAGCCCATGGTCCCGGCCCCAACGGTTATGACGTTCCCGCCAAAGCCGACGCGCTTCCGCTCACCGTCCACGGACATCCTGCCTACGGCATCGCCGTATCACCTGGGGTGGGCTACCGCAATGACACTCCTGTGGGCACAGCGATCAACGGTCAGCCCGAGGGCGTCTACATGGTCACCTCCGCTCTCCATCTGAACTCGAAGTGCTGCTTTGACCTGGGAAACGCCGAGATCAACAACCTGGACAACGATGTCGGCCACATGGATGCGATCAACATCATGTGCAAGGGCAGTCCGTGCAAGCCGGTTGCGGGACTCGATATGGAGAACGGCATCTACGGCCGTCTTCCTGTGCCACCCGGCACACGCTTTGTCACCGATATGGGCGCCAACGACGGTCAACACTCTTACGCCATCTACCAGGGCAACGCCCAGAGCGGCAGCCTGACCACCACTGGCGTTATACCTTTACCCAAGCGCTATCAACCAATGAAGCAGGAAGGCGCGATCATCCTGGGCACCGGGGGCGACAACAGCAACTGGGCCACCGGCTACTTCTTTGAGGGCGTAATGACCACCGGCATGCCCGGCGCAGACGCCATGAAGGCCGTGCAACGCAACATCGTAGCCGCGCGGTACGCTGGCCAGCTCAAGCAATAGAGCGGCAAACCCGCGTCCTGCTGAAAACACATGCGCTCGCAGCGCCTGAGGCGATGACATTGAACGCGCACCGCTCACGGGAACTCGCGAGCGAACTGAGTCTATTCCTTCTCAAGCCTGCGAAGACGCCGCCCTGAGAAGGTCAGTCCCAGCATCGGCCTTTTTCAGAAGACTGCAGGGTAGATCATGCTATCAAGCCTCTCTTTACAGGCAACGGCCCCAGGGGCTGTTCCGGAGAGCTTGATGGCAGCACCGCAGTTGCACTTCCCTTCCCAAACCCTACGAACTCTTCTCCTGGCTTTTCTGCTTGCTTGTTCTTCAGGGCCTCCCGTGGCCGCTCAATCCGCCCCGCCACCAGCCACAGATCCTAAGTTCACCCCGGAGACCGACATCTCTCTCGGCGTCTTCGGCCAGCTAACACCTACGCGCACCTCACTCCAGAACGACGATACCCGAGACAGCTCCAACGTCTTAGAAAAGATGCAGGGCGCATCCCCATCAGCAGGCGTCCTCGGAGTAGTCCATCAGGCCTTCTCCCTCTGGCTTGGCTACAACGTCAACCTCGGCTACAGTCGGTTTCCCGAGCAATACGCGCAAGGATCCTCATTCGAAACCAACAACCCCTATAACCGGCCGCAATCCAGCTTCTCTCAGGGATCCATCGGGACCGGCATGTATGAACTCACCTTAGCCGCTTCCGTCTCGGGGCCCCGAGCCGGGCGCTGGAGCACCTCAGCGCAGCTCGGGGCCGGCGCCCTCTTCTTCGTCCCCGCCTCCAACCCCTCACCATACTCCGTGGAGCGCCGCCCAACGCTAGTCTTCGGATCTGCGCTGAATTACGGGCTCTCCCGGCATCTAGCCCTTCGGGCAGAGTACCGCGGCCTCTTCTATAAAGATCCCGGTTTCTACAACCCCTACGCCCCCGTACCCACCTCAATGTTTCTTACCGTCACCAACGAACCGACCATCAGCGTCGTCTATATCTTCGGCCACAAGAGCAAGAGATAACCTGGCAGATTCAACGGCGGCCGCACGCAATCGAGGACGCAAACGCATGGCTTTGAAACAAGGAAACATCGATCTGTCGAAAACTTCCCATCCAGCCACACTCTTTGTCATTTTTGGCCAAAAGCTGAAGGCGGACCTGCATCAGGAAGATCTGAGCCGTTGGTCGCGTTCTTCCATGAAGCGCCTCTTTGACTGCATTTGCATCCTCTGCTCTCTTCCGGTCACCCTCCCCGTACTCATCGCCACCTCCATCGCGGTCAGGCTCTCCTCCCCGGGCCCTGTTCTCTTTCAGCAGATACGAGTTGGGCGCGGGGGAAGGCATTTTACGATCTTCAAGTTCCGCACCATGCCCGTCGCGTCAGGCTCGGATCCTCGCCCTGACGTGACAACCGTCGCCAATCAGCGATTTACCCCGATCGGACGTTTTCTGCGGCGCTCGAAACTTGATGAACTACCCCAGCTATTCAACATCCTGCGCGGAGACATGAGCCTGGTTGGTCCGCGTCCAAAACTCCCCTGCCACCAGATGGATCCACTTTCCTGCCGCCCTGGCCTCACAGGTCGAGCGACTCTCGCCTTCTCCAAAGAAGAGGAAGCTCTTAGTTCGTTACCACACGCAAGCCTGGACGTCTTTTATCGCAGCGTCGTTCTTCCGGCAAAACAGACATTGGATGCTCACTACATGCGGCAAGCAACCTTCCGGTCGGATCTGTCACTCATCTTTAGAAGCCTCGCCGCGAAGGATACCAATCAGGATCTGGTGAAACTGCTCTCGCAGACAGATAGCCCATACCCCTCCGGGCAAACCGGACGCCGCAACCGCAGCCCTCACCTCTTAGAAGTGAAATCGCGCGTCAATCTGAATCGAACGTGGACCGCCGGGTTCATAGAGGGAGCTGGTCAAGCCGAAACTCTGGTTCAGCATCAGGGCGGCCTGGCCGAATAGAAAGTCGGTGGTCACTGCATCCATGTAACCAAAGTCCGGATGATTGAAGAGGTTATAAGCCTCTCCGCGCAGCTCGAGACCCAGCCTTCCTCGAATCGCGATCTCCTTGCGGAAGTCGATGTTGATCTGCTGCTCCCCAAATCCGCGCAGCTTGTTCCTGGGCGCATCTCCGGCCGAACCCGGCGCAGGCAGCACAAAGGCTGGATTCGTGGCGTTGGGGCCGCCATTGAACATGCGGCCGCCAGGATACTGCGACCCATACAGGTAAAGCGGACGGCCAGGAATCAGATCATCGCCGCTGTAGTAGCGGTTGCCCGTCGCAGGGTCCGAGTAGATCGTCCCCAGCGGCGTCACCGGGAACGCGGTTCTCAAGGACAGCAGCCCATCTGCGCCCCACCCGCTAAGAACACTCCTCTTCAACCAATTGCCGGAGATCTCACGCTCCGTCCAGGAGACCGCCGCCTCCACATTTTGTCGCACGTCGAAGTCCGAATTGCTGCGGGTGAGCGGCCACGCGGGGTCCGTTGATCCATAGTCCAGCGCATGGGACCATGTCCAGTCCGCAAGCGCCTGAACTCCTGGGGAGACAGAACGTTGAAACTTGACTTGGAGCGCTTGGTAATTCGAGGTGATTCCGTTCGGGAAGGAGATGACCTCGCCAAACTCCGGATTGCCGGCGCTTACGCTCGTCCTGCGTTGCAGCAACAAACGGCGTCCGGCCGCACCCGTCCAGGAGGCGGTGAGCGCCTGATCTTTTCCGAAGGCCTTCTCGACTGAACCATTCCACTGCAACACAAACGGTAGCTGCAGGTGCTGTTGGAAGTCGAAGACCGTGCTATCGGTATACGGCGCGGCCGGAACAGACGAAAAATCGAGCTGAGCGGAAGTCACGGGCACTGGGACGTTCTGAAGATGCGAGGTCGCAGAAAACCCCAGAGCGCTGAAGGCGCCCATTGCGGCGCGGTTATCCGTTTCAAAAAAGACTCCTCCGCCCGCCCGTAGCACCAACTCCCGGCCAGGATGCTTGTCCGCGCTCCAGGCAACGCCGAAACGAGGAGCAAAGTTGAGCCAGCTCGTTTTCCACAGCGGAGAGCCGCGCGGGGCAAGCTGCAACGAAGTTGGTGAAGCCACGTCGCCGTGCAGCGTGTAAGCATCGTCCCCTTCCCACCCGTGCGGCGGCGGGTTCACCTCCCAGCGCACCCCCGGAGATAGCGTCACCGCCGGTGAAACGTGCCATTCATCCTCTACAAACCCGGCGAACTCATTGAAGACCGGCGTCGCCTTCTCCGCCTTTGTGATCGAGATGTCAGAGGCCAGGTTCTGCAGGATCGACGGCTCATTGAAGTAATCCGCCTCAATCGTCAGCGCTGGCGGCTCTACGGTCGAGAGGAGATGCCGCACATCCAACCCAAACTGCAGCAGATGGTGCCCCCGCTGATACGCGATCGTGTCCCGCAAATTCCATTCGTCAAGCGACCCGGAAGCCACATCCGTATTGACCTCAGAGCTGCCGGCTCCGGCGATTTGAACAAAGAAATCGCTGCTCTCAGAGCTTGAACCCGACGGCGCCCCCAGCGACACATTCAAGGGAAAGTTCTCGAAACCGTCGTAGATCAAATAGCCGATCGTCTGCGTCTGCAACAAGGAGTGAGTCGTTGCGTACCCGGCTCGCAGATCGTTGGCTATCGCTGAAGAGAGCTGGGCCGTCCAGCCCGCGGTCAATGTCTGTGTATGGACGGAGTTGAGAGTCAGAGAGGCCAAAGATGCCGATTGGCTGTTGCTGGGTGTATTGCTGTACCGGATAAAAGCGGTTGACCCGCGAGTGAACGTATGGTCGAGCCGGACGGCAACCGCATCCACACTGTCCGGATAAGGTGTTGGATTCTCACCCGCAGCAGTGAGTCCCAAATGCGGAACCGCCAACCTGAGGCCCGTCGTATTGTAGGCAAGTAGCGGAAGAATCGGCTCGAGCGCAGGTGGCGCCTCGGTGATCATCTCGCTTGAAGGAACAAACTGCACAAATAGACCCGTTGGCTGCTTTACCTGAAGGCCTTCGTAGGAGAAAAAGAGAAACGTTCGTCTCCGTCCGTGGTCGATTCCAGGGAGCAGCACTGGAAACCCTAACTTACCGCCAAAATCGTTCTGGTGGAACGGCATGGAAAAATATTGGTAACGCAGGATCCCCGGATAGTACCGTATAAACCAGTCAGCGGCATCGGCCTCAAAGTTCCTGAAATAATCGAAGAAGGCGCCATGGAAAGCACTGGTTCCCGACCGGGTGAGGAGACTGAACTGCCCACCCGGGCCGCCGCCGTACTCCGCAGAGTACGACGAACTGAGAACCCGGAACTCCTGCAGCGCATCCACCGATGCAAGGCTCTGGGTCGTACCGATAGCCGTCGTACCCGGCAGATCGCCGGCGCTCGCAACCTTCTCATGCCCGGCCAGCGAACCGATGCCGAAATCGGCCGACACGCCGTCCACAGAGTAAGCGTTCGCCTCCGGCTGTTCCCCATTCACACTGAAGTCTCCATTGCCCGCTCCCATCCCGTTAAAGTTCTGCGGCGTCTGCGTCAAAACCCCCGGCGTCATCGAGATAAGATCCTGAAAGCTGCGTCCGTCCAGCGGGATGTTGGCCACAAACGTCCGATCGACGATCGTGCTCATCGTGCCATCAACTGTGTTCAGCGCCAGCCCGGAGCCATTCACCGTCACTGTCTGATGAATAGAGCCTACCTGCATCCGGATCAAAAGATCTTTTGTCTCTCCAACATTCAGCGTCAGACCGGCGATCTGCAGCGTCGTAAAACCACTCCGCGCAATCCGCAGCACATATGTTCCGGGAAAGACGCCGGGGAGAAGAAAGCTACCATAGCTACTGGTCTTGCAGTCGTTTTCCGCTCCCGTTTGCGTATTGATCAACTTCACCAACGCGCTACGAATCCGCGCTCCCGTCCCATCCTCCACTACCCCAGTAACATTCGCCGTACTCACCTGGGCCTGCACAGACCCGGCCAGCCATAGAATGGCCGATGCAAGCAGCCTCATCAGGGCACACTTGCCACCCCGAATTAACGGCAACTTCCCTTCAGTGGAGCGGTGCGGGTGACAAACGATCTTCGGCACGAGTCCTGCCTCCACTGGCCCTCTCACCAGCTTCCTTCAGGTGGTCAGCGAGACGTTCCATGCTGGCAGCCTCCGCCAGTGGTATCGAATCCGCCGCAGACTCCAGCACAGCTCTCGCGCTGCTTTTTGGAGCCGCATCCATGTTTGACGCCAAGGCTGCGTCGACCCGTCGATTGAGCCTCTGTGTCTTGTTGAGCAGAGCCCGGGACGCCCGCGCGAACTCCGCCGGGCTGGCAATCCCGTCCGGCGCTGCCGAGGCCTCCGGTGGGCGCGGGATGCCAACGAGGCTCATCTCGCCGGCAAGGGCGCGCAGCTCCTTCTCCAAAGCCATCGCGTGACCCTCAACCATCTCCGCCCACTGGCGGCGAGAGGTAGCCTTCACCCCATACAGCTCCGCCGGAGTGAACTCGTTGCCCAGACGGTCCAGAGCATAGGCGTGCTGCAAAGCGGCCTGCGCGTGGTTCAACCCTTCACCTTCAAACTGGGTGATGGCTGCTTGAACTGTCTTGTTCGGTAGAGGGTGCTCTTCAAAGTACGCACGTAGCACTGGCTCCGCCAACGGTGGTCGCGCCGCCAAATCATACACCGTGGCTGACCGAGCTTCTTTCTCCACATCTCTCTGCGCCAGCGCGCTCACCTCCGCCTGACTGCCAAGGTGAACTTCGAGCGCGGGCTGATCGGGAAGCGATCGAAGGGCGGCCAGAAGCTCAGCCTTACGCTGTCCTTCGGAGAGAAATCCTGTCACGCGGATTCGCTCGCCAGGCGCTCGTTCCACCTGAATCGGCTCACCTGTATCCATAGCCAGCTCATGGAGCTTGTAGAGAACTCCAATATCGAGCGCAGCCAGCCGCACGTCTTCAGAGAGGGAGAGCCCGCCGCCGGAGGCCGGAGCGATCGAAGAGCGCGCGACAGATCCTTCCTGGGATCTGAGAACGCCAGGATCAAAGACAGAATTTGGAACCGAGGACGCAGGCTCAACTTCAAATCGGGTCTGCATCAGGCGGACCTCCCGGACGGCGGCGCCAGTGCGCATCCGCAGGATCTCTCCAACCGGCATCCAGCGCCGATCGAGGATCAGCGTGACATACACCAACTGCCGCTCTTTCCTTTTTTCAACATCAGCAGCCAGCATATAGCCCGCTCGGTCAGCAGTCACGCGAATCCGAGCACTGGCAATGACGCGGAATGCCTTCGTCGAAAGGGCCTGCATCCAAAGGGGATCGGAGGCCAGCAGACGATCTTCGCCAGAAGCGCCAGGGCTGAGGGTGGCAGCATACGATCCGACTGCATTGTCCTTCCCTTTCCATTCCGCCGCCACCAGCCGATGCTGGCGGTCATACAAGCGCCGCATGCGCCGGCCGGTGACGCCATCCTTCCACAGATCGATCGAGCCCTGAGCCAGCGTCTGCCCGCCAGCTCCAATCTCCTCCAGGGAGATCTCCTGATGCTCCGCGTGACCCTCAAGACTCCGGGCCTCAGCCAACATCGAACGGTTCAGAAGGGTCTGCGCATCCAGCGGGCGATACGTGGAGCGCCAGAACAAGTAGCCAACACAACAAAGCGCCAGCAGCGCGAATCCCCACCCGAGCACCTGCAACAAATGCAGCCTGCCCCTTGAAGGCTCCAGAGCGGCCCATCTTCGACGCTCCCCGGACGGCGACGTTTCGCCTGCCGGCAGCGTCTTCTGCGAGTCGCCGCTCGGCTGCGCCGGCAGCCCTTCGAAATCTTCTCCAGCAGCTTCCGGTTCAAATGCCGGATCGAAGTAGGACAACTCGCAGTTCAGCCCTAGGCCATCGAAATCGAGCCTCAGTTCCAGCCAGCGGCCGTCGCTGAGTTCGACGCGCTGGTTGAGCGTGTGCGGCCCGTTCGGAGGGCAATCCTGGATAGAGAGCCAGACCAGGCGTACATTCTGCTCAGAGAACCCCTCGACGAACTCCACAGAGTCCTGTGAGCCCGCCCTTACCGAGAGTAGGCCGGATTCTCCGCGAACATCATGAGAACCCACAATCCTGCCATTCACCGCGATGGATAGCGTGCCGGGCCGGTGCTCACGAAGGCGACGGAGACGTCCCTGCAGAGCGCGGAGCCGCCCAGGTCCGGCGCCGCCCCCCTCCTTCACAGCCAGGGTGGGCGAAGGATCGATACCGTCCAGAGCGTCGCGCTGGCGCAGGGATGGTCTGCGCAGATGGCGATCCACCATCTCCAGACAACGTTCGCAACTCACAATATGAGCCAGCAGCGAGCACGGAAGGGGAGACGGGTTGGCAGCGCGATAGTGGCCAAGCAACTCTTCCTCGGGAAGACACTCACCTCTCCGCGAAGCCAGAATCGCGCAGCGTAGCTCCCGGAAGAACTCCTCTGACGAAATCGCAATCCGCATGAATGCAGGCTGTGGAGCCTCCCGCCCGTGGGAGATACGAAGCTTGTCCGGCTCCTCCAGTTGGATCCTCAATTCCGTGCGGGCAGCTTTCAGCTTGTTGTAGATCGCCGCCAAGGGCAAACAGGCAAGCTCGGCGATTTCGCGATGGAAGTAGCCGTGAAAAAAATGGAGGATGAAATAGCTGAAACCCTTCGCCTGTTCCCGGCGCCAGATCGAGTAGGAACAGATGCTCCGCAGAACATTCTGACTCTCGATCGAATCCAACCGCTGACCCGCATCCTGGGCAAAGCGCAAGGAATCGCAGTCCGCTACGCTCACAAAGCGCACGGCCTCTCGCGAAGCCCGTGCCAGCTTCGACACGTACAGGTGGCGGAGACAGGTGTAGAGATAACCATCGAGATTGGCGATCCGGCTGAAATCGGGCGGCGAGAGCGCCAACTGCAGGCACAGATCTTGAACGATCTCCTCCGCCAGGGCCTGATCGCCACGCGCCAGCACTCTGCCCCACACCAGGAGCTGGCCATAGCGGTCTCCCAAAAGCGTCTCGGCCGGGTCCGATGCGGCCGCGGCTGACCATCTAGAGGTGCTTTTCGCCATTCAACCTCTAAGAGCGATCTTCCCCCACCAACCTACCCTCGCCCTGTGGAAAATCACTCCGTATTCTCTGTAAAGGGACGCCGACACCCAAGTCGCGACCGAAACGGCTTAACTTTCCCCCTCCAACAATCAGTTCTCCCGGATGCTGGCTCGATTCTACGCCGCGCTCGCCCTTCAGAGGCATAGGCGCTCCGCACCCTCGCCAACAGCAAACCGGGGATCTCGCGCTTCGTGCCTCCAATCCTGCACGGCCCACTCATCCCACCACATCCTGTCCAGCCACGTCCAGCGGACCCTCCGCCCCACCCAGCAGATCCCTGGGTCCCGCATCCAAGGCCATCCCGTCGGCGCTGGCGTAGACCGGTAGCATCAACATGCAAAGGCCGGCAACCGTCGTAGCTCCGGAAAAGATGGAGACAATCGCGGCATACGAGCCGGTTAGGTCATAGATGTGGCCCATCACCAGCGGAGCGATGGCCCCCGCTGTCGCATAGGCCGTATACAGCAGGCCATACATGGTGGAGAACGAACACATCCCAAAGTAGCGTTTCAGGATATACGGCATCAGATCGAACTCGCAGCCCATTCCCAGCCCCGCCAGCAACGAAGCAATGATCGCCGCCTCAAAGGTGTGCGCGTGACCCAGAAGGAACAGCCCGGCCGCCGCTAACAGCAGTGAGGCTGTCGCAAGATATGCCCCCTCAAGATAGTCCAGCACCCAACCCAACAGAAGCCGCCCCGCCACGCTGGCGCCGGCCAGGAATGAGACCACCAGCGCGGCATCGGCTACCGGCACACCGCGGTCGCTCAGCATCGGCGCCAGATGCACCGTGATGCCGTTTTCAGCCAGAGACATGGAGCAGACTCCCAAAGCCAGCAGCCAGAAACTGCGTCCCTTCACCGCCTCCCTCCAATCCACACCCAACGCCGTATCCTGCTTCTTTCTCTGCGGCGTACCGGGAGTTCGAGGTGGAGAGGCAAACAAAAATGTGAGCGGCGCTCCGAGAAGCAACGGAAAACTCGCCAGTAGTAGTGTCGTGCTCCGCCATCCATAGGTTGTAATGCAGTGCTGCACCAGGGGTGGCAAGAACAGAGAGCCCAATCCTGAGCCGGCTACTACCACAGAGAGCGCTGTACCCAGACGACGCTGAAACCAACTGGCCACAATCCGAGCGTAGCCAAGCTGATACGTTCCCGTGCCCGATAAACCCAAAAGAACCGCCGTGCAGTACAGCCGTCCTGTGGAAGGGCTCAACCATGCAAGGGATGCAAACACCGCCCCGAAGCATGCCATCATGCCTGCAATGATCTTCCGCGGCTCGAATCGGTCCAGCACTCTGCCCATGAAGGGCGAGCAGATCGCCACCGTGATCGCTGCGGTGCTGAACGCCTGCGCAATTTGTTCCCTGCTCCAACCGAATTCAAGCTGCCATGGTTTGATGAACAGTGTAAAGATCGTAAAGAAGATGGTGGCAATCCCGGTAAGTACACCAATCTGACAGACGACCACCACACGCCAGCCAGGGTAGCGCAGGCTCTGCTCCGGGTAACCTTGCTCAACGGCAGAAGTGTTCAATCGCGGTCGCTCCAGTCTAGCTACTACTCACCGGGAGGGGTCCCGATATCCGTGTTCCGCCAGGCGCTTGCCCATCTGCGCATACATGGATGGATCCTGCGGCTGCCAGGTCGCCAGGCCATCGACGTAGCGGTTGTACATGCAGAATGCCGCCGCGATCAGCACCGTGTCGTGAATCTCAAGGTCCGTGGCTCCGAGAGCGCGCGCCCGGGCAATATCCTCCTCGCTCACGTTCTTGCCTCCAATCTGGACCTTTCCGGCGATGTTGAGCAGAGCCTTCAGCTTTGCAGAGACCGGCGCGTTCTCCGGATCAACCTTCACCTTCTGAACCACTTCCTCACTGCCGAGGTGCGCAGCAGCGGCGGCGCCGTGGCTGGTCTGGCAAAAATAGCAATCATTGCGTGCTGAGACAGATGTCGCGATCAACTCCCTCTCTCCTGGCGTAAGCATCCCAGGCTCATGGAGAAGAATATGCGCTAGTTCTCGCATGGGCTTGGCAGTCTCGGGGCGAAAAGCGAAACCGGCGCTGATGCCCGGTAGTCCTTCTGGTAAAGCGATATGTGGCATGGTCTTCTCCTTAACGATTTACGGACATGAACGGCAGATACTTCTTGCCGGCGATGATGTACCCTTCGCTCGCAACCTGTTTGCCTCGCTCCCGGTAAAGGGCTTCATCGCGGGGCTGGGTAGTGGCCAATCCATCTACATAACGGTTGTACATGCAGAAGGCAGCCGCAATCAGCACCACATCGTGAATCTCCAGGTCAGTTGCTCCTTGACGCCTCGCCAACGCAACATCTTCCTCGGTCAGGTTCTTGCCGCCTCGCTGCACTTTTGCTGCGATCACTATCAGGGCCTTAAGCTTCTCTGATATCTCAGCATGGTGGAAGTCTTCCTTCACGCTCCTCACCAGATCTTCATTGCCATCCAGATGCACAGCCGCAATCGCGCCGTGACTGGTTTGACAGTAATAGCATTCGTTGAGCGACGAAACATAGGTGGCAATCAGTTCACGGTCCCCGGGCAGCAGCGAATGCGGTCCATGCAGAAGTACCTCAGCTAGTTCACTCATTGGCCCTGCGATCTCGGGACGGAAAGCCATGGCGCCGCGAATTCCCGGCAAACCCTCTGGCAGTGCGATATGAGGCATTGGAAGTCATCCTTTCAACTCGAACTCGACGCATCGTTCAAACACTCTTAAGCCTGCGCAGGGTCCGGCTGCCGTTGCATGCCGAAACGGCCTCCCCACCTGCCGCACAGCCCACACCGTTCTGGGATTCTCGCGCGCCTTCCTGACGGCAGTGCGGCCCCAGCTTCCCGACATCGAAAAACATTCCCGTCATCCTTTCCCATCGCGAACCTCATCCATCGTGTCTTACCGCTCATCGCAACCATTCGTCTGCGTTGTAACATCGTGTCGCCTTTCTGACCGCCTCCGGAATTGGAACCCCACCTTGCGGCGGAGATGCTCTCACCCGACCGCTGGGCTTAAAAGTAAAACTTCCCCGCAAGCTGAATGGCGCGCGCCGGTTGCGGATCGCCACTGGGATTCACCGGCTGATCCACCGAACTGATCGCCCCGAACGCCGGAGCTCCGGCGCCATAGTCGCCATTTGGGTTTGCAAAGTTGGCGTGGTTGAACGCGTTATACGCCTCCAGACGCAGTTGTACGTACCTCGCGTTATCCAGGCCTCCCAGCGCGATATTCTTGTAGATCTCTACGTTCGAGTAATTGAATCCAGGTCCATGGAAAAAATTCCGCTTCACATTGCCGAATGTCCCAATCGGCTCCTGTGAAAACGTCGCCGGATTGAACCAATAATGGCCGGGACGACGCGGATTCAGTGTCTTAATACGGAACGTCGATGTATTAGGTACGTCCGGGCAATTGACGAAGCTGAACTCGTCGCAATACAGCGAGTTGTAGACGCCGCCATCGTAGATCGTCACCGGGAAGCCGTTCTGCAGAGCGGTGATGCCGGAGAAGTTCCAACCACCTAGAAGGGAGCGCGCCAGCGGACCTCCGCCCAGCCCATGCGCCACAGGAATCGCATAGTCATATAAAGCCACCAGCCGGTTGCGCGCATCGTAGGCGGAATCGCCATAACTCAGGTGCCGGAACCCGGGCACATAGTTCGTTCCATATCCGTTGGCCACGGAATCCTCAAGACTGGAAGCATTATCCAATCCATGACTATACGTATAGGCAATCGTGAAGTACAACCCGTGCGTGGGCGCCTTCACCAGCGAGACCTGGAGCGCGTTGTAGTTGGAAGAGCCATTCGTATACATGCCGCCGATCGACAGGTAATCCGGAAGCCCATTGGGAAACAACCCCGGAACCTGGGAACCAGGTACAATCGCGGGCTGCGTCTTATCGCCAGGGAAGTACAACGACTGCGCCGAAGCTAGTTGCACGCATGTGAATGTGCCACCGTCAAGATTGATCGGTGCGCCAGTTCCCGTGCCGCTCAGGCAGGCGTTGTGTCCGGCCTGCGTAATCCTGTCACCTTCTTTGGCGCGCATCAGCCTCTGCCCCAGCGACCCCACATAGCCCACCGTCAGCACCATATTTCCGGCCAGCGATCGCTGAATATTCAGATTGAAGTTATACGTATAAGGAACATCGAAGGCGGATGTAAGATTGTCCATCTCCAACGGGTAGAGTGAAGCGAAGCTGACATTCTGGCCCGGCCTGGGGACCTGATACGGAAATGGATTCGCCGTGTAAGACGCACCCGGCCTGCCTGCAATATCTTGAAATGGATTCGCAAAGCTGGGGCTCCCGCCTAACCCAGCCGCGCCAACACTGTTCAACGAAAAGGGTGGATCGTTGGAGTTCTCCTGGGCGCCCTCTGCTTGCGGGCGGTTCCAATAGACCCCGAATCCGCCGCGAAGTACAAAATCATGCTCACCCGGCGCCCCGAAGAGCAGGCCCAATTCCTCGCTCGGCGACCACGCAAAGCCTACCCGAGGAGACAGATGATTCCAGTGGGTTACCGGGCTCCCATTTCTGTTACATCCGGGATCGCCGGGATACAGCAGACCCGGCGGCGCATCGCTAAACACCTTCGATTGCTCATCGTTTGGCAGCCAGCAGGTAACGCCTACGCCCTGATACTGCAGGTTTTCGAACGGCGTCTCCACGTCATATCCGACGCCATAGGCCAGCGTCAGCGAATCGGAGACCATCCAGTGGTCTTGTGCATATCCATAGTATTGCCAGGCACGAACATCCACAAAGTAACCGGAACCCTGATTATAGGTAGCAGGAACCCCAAGCAGGAAATCCGCAGCGGGATCGCCCGTGCTATATGTCCCTGAGCCCACAAAATCGTACGCCCCGCTGTTGTCGGAATAGTACGGATTGCTCATGATGAATCGTTCTACATTAGCTCCAAACTTCAGGCTATGGTTCCCCACCACCTTGCTGAAGTTATCGAAGTAGTCGTAGTTCTCATCTTTGCGCGGCTGCGGACCGTTGGTGCTGAAACCGAGCGCAAAGTACCCTGTCACATTGATAAACGGAAGCGTTCCGGCTGCTGCATCCTGCGGCTCAATATTGAACCCAAAGGACGAAGGAGCCGCCAGCGTCGTCGGCGCCGGCTCCAGCTCCGCGTAATTAAAGCGGAAGTACCCCGCACGCAGCTCGTTGACCGTGCTGCTGTTGATCAGCCGAGTCCACGATGCATTGAAGATCTTGATGTGCGAAGCATTATCGGCCTCAAACCCCGGCAGATTAGCCCCTGTTCCCGTTGCCGTGGTTGAAGGCAGCGGCAACGTATTCGTGCTCAGACTGGAATCAAAGATCGTCGAAGCCCACAGCGCATCCTTCCGCGTCAACTGGTCGTCGATACGGATAATGCCCTGGTCGTCTCCATCCGTATTCGGCGCATTGAAGTTGTAGTAGTTAATCCCACCGCTCATAAAATTCGCCTCGGGCACGAACTTATCTAGCAGGTTCAGCGCAATCGGATTGAAGTTCGATGCCGGCACCTGCGAGTTCGGGAAACACGCGTTCCACGGTGTTCCTGCCGAGCAAAAACCTTGGGGCCCCTGCAGACCGCCCGGAAATGGAATAGGGTTCGTTGAAAAGCCGCCGTCGGAGGAGAAATCACCACTCCTTTGCAGGGTATCGAAGACCTGCGTCAGTTGCGTCTGCGCCGTGCGGCTGCGCAACCCCTGATAGGCTACAAAGAAAAATGCATGCCGCTTCAGGATCGGCCCGCCCAGCGTGCCTCCAAAAACGTTCTGGTGGAAGACCGGCCTGGTGGCGGAGAAGTAGTTTCCGTTGTTCAGAAAGGTGTCCCGATAAAACTCAAACCCGTCGCCGTGAAACTGATTTGTTCCACTCTTCAACGTTTCATCGACAATCGCTCCAGAGTTGCGGCTGAACTCCGGATCCAGCGTGCTGGAGATGATATTGATCTCCCCCAGCGCATCGGGATTGACTGTAATGCCCGGCGTATTCAGAAGAATGTCGTTAATGTCGGTGCCGTCCAACAGGTAGGAGTTCTCCTGCGTCTGGCTTCCATTGGTGGAGAATGTGCCCTCGCGGTCATTCGACTCGACCACTCCCGGAGCGGTCTTCTGAAGCTCCACGGCATCTCGGCCGAGGAGCGGCAGCTCTTCAATCTCTGTGGCTCCCACCACGCTCTTAAGCTGCACGTCCGAGGTCTCTACCTGTACTGCTGAGGAGCTTACCTTGATGGTCTGCGATGCCGCGCCAAGTTTCAGCTTGGCATCGATCTCCCGCTCCGAACTCAGGTCAAGCACGATACCGTTCACAACCCAGGTTCGAAATCCGCGCGCATCGATCGTAACCGTGTACGGCCCTCCAATATGCAGGCCGGGAAACATATAATATCCCTCGCGGTCGGTCTTCTGCGTGCTGGATATTCCCGTGCTTCTATTGATCACCGTGACCCTCGCACCCGCAAGGAGTGCGCCCGTCGGATCAGCTACCAGGCCATGGATAGAAGCGCTCGTCGCCTGGGCTTGGGCTGTGTTAGGCGTCGGCACCTCTGCTGCAGCCGCCACAAGGAATATCGTGAACCAGACAGAGGAGGTCCTAAGGTTCCCTCTTAGGCGCATGCTATCTCCTTGCGCGAGTCAGTCTTGACCGCGCGGACAAGTCATGTGGCAAGCAAGAAGACAGCTCCTCCTCTAGCTCACCGCACAGAATGATTGTTTGAACATCGATATCGGCAGGACAAGAATTACTGGGTAAGAGTAGGTCTGGACAACGTTTCCGTCTTCAGAAAGAGGGATGAAATTAGCATCCATCGGTCGGCGGAGGCACAGATCGATCTATCTACATCGACAGGCGTCTCTGCGCAAACGACCTTCGCGTAGCGCAGTGACGGTCAACGATTGTCCTCAGCGCGCTGCATCACTGCGAGCACTGTCTACAGATCCTTCTGTGTGGATGAGTCTGCCGAACGAGGCTTCTTGTGACGTCTTCATGCCCCTTGCAGACAACTCTGCCACAGACCCGCTGCGTCCACCGCCATCAGGCAAGACATTCGCGAACTCTTGGGTTGGGGGGGGAGATGACCATCAACGGTAAGGCAGCGGATGACGCCTGCGCAGAAGAAGCCTTAGCCCTCAAACACCGGCAGCGTAAAGCTGAACACCGAGCCCTCGCCCAGTTGGCTGGTCAAGGACAGAACCCCATGGTGCGCCTCAATAATGGCCCTGCTGATGGCCAGCCCCATACCAGTCCCCCAGCTTTGCTGGCTGGGAACGTTGGCCCGGTAGAACCGTTCGAAGATCAGGCTCTGCTCGGAGAGATCGATTCCCATGCCGCGATCGGCCACGCTCACACTGACCATGCCGTCCTTCCGCTCCGCCGAGATGCGAATCGGCGTTCCCGCCGGCGAGTACTTCGCCGCATTCTCGATCAGGTTTGTCAGCACCTTGGTGATGTAATCGGCGTCCGCCTTCACGGGCGGCAGATCGGGCAGGTCCAGCTTCACTTCGTGATCGTCCAGAAGACTGGAACAGTAAGTCAACGCCTTCTCCACCAGGGTTCGAATGGACGCCGCAGCGAAGGTCATGTGGACCTCCTGGGTATCCAGTTGCGCCATCTCCACCGCCTCGGAGACGAGCTGATTCAGGCGGTCGCTCTCCTCGTTGATCACCGTCAGCAGCTCCCGCCGCTCCGCTTCATCCAGCGGTTTGGGCAGCAGCAGGGTCGAGGCGGCAGCCTTGATGGCCGTCAGCGGCGTGCGCAGTTCGTGAGTGATCGAATCAATCATCAACGACCGGAGCCGTTCGCTCTCTTTGGAAGCCTCCCCTCGAGTCAGGTCCTCCAGCGCTTGCGCTCGGTCAATGGATGCCGAGATCAATCCCGAAATAGCCTCCAGCGTCTCCACCGACAGGTTCACCCCATTGATCAGAAGCAGTCCCCGCGGCCTAACGCCCACGCGCAGCGGAATCCGCGCCTGGTTGGAGACCGTTGTCTCGGGAGCAGGCAGCGTCTCTGCAAGTTGCCGCAGGGCAATATCGTCCAGTGGAATCCCGGATCCGTCGCCGGCCAGATACCGCCGATCTCCCTCCAGCAGGTACAACATGACAGCGTCGGCCCGCGTCACCAGCATAATTGCAGGACTGATGGCGTTGAGCAGGCTAGGCAGGTTCTCCGTCTGGAGAAGCTGCCGGCTCAAGCCGTACAGCACCTCCAGCTCTGCCTGCCGGCGGCGCGCATCGGCGCCCTCCTTCCGTACCCGCTCTGATAGGCGGCTACCCACCACGGCAACCGTCAAAAAGGCGAAGATATTTAACCAAACCTGAGGATCGTTGATAGCAATTCGCTCAAGTTTTCGCAGAAAATAGTAATTATAGGCCACGGTGGCTGCGATGGACGTGGCCAAGGCATAGCGCAAGCCCCATCTCGCGGCAAGAAATAAGACCAGCAATAGCAGCGTCAAAGCCACCGTGGTCGAGTTGAGGTGTACCCAGAGATGAAATACAGCTACAATTCCCGTCAGCATGACTGCTGCGGCCGACCATCGGAATACTTCCACCAAGCGTTGAGCACTCACAAGGAGATTGTATAATTTGCAGGCCGACTCTACACCCCGCAAAACTCCCGAAGATTGGTTGATTGCAGCCGAGCCGGAAAAGACTCGCGGCCGCTTCAAGGTCTTCCTGGGCTACGCCCCCGGCGTGGGCAAAACGTTCAGTATGCTCAGCGAAGGCATTCGCCGCCGCCAGCGCGGTGAAGATGTCGTGATCGGGGTCGTTGAATCGCACGGGCGTAAGGTTACCGCCGAACTGGCCGCCCGGCTGGAGCACGTACCCACCCGTGAGATCGACTACAAGGGCACCCTCTTCCAGGAAATGGACGTTGACGCCATCATCGCTCGCAGTCCCCAAGTCGTGCTCATTGATGAGCTCGCCCACACCAACATCGTGGGCAGCCGCAACGCCAAGCGGTATGAGGATGTCTTCCTCATTCTGGAAGCCAACATCGACGTCCTCAGCACCATCAACGTGCAGCATATTGAAAGCCTCACCCCCCGCGTCCAGAGCCTCACCGGAATTCCCGTCCGTGAGACAGTCCCAGACTGGGTTCTTGACCGAGCCGATGAGATCGTCATCTCCGACCTCACCCCCGAGGCGCTGGTCACGCGCATGAAGCGGGGCGACATCTATCCGGTCGACCGCGCCGAGCGCGCTCTTGCCAACTTCTTCCGTCGGGGCAACCTGATCGCCTTGCGAGAAATGGCGCTCCATCGTGTCACCCGCGCCGTCGACCGAACCCTGGACAACTACGTCAAACGCAAGCAGCTTGGCCCGCACTGGTCGGTTTCGGAAAAGGTGGCCGTCTGCATCAGCTCCCGTCCTCAGGCCCGCGACCTGATCGCCCGCGGCGCCCGGCTGGCCGAGGGCTTGGGGGGCGAACTCTACGTCCTCCACGTGCAGTCCGAGAAGGATGAGTCCGCCGACTGCAAGCGCAACCTGGAGGCCAGCATCAAGTTCGCGGAGAACCTGGGCGCCCACATCATCCATCTTGCTCCGGGCAAGCACATCGCCTCCGCTACCGCTGCGTTCATCACCGAGCACCGCATCACCCAGGCCATGTTCGGCCGTTCGGCTCTCCACGGCCTGCGCAAGTACCTCTACTTCCTGGCCATCCAGCGTTTCCTTTCGGAAGCCCCGCACGTCGACCTACACATCATCAACCAGGAGATCCATTAGAACCTGGACATCCATGAGAACTAGGCGATTCCTGGGCCAAACCTGGCCCAAACAGAGCGCCCAGGACCTGCCCCATGCGCATCCTTGTAGTGGACGATGAACGACAAATTACCCGTGTGCTACGTACCTCTCTGCAGAGCTGCGGCTATGAGGTACTCGTTGCCAATAACGGCATGCAGGCCTTTGACCTTTTCCGCAACCAGTCCCCCGATCTGATCATCACCGATCTCGGCATGCCGGAGATGGGCGGAATCGAACTCACCCGAGCCATCCGCCGCATTGCCGAGACCCCCATCATCGTCCTTTCCGTCCGCGAACAGGAGACCATGAAAATCAACGCCCTCGACGAGGGCGCAGACGATTACGTCACCAAACCCTTCAGCATGCCCGAGCTTCTGGCCCGCGTCCGGGCCAATCTGCGCAAAATCGACCAAACCGACCCGCCCCCTGCGCAGCTCACCGTTGGCTGCCTTTTCATCGACTCCGCTGCCCGAGTCGTCCGCGTCGGCGAGGTTGAAATTCACCTGACCCCCAAGGAGTTCGATCTCCTTCTTCTTTTTGCCAATAACCCCAACCGCGTCCTCGCCCACAAGTATCTCCTGCGCCAGATCTGGGGACCCGCCGGCGAAGATCAACCCGAATATCTTCGTGTTCTCATCGCCCAACTACGCAAAAAGCTGGACCCCGCCGACAGCTCCCGATTCATCACAAGCGAACCTTGGGTGGGCTATCGGCTGCGTTCTGAACTTACAAGTTCTTAACGACTTCCCTATAGACTTCCTACGCCCTATAACCTTCAAATAACAATCGAGGTTGGAATGAAAGCGATCGCCACCCATTCCGCTGCGCGCAATGCCCCATCGGCCGTCAGCCCGGGTCGAGACACCTCGAACATCCGATTGTCCGGCTCTTGCGCGGTTGGCAAGCTGGATCGCGACGCAGCCTCTCAGCCCTCCTGTGTACTCGTCTCAATCTTAATTGGCAGCAGTTCGCCCTACATCCTTGTCAAGTTCTCAGCCGAATCATCCGCTAACGGAGCAAACCCATGGCCGATCTCGTTGCACTGATCACCCTCGCCATCCTCTTTCCCCTATCCATTCTCTACATCCACGGCTGTGAACATCTGAGAGGAGGCAAGCGATGATGGAAGACGTCATTCTCCTGCTCATCAGCGCTCTGTTGCTCGCTTATCTCGTTTACGCACTCCTGCGTCCGGAGAAGTTCTAATGTCGCTCAACGGCTGGCTTCAAATTACCCTGTTCATCACCCTTACCTTGCTGCTCGCCAAGCCCATGGGCCTTTACATGGCTCGTGTCTTTGAGGGCCGCCGCACCTGGCTTGATCCTGTTCTCGTCCCCTGCGAGCGGCTTCTCTACCGCTTCACCGGCGTCAACCCCAGCGAAGAGATGAGTTGGATCGGGTACTGCATCGCCATGCTCGTCTTCACGGCGGCCACGATGGTGCTCACCTACGTCATCCAGCGTCTTCAGTTCTACCTCCCCTTCAACCCGCAGCACCTACCCGGAGTAGCGCCGGCGCTCGCCCTCAACACCGCCGTCTCCTTCTCCACCAACACCAACTGGCAGGCTTACACTCCAGAGTCCACCATGAGCTATCTCACTCAGATGCTTGGACTCGCCACGCATAACTTCTGGTCCGCCGCCACCGGCATCGCCCTTGCCATTGCCTTCATCCGCGGCATCGCCCGGCGCGAGATGAAGACTCTGGGCAACTTCTGGGTTGACCTGACCCGCGCAACTCTCTGGATCCTTCTGCCTCTCTCCATCGTTCTGGCCTTGGTGTACACCTCCCAGGGAGTCATCGATAACCTCAAGCCCTACACCATGGCTACCCTCGTCCAGCCAATGACGGTCACATCCACCGGAGCCGACGGCAAAACAACCACCAGCACAGTTACCACGCAGACCATCGCGCAGGGCCCCACAGCCTCCCAGGAGTCCATCAAGGAACTCGGCACCAACGGCGGTGGTTTTTTCAACGCCAACAGCGCGCATCCCTTCGAGAACCCCACTCCACTGACCAACTTCTTGGAGATGCTCTCGATGTTCCTCATCCCTGCCGGTCTGGTTGTCACCCTCGGCAAGATGGTCGGCTCACCCAAACACGGCTGGGCCGTGCTCGCCTGCATGACCATCCTCTGGTTTTTAGGCGTCTTCACCTGCTACTGGGCTGAATCTCAACCCAACCCCCTCTATCACAACGTTGACCAGAGCAACTCCTACATGCTTCAGTCCGGCGGCAACATGGAGGGCAAAGAGGTTCGCTTCGGGATCACCGGCTCAGCGCTCTTTGCCACCGTCACCACCGATAGCAGTACCGGCGCTGTCAACTCCACGCATGATTCCTTCATGCCTCTCGGCGGACTCGTTCCCATGGTCAACATTCTCCTCGGCGAGGTCATCTTCGGCGGCGTAGGCTCCGGCCTCTACGGCATGATCGTCTTCATCATCATCTCGGTTTTTATCGCCGGCCTGATGGTAGGCCGAACTCCCGAGTACCTGGGCAAGAAGATCGAGGCGTTCGACGTCAAGATGGCCATGCTGTTCCTGCTAATCTTCCCGCTCGTTATCCTTGGGTTCTCTGCCGTCTCTCTTCTTATGCCCAACCTCGGCCTCAGTTCTCTGAGCAACCACGGACCTCATGGTCTCTCTGAGATCCTCTACGCCTACGCCTCGGCCGCGGGCAACAACGGCTCCGCCTTTGCCGGTCTCAACGCCAACACTAACTGGTACAACTACTCGCTCGCCGTGACCATGTTCTTCGGCCGCTTCATGATGATCGTTCCCATGTTGGCCATCGCCGGGAACCTTGCAGGCAAAAAAATCACCCCGGAGACCGCAGGAACCTTCCCCGTCACCACGCCGACCTTCACCGTCCTTCTGCTCTCAGTGATCATCATCGTCGGCGCGCTTACCTTCTTTCCCGCGCTCTCTCTTGGCCCCATCCTGGAGCATCTGCTCCTGCACGCCGGCCACGCCTTCTAGGCGAATCTGAATTCGGAGATACCATGTCCACGTCAACTCAAGCCAAAGGCCAGCGCCGTTCCCTCTTCGATCCGGCAATTACCCGCCGGGCGTCCAAAGACGCTCTCCTCAAGCTCTCGCCCCGCCACATGATGAGGAACCCGGTGATGTTCGTCGTCGAAGTTGGCAGCGTCCTCACCACAGTGCTCCTGCTTGTTGATCTGTTCACCGGCAAGGGCCAATTCCTCTTCAACCTCCAGATCACCCTCTGGCTGTGGTTCACCGTACTGTTCGCCAACTTCGCTGAGGCCATGGCGGAAGGCCGCGGCAAGGCCCAGGCCGACACGCTGCGCCGGGCCAAGTCCGAGACCACCGCATACAAGATCACCAAGTCCGGCTCGATCGAGGAGATTCCCAGCGCTCAACTCCGCTCTGGAGATCTGGTCCGGGTCCTCGCCGGCCAGATGATTCCCGGCGACGGCGAGGTCGTCGAGGGCGTCGCCTCCGTCGACGAGTCCGCCATCACCGGAGAATCCGCCCCCGTCATCCGTGAGGCCGGCGGCGACCGATCGGCCGTCACCGGCGGCACCCGCGTCCTCTCTGACGAGATCAAGGTCCGCATCACCTCCAACCCCGGCGAGACCTTCCTGGACCGCATGATCGCCCTGGTGGAAGGCGCCGAGCGCCAGAAGACACCCAACGAGATCGCCCTCAACATCCTGCTCGCCGGCCTCACGATCATCTTCCTTCTGGCCGTGGTGACTCTCCAGCCGTACTCCATCTACTCAGCCGCCCCGCAGACCGTCTTTGTGCTGGTCTCCCTGCTCATCTGCCTCATCCCCACCACCATTGGCGGCTTGCTCTCCGCCATCGGCATCGCCGGCATGGACCGGTTGGTGCAGCACAACGTGCTGGCGATGTCAGGCCGCGCCGTTGAGGCCGCCGGCGACTGCAACACCCTGCTCCTCGACAAGACCGGCACCATCACCATCGGCAACCGCGAAGCCTGCGAGTTCCTTCCTGCACCCGGCACCGAGAGTAACCAGCTCGCTGACGCCGCACAGCTCTCCTCACTGGCCGACGAGACTCCCGAAGGCCGCTCCATCGTCGTCCTGGCCAAACAACAGTTCGGTCTGCGTGGCCGCGAGTTGGCGCATCTGAACGCCGAGTTCATCCCTTTCTCCGCGACTACCCGCATGTCTGGTATCGAGGTGGACGGCCGCAGCATCCGCAAAGGTTCTGTCGATGCCATCTCCACCTACCTGGTAGAGCATGGCTCCCGGCTCCCAGACCAGGTCCGCGAGTCAGTCGAATCCATCGCCCGCTCCGGAGGCACTCCTCTGGTAGTGGCCGAAAACGGCCGCGCCCTTGGAGTGATTCACCTCAAGGACATCGTCAAGGGCGGCATGAAGGAGCGCTTTGACCACCTCCGCGCCATGGGTATCCGCACGGTCATGATCACTGGTGACAACCCCCTCACCGCCGCCGCCATTGCTCGCGAGGCCGGCGTGGATGACTTTCTTGCCGAGGCCAAGCCCAAGGACAAGATGGATCTAATCAAGCGCGAGCAGGCGGAAGGCAAGCTGGTGGCCATGACCGGAGATGGGACCAACGACGCTCCGGCCCTGGCTCAGGCGGATGTAGGCGTAGCCATGAACTCTGGAACTCAGGCCGCCAAAGAGGCCGGAAACATGGTGGACCTCGACTCCAACCCCACCAAGCTCATTGAGATCGTCGGCATCGGCAAACAGCTCCTGATGACCCGCGGCGCTCTCACTACGTTCTCCATCGCCAACGACGTCGCCAAGTACTTCGCCATCATCCCCGCCCTGTTCGCCGGCGTCTTTCCGGTGATGAACAAGCTCAACATCATGCACCTCAACAATCCCCAGTCGGCGATTCTCTCCGCGGTCATCTTCAACGCCATCATCATCGTCGCGCTCATCCCGCTGGCTCTGCGCGGAGTCAAATACCGTCCCATGTCCGCGGCTGCCATGCTGCAGCGCAACCTCATCGTCTATGGCGTGGGAGGCATCATCGCTCCGTTCCTCGGCATCAAGCTCATTGACATGCTCATCACAGCGCTCCATCTTGCCTAAGGTACACCCGTGAAAAAGACTCTGATTACCTCCGTCCTGTACACCACTGTCACAGCCATCCTCCTTGGCGTCGCCTACCCGATGCTCATTCTCGGCCTGGACCATCTCCTCTTTCCCCACCAGGCGGATGGATCCCTGATCACCCGCAACGGCAAGGTCATCGGCTCCAGACTGATTGGTCAGGCCTTCAGCGGCGACTTGTACTTCCACAGCCGCCCCTCGGCCGCCGGCAACGGCTATGACGCTACCGCCTCCGGCGGCTCGAACCTGGGCGCAACCAGCTCGGCTCTGATCACCCGCATCGACGCCAGCGTCGCCGCGGAGAGGATCGGCAACGCTCCCGTCCCGGTCGATCTGGTCACCGCATCCGGCTCAGGCCTTGACCCGGATATCTCTCCAGCCGCCGCCTACTACCAGGCCCCCCGCGTCGCGCAGGCCCGCCATCTTCCCGTAGCCGACGTCAATCGTCTGATCGAAGATCACATTACCCAGCGCCTCTTTGGACTGCTCGGCGAACCCCACGTGAACGTCCTGGAATTGAACCTGGCCCTCGACGGCCTCTCCAAGCGTTAGCTTTCTTCCCGCTGAGAGTCACATGCTGGCGTTACGGCAGACCCTATCCCGGATCAAGAGTGCCGGCATGACCACAGGTGGGCAAGGAGCAGCATACCGTTGTAGAAGATCCCCCGCTGCGGCGGCACGGAAACGGATCTTTCCCCTGCTTGCCGCGAAACAGATCAGGCCGCAAGCACAGTGGCTGAGCTGCGGTCTTCGCCCCAGATCGATCCTGTTCCTCGGTCCGATTCAAATCTCCAGGGTCCCGGAATCTGCAGAATGCGATGCAGGCAGAAGCTGGCTAGACCAGCAACTGCGCCTGTTATCCCATCCATCCGCTGAGTTTTCGTTTACCATGGCGCATGGCGTCGCGAAGATCCACGGTGCACAGATCCTCCCTTCCGCCGGGACACTTTGATCTGCCGGTCCTCTGCGTCGTCGCCAACGACAAGCAGTTTTTCGCTGATCTCTTCCCCGAGTTGATACCCTGGTTCCAGGTGGTGCTGCGTCATAGCTGCCACAACCTCGCCCGATGGACCCGCGAAGCGGACGTCCAGGCCGTCATCCTTGACCTCGATTTTGATCCCGGCTCGAATGCCCTGGCCGTGCTCAACGAACTACGCAGGCTCAACCCCGAGTTTGTTCTGCTCTCCCTCAGCGACTCCAAGCAGCCGTCGATGCAGAAGCAGGCTCTCCAGGCCGGCGCTGACGCTCACTTCCGCAGCCCCGTGGATATCCCCGATCTCCGTCTCTCCCTGGCGGAGCTTCTCCGCACCCGCAGCGCGGAGATCTCTCGGCAGAACCTCCTGCGTCAGGCCCAGGAGAGCAGCCGCTTTCAGAGCTTCATCGGCTACAGCGAACCGATGCGCGCGGTCTATGCCGCTATTGAGTAGGTCGCAGGCAGCGGCGTGAATGTTCTGATCCGCGGCGAGAGCGGTACGGGAAAGGAGCTGGCCGCGCGCGCGATCGTTGCCTTAAGCCGCCGCGCCCACCAGCCCTACATCCGTCTCAACTGCGCAGCGCTCCCCCACGACCTGATCGAGAGCGAACTCTTCGGCAGCGAACGCGGAGCCTTCACCGGAGCCACCGAATCACGGCCCGGTCAGATTGAACTCTCTGATCAGGGCACACTCTTTCTGGATGAGATCGCGACCCTCACCCTTCCGCTCCAGACCAAGTTGTTGCGGGTGCTGGAAGATCATATGGTGCAACGCCTGGGCGGCCGCACCCAGCGCAAGATCGACTTTCGGCTGATCTGCGCCACCCATGAAAACTTGGAAGAGATGGTTCACACCGGCCGCTTCCGCGAGGATCTCTACTACCGCATCCACGTTGTTCCGATTCAACTTCCCCCGCTGCGCGAACGTCACGGCGACATTCCCCTGCTCTGTTCCCACTTCTTCTCCACACCCACTGCATCGCCAACAACATCCCACCGAAGCACTTCGACGACCTGGCTCTTTCCGCCCTGGAGCAGCATAGCTGGCCGGGCAACGTCCGGGAGCTGGAAAATCTGCTTCAGCGGCTGGTCATCACCGTTGGAGGCGATGAGATCCAGTCCACTCACCTCCCCTCGCAGCTTCTGGTGAATCATCTTGCCGCCAACGAAGCGGTCCTGCTGCCCGACTCCGGAACTGACTTCGATGCGGCCGTGCAGCAGATGGAGATCGCCCTGCCCACCGCCGCGCTTCGCCGCACCCAGGGCAACAAGGCAGCCGCGGCGCGGCTGCTGCACATCGACGGACAGCGGATCAAATATCTTTGCCGCAAGTACGCCCTTCATTAGCCTCGCGCGCCATCCATCTTCGGTTCTGTGTATGCCGCTCCACACGAGACTTCAGGTGCAGATCAAAAAATGTCCCGGCACTGAGTGCGCATCCGTCGTACCCTGAGATTAGCTCGCTCGTACCCCACTCCACGGACCGTGCATGTCTCTCTTTGATTTTCTGGTTGGTAAACCGCTCGCCACATCGGAGGAGCGCGCAGAACACATTGGTCCGATCGCCGGGATTCCGGTCTTTGGGCTGGACGCTCTCAGCTCTGCGGCTTACGGCCCAGAGGCCGCCCTTACCTTGTTGATTCCTTTAGGGCTAGCGGGGCTGGCGTATATCATCCCCATCAGCCTGGCCATTATCCTTCTGCTGACCATCCTTTACTTCTCTTACCGCCAGACGATTGATGTGTACCCTCACGGCGGCGGCAGCTACACGGTGGCCTCAGAGAACCTGGGTGCAACGGCCGGGCTGCTGGCGGCAGCAGCGCTGATGATCGACTACATCCTGAACGTTGCCGTTGGCATCTCCGCCGGCGTCGGGGCTCTGGTCTCTGCCTTTCCTTCTCTGCAACCGCATACCCTGGCGCTCTGTCTGCTCATCCTGTTTCTGCTTACCGTCATCAATACGCGCGGCGTCCGTGACACGGGCAACGCATTCCTGATTCCCACCTACCTCTTCATCGGAACCCTGCTGGTAGTCATCCTGGTGGGCGGGGTGCGCACGGTTTTGGCCCACGGGCACCCAACGCCGATCATCGCTCCTCCGATCCTTCCGAAGGCAGCCATGATGCTGACTCCATGGCTGCTCCTGAAGGTGTTCGCCAGCGGCTGCACCGCCATGACCGGCGTCGAGGCCGTCTCCAACGGAGTGGGCGCCTTCCGTGAACCCACCCAACCAAACGCCAAGCGCACCCTCACCATCATCATCGCTCTGCTGGCGATCTTCCTGGGCGGCATCGCCGTGCTTTGCAGGGCCTACAACATCGGCGCCACTGACCCTGCAGGGGCCGGCTACCAGAGTATCCTCTCTCAGCTCATCGGCGCGGTTCTCGGCCGGGGCTGGTTCTACTACGTCGGAATGGGCTCCATCCTTCTGGTTCTAGCCCTTTCGGCGAACACCTCTTTTGCTGACTTTCCTCGTCTTACTCGTGCGATCGCCCAGAGCAACTACCTTCCTCACGTCTTTTTGGTCCGTGGCCGGCGCTTGCTGTACTCCTATGGCATCTATGCTTTGGTCGGCTTTTCGGCGATCCTTCTCATCGCCTTTAGTGGCATCACCGACCGTTTGATTCCGCTCTTCGCCATCGGGGCCTTCCTGGCCTTCACGCTCTCGCAGGCCGGCATGGTGATGCATTGGCTGCGCAAACCGGGGCCGCGCTCCATTCACCGCATTCTGATTAACGGCATCGGCGCCCTGGCCACCGGCGTCACGCTCATCGTCGTCTTGATCGCCAAGTTTGTCGATGGCGCGTGGATCACAACCCTATTGGTTCCTTTACTCATCTTCCTGATGATCGCCGTCCGGCGGCACTATGAGGCTGTTTCCCGCGAGATTCAAATCAATCGGCCCATCCTGCTTGAGAACCTGAACCGTCCTCTGATCGTCGTTCCCGTAGACCGCTGGTCTAGAATCACGGAGAAGGGCTTGCGCTTCGCCCTGAAGCTCAGCGATGAGATTGAAGCCGTACACATCGATACCGAGGAAGAGCACAACGACCTCGAACAAGTCTGGCAGCGCGATGTCGCCGGCCCCATCGCGGAAGCCGGCCTCGCAGTTCCCAAGCTGGTATGCCTACCCTCCCCCTACCGGTTCGTCCTGGCGCCCCTGGTGGATTACATTCTTCAGCTCGAAAGCCAGTTCCCTGATCGGCAGATCGCCGTCCTGGTTCCTCAGTTGATCGTCAAGCGGTGGTGGCAGGCCCCTTTACATAATCAGCGCGCTCAACTGCTCAAGCTTCTGCTGATCATGCGCGGCAACCAACGCATCTCGATCATCAACATTCCCTGGTACCTTTGAGAGATAAAATTTCAGCCGGCAAGCTGCCCAATCCATGGCGCGTCTCTGCCGCCGCTACAAAAGTCTTCTACGCCAGGCCGGCTGCTGCAGCGCTCTGCAAGAAGCTCTTCGGGGCGGTCTAAAAGTTCCGCAGCGCGAGGTACTGATGGATGAAGGCGATCGCCATGCTGCCCTCACCCACGCCGCTGGAGACGCGCTTGATGGAGTTGTGACGAACATCGCCGGCGCAGAAGACACCCGGCAAGCTGGTCTCCAGCGGGAACGGTTCGCGCTCCCGGAGCGGCCACATGGTCAGATCGCGCCCCGTACAGATATAACCGCCCGCATCCCTCTCCAGGCTCGAGGGAAGCCATGCCGTACTGGCGTTTGCGCCGATCATCACGAAGAGCGCATCGGCATCCCGGGTCTGGATCATCTCCGCACCTTCCGGCCCCTGCGCACGAGTCACAATCCGCTCCAGAAAATCTTCACCTTCGGCCCGAATCACCTCGGTATACGCCTCCACGCTTACGTTCTTCTTGGCCCCCAACTGCTCAATCAGGTACTGCGACATGGTCAACTCCAACCCCTTGCCGCGGACCAACACCGTCACCTTCGCGGCATAGTTGGAAAAGAACATCGCTGCCTGACCAGCGGAGTTCCCGCCGCCGACAACAAACACTCTCTTCCCGACCACATTGATCGCCTCATGACGAGCGGCGCCATAGAATACACCCCGCCCCTGGAACCGGTTCACATCATCGGCCTGCAAAACTCTCCATTCCACACCTGTCGCCAGAAGCACTACGCAAGCAGAGACCCTCTGACCTCCATCCAACTCCACGCAATATCGCCCGTCGGAGAGTGGCTCCAGATGCTCCACGCAGCGGGTCATCACAATCTCCGCGCCGAATCGAACGGCCTGCTTCTGCGCCCGGTCGCTCAGCTCTTCTCCCGAGATTCCATTCGGGAACCCCAGGTAGTTCTCAATTCGCGATGAAGCGCCCGCCTGTCCACCAGCCGAGAATCGTTCCACCAGCAGCACTCGCAGGCCCTCCGAGGCGCCGTAGACGCCGGCAGCCAGCCCCGCCGGGCCCGCCCCCGCAATCACCACATCGTACTCATCTTGGCGCGGCTGAGTGCGTATTCCCAGCGCCTCGGCCACGCTCCGCATCGTGGGCTGCTCCACACAGAAGGCTCGGTCCACAATCACCTCCGGCCCCCGGTATCCTCCCGTCATGCAAGCAGGAAGCCGGTCCGGCTCGCGCTCCGCATCCACCCACTCGTAGGGGATTCGATTCGAGGAGAGGAAGTTCCGGATCTCCTGGCAGTCGCTGTCATATTTTGTGCCCACCACGAGCACCCGCGAGCCCGGCAGACTCTTGGCGAACTGTTGTACGGAGATCAGGCGATCCGTCATCGTCTGCAGGATCACCGCGCTGGAGGCCGCCGAACCCTGAATCAAGTCAAACAACACCTGCGGATCAAACCGCGCAACCCTGGCTTTGGAGATGGCCCTAATAGAGACCAACGCTGCCCCACCCAGCAAAATCGGAACCTCGCCAAAGAACTCGCCCGCTTTGTAGCTGCGCAGTTCCATAGGCTGGCCCAGGACCTCCTTCACCAGTTGAAGGTTACCCTCGAGCAGGACGTAAAAGCCGGCCATCTCTCCTTCTCGAAGGAGCCACTCCCCGGGGTGCAGACGAATATCGGCGGCCCGTTCCGCCAAGCGCCGGCAACCCAACTCGTCAAGAGACGCAAAGACTGGAAGGGCCTTCAGTTCAGAGGAAGAGATCATCTCTCGATTGTCCCACGTTCCTGTCAAGCGAACGTGAATCGCCTCGTCATCCATGGAGCGGCCAGATCAATGGCGAGTCAAACCCACTTTCGGATCCGAAGCGGAGCGGTCGAACGGATAGCCAATCCCACTGTCTGGGACATTTTCCTGGGAAGGGATTGCCACAAAGGCGAGCCGGCGCATCCTGGCCAAAATATCCATCTGCAGCCATGCCTCTCTACAAAAAGGCGATCTTGTCTACCGGATAGCCCGCATCCTTCCAGCCTTGCAAGCCGCCACGGAGAGGACGCACGCGGTGAACGCCCAGGCGATGCAACTCCAGGGCTACCTTCGCGCTGGTCTCTTCGCTGGGGCACGTACAGTAGAGGACGATGTCGCGGTCATTGGGAATGATCTCGCGGCGTTGCTTGAGCTCATCCGGGCCGATGCGCAGGGCGCCGGGAAGGATCAGAGGGTCGGTAAGGACATCCAGCGGATGGCGGAGATCAACGATGAAGGGGCGATCAAGACCATCGCGCTCAGCCTCTGCAATCATCTCCATCAGTTGTCTCGGCTCCAGACGCAGCCCCTCCAGCTCGTCCAGAAACTGGCGGCGTTTGAGCACTCGATAGATCACCAGACTGAAGACCGCCAAGAGGACCAGCCCGACGCCGAAGTGGCCGAGCGCTGCGAAGAACTCGCTGCTCTTTCTGGCGATATCTCCGAAGAATCGTCCTGCGAAGAGCCATGCGCCACCCCAGGCGAGCGAGCCGATCAGGTCATAGACCGCAAAGGTGAAGAAAGGAATGCGAACCTGGCCGGCGATCGGAGCGGCTACCGTGTTCAGACCCGGAACGAACTTCGCAAAGAGCAGGGTAAGGGCCCCGCGCCGGCTCACCGTCCCGTGAGTACGCTCGACGCAGGTGGCGGCCTCCAGCGAGAGATGACAGAGGGCATTGAGAACGCGTGCGCCGTAGCGCTTACCCAGGAAGTACCAAGCCGAGTCCCCCAGCATACAGGCAGCCAGGATCACCGGGAGCGCATAGGCGATATGGAGCTGGTGTGCTGCGCTCATGGCGCCGGCTGCGATAAACAGTGGAACCGTGGGAATCGGCACACCGCCCTGCTCCACCAGCACCCAGGCAAAGAGGAGAGCATAGGTATGATGCACAAGCATGCTTAGAACCGAAGGCATCCACCTCATCCTTTCCGCTCGCTCCAAATCCAGGAACAGAGGACTGTTATCTAAAACAGTAGATGATGGTTGGACGCGCGCGGTGCGGAAAAATTGAAGTGAGCCAAAACGGTTCCAGCCGAAGCCGGAACGCAGATCTTCTGAGCCCTCCAAAGCACGCGCCCGGAACAGGAATCTGATCACAGATCCGCACCTTGGCTTCGAGGGTCAGTTGTCCGATGAGTCTGCCGGGTACTTCCTGAGCCTCTCCCAGCAAGGTCCTAGCCAAACCCAAACCAGCGCCCGGCAGGAGACCTCACCCGGCGGCCAGAACCTCCAGGGCCGCGGCGTCGCCCTGCCTGTTGCGCGACTTCCCCTACCCAAGCGGCGCAGATCTCTCATCGGCAGGGAGATCACGCTAATCCTTGATGCGCACGGTTGGTTCCACCGACATCCCGATCCGCAGAGCGTAGTCCTTGTTCTCCTGATCGAGATTCGTAAAGTTGATGCGAACCGGAATCCGCTGCACCACCTTCACGTAGTTGCCGGTGGCGTTCTCCGGCGGAAAGAGGCTCAACGAGCTTCCCGTCGCCCCGCCAATCTGCGTCACCACGCCGGTGAACTTTCGACCGCCCAGCGCATCCACCGAGATATTCACCCTCTGGCCAGGGTGCATATGGGTCAGTTGAGTCTCCTTGAAGTTGGCCGTCACCCAAAGATCGGTCAAAGGCACCACAGTCATCAGAGCCTGTCCGACGCTGAGGTTTTCTCCAACGGCCACGCTCTTGTTGCTGACAATGCCGGTGATGGGAGAGACGATCCGGGTATAGCTCAGGTTCAGCTCCGCCTGATCTACCCTGGCCTGAGCCACCTTGATGGCCGCCAAGGCGGCTGCCGCAGCCGCCTGCTGCGCCGCAACCTGTTTGGGGCCGTTCTGCTGGCTCTGGAACCTCTGTGAGCGGGCCTGCGCCAGCCGTTCCTCCATGGTGCGTACTGCTTGCTCCTGCGCCTTGACGTCACGCCGGGCAGCCTCCAGGTTGCCCTGGTCGGCGGCCGCCTGGGCCACAGCGGCATCATACTGCTGTTTGGAGATCACATCTTTGGCCACCAGCGGGGTGTAGCGCTGCACGTCAAGCTGGGACTTGATGGCCTGGGCCTTGGCGGCGGCAACTTTGGCCTTGTCCACCTCCACCTGAGCCTCCGCCTGTTTCACCGCAGCCTCACTGCCAGCTACGTCGGAGATGGAAGTCCGCAGGGTGGTAAAGGTCTGGACGTGGGTAATGGGTACGCCCACCACGGCCTGACGATAGGCTGCCTGGGCGTTGGCCAAGTCGGCCTGGGCCTGTTCCAGAGCCACCTGGAAGTCCTTGGGGTCGATCTCGGCGATGCTGTCGCCCTTGTGGACAAACTGCTCCTCTTCCACATCCACGTGGATCACCTGGCCGGCCACACGCGAGCTCACCTGGTAGCGGTTGCCATCCACCTGAGCATCGTCAGTGTCCTCGGTGTAGGTGGAGCGCCAGTAAAAGAGCCCGGCTCCGAGAATCAACACCGTGATCACAAGAACGCCGATAAACTTCCTCTTCGAGTTGTTCCTGGGCGGAGCTTCCATCGGCTCCGGCTGTTGCGAACGTTCGCTCTGATCGGACACGCTTACTTTCCTCCGAGATACTTTGTGTAGTTGGTCGACGCAACTCCCAACGCCCGGGCCAAGGAGAGCTTGGCGACGTTGTGCTGGTAGAGCGCGCTGATATATTGGTCTTCCGCCTCGCGATCGGTCGCCAACGCCTGGGAGACAGTCAGACTGGAGTCAACCCCGGCCTTGAACCGTTCCTGGGCCTCCGCAAGGGCTTCGCGCGATAAATCCACGTTGCTTCTGGTTGCCTCTACCAGCTTCGCCGCGGTTTGAATATCCAGAATGGCGTCACGAACATCGGCGTTGACCTGCTGCACCTGGTCCGAAAGCCGGGCCTTGGCCTGGTCAAGCTGGGCGTCAGCGGTCTCTTCCTCTCCATGCACTCTGGCGATCTGCAATATGGGCGCGGAGACCGACCCCACAGCGGTGTAAGTGCCGTGGGAGTGAGCCATGGTCTGCCCCAGAACGCCATAGTTGCCACTGACATTCACGGTGGGAAGTTGATCATCGCCCGCAGCCTTTCGTTCAGCTTGGGCGGCTTTGACCTGTTCCGCGGACGCAGCGAGATCCTTGCGTTGCTTCAGAGCCGCCTGGTAGGCGGCCTCTGGATCGGGAGTATCCAGCGCCTGAAAGGGCTCTCCGTCGGTGAGCCGAAATCTCTGATCCAGCGGCAAACCGATGGAGCGCGCCAGGGCAATCTTATCCTCGGCCAACTCATTTTTGGCAGAGATCAGAGCCTGTTGCTCACTCTGGTAGTCCACCTGCGCTCGCAGTACATCCAGGCGGGGGCTGGTGCCGGCCTCATGCGCGTCGGTGGCCTGATCAAAAGAGAGCTTGGAGCTGGCCAACTCGGCCTCGACTGCCTGAATCCGGGTCTGGTCCGCGATACAGAGCAGATAGGCATTACCCACCGTAAGCACCACCAAATCGCGAGCATCCTGCGCCGTCAGTTGCGCCGCCTGAAAGTTGTGCTTCGAAGCCAGGTAGGTCTGAAGCGAGTTCAGGTTAACCAGGTTCTGATTGAGAAACGCCCGAAAGTCTTCCACCTGAAACGGCCCGATAATTGGGTTGATTCCAGGGATCTTGAGGCCATATGCAGCCAGGTCAATCTGCTCTACGGTGATCGAGGCGCCGGCAGTCACGGTGGGCAGCAGGGACTGCAGACTCTCCAGCCGCTCGCCCTGCGCCTGGCGCTGGCTGGAACCTTGCAGGATGAGGCCCAGATTGTTCTGCAGGCCCATGTGAATCGCCTGATCGATGCTCAGCGGCAAAACCTGCCCGTTCGCCCTTCCGCGCACCAGGCTGCCATGGAAGCTGGGGTCCATCCCGCTCTGCGAAGTGCTGCTGGAGGGGTTGAGCGCCGGACCCGGGACGGCAAGCTGCTGTTGCGTCTGCAGAGCAACGCCCAGCTCCGCAGAGCCTCCATTGGAGGTGGCGCCCGTGGATTGCGCCACGGCCATCGAAGTGGCCAACGCCAGCAGCAGCAGAGCAACAGCTCCCCTCATCGCGTCCCGTGACGCGTCTCGGTGCAATCGAATCATGACTTCCATGCTAAATCGTCAAATGAACCCGCCGGTCATCATCTTCTTCTGTCCGGCGTCTCATACCTCAAAGATGCTTGCACAGGGAGGATGTATGCAAAAGTTCATAGGAAATCCACCTCAACCCCTTCCCGCTTCCCCACGGCACTGCCCGGCAGAGGGAGAGCTGAATCACAATCTATGTTAAATCGCTATAAGAGAGCATCTCACCCTTTACACTTTTGCTGGGGCCTCCCCCGCAGCGTTCGGTGGGCGTTGAGCCCGCCACCGGGTCTACACCGCTGCGGGGAGGCGCGACGGAACAGCAACAAACCCAAAGGAGTCCCATGTTTCTAGGCATCGATGTTGGTACTGGCGGCACACGCGCCACCCTGGTTGACCGCGGCGGAAGGGTGCTGGCGTCGCACTCCGTCGACCATGCTCCCATCCACTCAGAGGCGATCGGTTGGGCTGAACAGAGCCCAGAAGACTGGTGGAGAGCGGCGCAGGAGGCCATCAAGGGAGCGCTGCGAGTGGCTAAAACAGCCGGAACCCCCGGCCCGGTGGAGGCAGTGGGCTTGACCGGGCAGATGCACGGGTGCGTCCTGCTGGATGCCAGCGGCGAGGTGCTGCGCCCCGCCCTGATATGGTGCGATCAACGGACGCAACCCCAATGCGACTGGCTGACCGAGACCATTGGCTACCAACACCTGATCGAACTGACCGCCAACCCTGCCCTGCCCAACTTTACCCTCACCAAGCTGCTATGGGTGCGCGAACATGAGCCGGAGATCTTTGCCAGGGTCGCCCACGTCCTTTGCCCCAAGGACTTTGTGCGTCTGCGGCTAACCGGCGAGTATGCCATGGATCTGCAGGAGGCCTCTGGAACCCTGCTACTCGACGTAGTTCACCGACGCTGGTCAACCGAGATGGCAGAGCGGACCGGGATCCCGCTTGGCTGGCTACCGCGGCTCTTCGAGGGGGTGGAGATCTGCGCACGCATCTGTCCCGCCGGAGCAGCAGCGACTGGGCTGCCGGCTGGAACCCCTGTAGCCGCCGGAGCCGGCGATCAGGGAGCCGGAGCCGTGGGGATGGGAATTCTGGCTCCAGGGTCGGTGTCCGCAACCATCGGGACATCGGGCGTCGTCTTTGCCGCCACAGCCAAACCCACCCTGGACCCCAAGGGCCGGCTGCATACCTTCTGTCATGCAGCGCCAGGAGTCTGGCATGTGATGGGGGTGACCAACGGAGCTGGATTGAGCCTGCGCTATCTGCGCGACACATTCTTTCCTTCCCGCTCCTATGAGGAGATGACATCTTCGGCGGCTGGGATCCCACCCGGCAGCGATGGGTTGTTATGGGCGCCCTATTTGTTCGGCGAGCGAACGCCCCATCTGGATCCTGACGCGCGCGCAGCCTTTGTGGGAATTACCGCCTCAACAACCACCGCGCACTACGTACGCTCGGTGCTGGAGGGCGTCGCCTTTTCGCTTCAGGACAGTTTCACGCTCTTTGCCGAGCTTGGAATCCCGGTGGAAAACATCCGTCTGGGCGGCGGCGGCGCGCGCAGTCCGATGTGGCGGCAGATCCAAGCCGATGTCTATGGCCACGCAGTGCAGATTCTGGAGGCCGAAGAGGGCGGAGCGTTTGGAGCTGCCTTGCTGGCTGGCGCCGGGGTGGGAGCCTGGCCGTCGGTCGAGGAAGCCTGCCAGGCCGCGGTTCGGCCGGCGGAGACCATCCAACCGCTGCACGCAGAGACGATGGCGCAGGCCTACAAACGCTATCGCAATGTGTATCCAGCCCTGCGGCAGATCAACGGTTGATCCCATCCCAAACAGTAAGTTCAGACTTTCCCATCCAAACCGCAAAGAGCGCGGTTGGGATGGAAGCCAATCATCGTTCACCTTAAGGCTTTAGGCCAGATCGAAAGGCCTGCCGCCATGGCCGGAGGTCGCGGTCGATCACCAAACTCCGCAGGCTCTGTCGTAGCATCTAGAGTGATGAGGTTCTCTCTCCTGCATCTCCGCACAGCCGCGCTGCTAGGAGCGCTCGCGGCCTTGCCGGCTCTCTCTGGCGCACAGGCGGCTGCCTCCCCCGACGCCGTCGCTCCCCCTGCCCAAGGTCTCGCGGGCCAAAGCCCTGCAACCCCAGACCCTGCAATTGTGCCCACCGACCGGCTTGCGGAGGGGTGGTGGGCGGTGCGGCACAAGCAGATCGTGGCCGAAGCAGCGGCTCACCCCGATACCCAGTTACTCCTCATCGGCGACTCAATTATCAACAACTACGACAAGGCCAACCCACCCAACCAGAACTTTCAACCCATCTGGAACCAGTACTACGCTCCCCGCAAGGCCTTGAACCTGGGCTTCAGCGGCGATACAACGGCCAACGTGCTCTGGCGACTGGATCACGGAGAGGTGGCCGGCCTTCACCCCAAACTGGCCGTACTGCTGATTGGAACCAACAACACCTTCTTCGGACAGACCGCCGAGCAGACTGAAGAGGGGATCGACGCGGTGATCAAGGATCTGGAACACCGCTTGCCTAAGACTCGAATCCTGCTGATGGGTTTGCTGCCCTCAGCCTTGCCGTCCCGAGAGGTCAACTTCGATGTGAATGATTATCTGGGCAGCCACTACGCTGGTGGGGAAGATCCCATGGTCTCCTACATCGACGTGAGTGTGGTCTTCTATACCTATGGACAGTTGGACACCAGCTTGTTTTACGACCCTACCCTTTCGCCGCCACGTCCCGCGCTGCACCCCAATACCGTCGGGCAGCGCCTGATGGCGTCGGCGATCGAGCCGGATGTGGCGCGGCTGATGGGCGATATCCCGGTTAAGCCCTCCTCGCCGGCAACCCCTCCCCCACAACACCCCTGAGGATCGCGATCTGCTGCGTCCCAGCGCCAAAGCTGCCCCTGCCCGGCTTCGCTCTGGTGAAAAGCTGCGTTCGCCTGGCCTGCGACTGCGGTACCTTGGTCAAGGATGAGGAGAGAACCGTGTCAACCCAGATGAGACAAACCGCACCGATTCGCACCGCCGTTGTGGGATATGGATTTGCAGGCCGCATCTTTCACTCCCCTTTTGTGAACACCGTGCCCGGGCTGGAACTGACCGCCATCGTGCAGCGTCACGGAGACACGGCCGCTGAAGATTATCCTGGGATCCGCCTGCTGCGCTCACCTGGGGAGGCTTTTGCCGACCCAGCCATCGATCTGATCGTGGTGGCCACCCCCAATGACTCGCATGTGGAGATAGCGCAGCGCGCCCTGGAGAGCGGCAAGCATGTCGTGGTCGACAAACCGGTCGCTGGTTCTTCCTCGCAAGTCCGGGCGCTAATAGAGCTCGCCCAGCGCCAGGGCAGGCTGCTGGCACCCTTCCACAACCGCCGCTTTGACGGTGACTTTCTCACCGTCAAACGGCTGAAGGAGGAAGGCCGCCTGGGAAGAATCACGCTGGTGGATTCGCACTATGATCGCTTTCGGCCCTTGCAGCGGCCCAACACATGGAAGGAAGCGGGAGGCGCCGCCAATGGAATTCTCTTTGACCTGGGACCGCATCTCGTGGACCAATCCCTGGCGCTGTTTGGCGCCCCCAAAACGATTTCCGCGAGCGTTCGCCACGAACGGGATGTGACCGCCATTGAGGATGCGTTCGACATTGTCTTGGAGTTCGAGTTGCCCGAGGGTCACCGCGTGCGCTACGAGTGCCATGCCACCATGCTTGCGCCAGAACCGGCACCCCGCTTTCGCGTGAATGGAACCATGGGAAGTTACGTGAAGTTCGGACTGGATCCACAAGAAGCGGCATTACTTGAAGGATCCAGACCAACCCCGTTTGGATCTCCGATACCATGGCTGCCGGAGAAAGAGGCATCTTGGGGGACGCTGACGCTGGCCACGCGCGTGACCGAGCCGGTCCTGGTGGAGCGCGGGAAGCTTCCCACCGAAACTGGCGACTATCGCCGCTTCTACGCCAACGTGCGCAACGCCATTCGCGGCGAGGCTCCTCTGGAGATCTCCGCCGAGGATGCCTTCAGGACGATTCGCCTGCTGGAGCTCGCGCTCGAAGCCAGTGACCAGAATCACACCCTGACCGTCGACTTCACGGAGTAAACTGAACTCGGTATGGCAAAGCAGAAACCCAATTCCATTCTGAAGTTCGTCGTCGCTGGAGCCATCGTCCTGGGTACCGTTGCCTGGCTCTCGGTATCGGCTGCCGGGAACGCAAAGAGCTACTACGTAACCGTCGCCGAGCTGCAGGCGATGGGAAACAAGGCATACCGGGTGAACCTGCGCGTTGCCGGAAACGTTCAACCAGGCAGCATTACGCGCAACGGGCCGGCAGCCAACTTTATCCTGACCGAGCAAGGCAAGACGCTGCGCGTGGACTACAACGGCGCTGAGCCTCCTCCTGACGAGTTCAAGGATGGAGCCCAGACCTTGGCCGTGGGAACGTTCGGACGGGATGGGACCTTTCATGCGACGCAATTGCAGGCCAAGTGCGCCAGCAAGTATGCTCCTGCCAAGCCCGGTGCCGCACCCACAGGTGATGTAGCCGCTGTGGCTCCGCAGTCCTAGTCCGTTCAGAGACGCATCGTCAGCCCTGCGGCTCAAATCCGGCCCAGACTGCGGATCGCGCCGCGACGGCGGAGTCAGACCTTGCCGTCCCCTGCTCCTGCCTCCCGATCGTAGTTCAGATTCGGCTCCAGCCAGCGCTCCATCTCTGCTACGCTGCACTGCTTGCGGGCAGCGTAGTCGGTCACCTGGTCGCGATCGATCTTGCCCAGGCTGAAATAGCGCGCCTCCGGATGGGCGAAGTAGAGTCCGCAGACGCTCGATCCAGGCCACATGGCAAAGGATTCGGTGAGCTTCATCCCGGCATTCGCCTCCACCTGGAGCAAGTCCCAGATCTTGCCCTTTTCGGTGTGGTCCGGGCAGGCAGGATAGCCCGGCGCGGGACGAATTCCCCGATATCCCTCCTGGACCAGTTCGGTAGGGGACAGGTTCTCGGAACGTCCGTACCCCCACTGGTCGCGAGCGCGTTTGTGCAGGCACTCCGCAAAGGCCTCGGCAAGCCGGTCGGCTAGGGCCTCGGCCATGATGGCGTTGTAGTCGTCATGAACGGCGCGAAAGCTGTCACAGAGCTCTTTAAGCCCCATCCCACTGGTGACGGCAAAGGCTCCCACGTGGTCAGCCAGACCGGTTGAAGCCGGAGCGATGAAGTCGGCCAGGCAGCGGCAGGGCTCATTTCCCTCGCGATGGGCCTGCTGACGCAGGAAGTGGAATCGTTCCTTGACCTGCCGGCGCTCCTCATCGGAGTAAATCTCAACATCGTCTCCGGCTGCATTGGCTGGAAAGAACCCGAAGACGCCGTTGGCCGTTAGCAGCCTCTCCGCGACGATCCGATCGAGCAACTTGTTGGCGTCAGCAAAGATCCGGCGCGCCTCGGCTCCCTGCCCCTCCTCGCCCTGCCCTTGATCTTCGCCGTGCTTTTGGTCTTCCAAGATGCGCGGATAGATCCCCTTCAATCCCCACGCATGGAAGAAGGGCGTCCAGTCAATGTACTCGCGCAGCTCCTCCAGAGGGAAGTTCCGCAACACCTGGACACCGAGCTGTTCGGGCGCCGGAAGGTCCTCCGCACGCCAGACAATGGGCGTGCGGCGCTCCCGTGCGGCTTCAAGGGAGATTAGGGGTTGGGGCGGCGCAGCATGTCTGCGGCGCAGGGCCTCATACTCTGCCTGATGTTCCTGGATGAATGCTGAGCTACTCTCGCTCAGCAGGCTACTGGTGACTGGAACCGCGCGGCTGGCGTCCAGCACATGCACCACGGGCTGGCTGTAGTGGGGTGCAATCTTGATCGCCGTATGCGCCCTGCTGGTGGTGGCGCCTCCGATGAGCAAAGGAACCTGAAAGCCCTGGCGCTCCATCTCGCGGGCCACATGAATCATCTCATCCAGTGAGGGCGTAATGAGCCCGCTGAGGCCGATGATGTCCGCCTTCACCTCGCGCGCGCGCTCCAGAATCTTCTCACAGGCCACCATCACGCCCAGGTCGATCACCTCATAGTTGTTGCACGCCAGCACCACACCCACGATGTTCTTGCCGATATCATGGACGTCCCCTTTGACGGTGGCCAGAAGAATCCGACCCTGGGCTTTGATGGTCTGGCCGGAGGCCTCCAGAGCCCGCTTCTCCTCCTCCATGTAGGGCGTCAGGTAAGCGACCGCCTTCTTCATCACCCGCGCTGACTTCACCACCTGCGGCAGGAACATCTTGCCCGCGCCGAAGAGATCCCCCACCACACTCATTCCGGCCATCAGCGGGCCCTCGATGACGAGCAACGGGCGACCTAATTTGACCCTGGCCTCTTCGCTGTCCTGCTCGATGTAGGCATCAATTCCCTTCACCAGAGCGTGGGAGAGGCGCTCTTCGACGTTCCCGCTGCGCCACTGCTCGGTCTTCTTCTCGCTCAGGCCGGCGCTGCTCTCGGCGCCCTTCACCTTGTCGCCGTACTCCACCAGCCGCTCGGTCGCGTCAGCGCGGCGGTTGAGCAGAACATCCTCCACCAGCTCTTTCAGGTCGGGTTCAATCTCTTCGTAGACCTCCAGCATTCCGGCATTGACAATGCCCATATCCAGGCCGGCTTGAATGGCGTGGTAGAGGAAGGCCGAATGCATCGCCTCGCGCACCTTGTTGTTGCCGCGAAAGCTGAAAGAGATATTGGAGACGCCGCCGCTTACCTTGGCATGGGGCAGGTTTGCCTTGATCCAGCGCGTGGCATTGATGAAGTCCAGGGCGTAGTTGTTGTGCTCCTCCATGCCCGTGGCCACGGTGAGAATATTAGGATCGAAGACCACGTCTTCCGGCGCGAATCCGATCTGATCCACCAATAATCTGTAGGCGCGTTCACAGACCCGAATCTTGTCCGCAAAGCCGGCTGCTTGGCCCTGCTCGTCAAAGGCCATGACGACAACGGCGGCGCCGTACTTCAGGATGGTATCGGCGTGTTGCCGGAAGATCCGTTCCCCTTCCTTGAGCGAGATGGAGTTGACAATACCCTTCCCCTGCATGCACTTGAGGCCGGCCTCGATGACCTCCCACTTGGAGGAATCAATCATGAAGGGCACCTTGGCGACCTCCGGCTCACTGGCCAGAAGATGGAGGTAGCGAATCATGGCCGCAACGCCGTCGATCATCCCCTCATCCATGCAGATATCCAGGATGTTCGCGCCGTTCTCCACCTGCTGCTGTGCGACGCTCACGGCCTCTTCGAACTTGCCCTCTTTGACCAGGCGAGCGAACTTCGGCGAGCCAGCCACATTCGTCCGTTCGCCAATCATGATGAAGACGCCCCTCTGTTGGGTGAAGGGCTGGCTGCCGGAGAGGCGCAGGGGTTTAAACTCG
>DAHWOF010000218.1 GCA_027335345.1 Granulicella sp. | reverse complement strand
AATCGTGCAGCGAGGGAGCAAACAGCAGCCTCTGGTTGACCGTGTCAGGAAGAAACTTCTGGCCCATGAACCAAAAATAGGAGACATCGCCACCGAATTTCTGTAGGCGGCGTCACCCTTCTATGACCGTCAGCCACCTAGACTCCAATGATAGCCAGCAGCCCTCCATCCACCCGGAAGTCGCTGCCGGTGCAGAAGGAGGCTCTGTCGGAGAGCAGGAAGGCCGCCAGTTCCGCCACTTCTTCCGGAGTTCCAATTCGTCCGAGGGGATGCGAGGAGCCGAAACGGACGAAAGTCTCTTCTAGCGAAGCTCCTGGATAGAAGTGCTGGGCAGAGGTGGCCAGCATGGGGCTTCTCACCGAGCCGGGGCTAATGGAATTCACCCGGATATGGTCGCCGGCGTGGTCCAGCGCGAGGGCGCGGGTCAGGCTCAGGATCGCTCCCTTCGACGTGGCGTAGGCAGCGACACCCACCTGGCAGGCGTAGCCCTGCACGGAGGCGAGATTGACGATGCTGCCGCCTCCCTGCTTTTTCATCTCAGGAATCACGCTGCGCGCCATCAAATACATGCCGCCCAGATTCACGTTCATACAGCGGTTCCAGGTCGTCGGATCGGTGTCCAACACGGAACCGAAGGGGTGAATGCCGGCGGCATTGACGAGCAGGTCGATGCCGCCGAGTTCGCACTTCGCTTGATCGACAAAGCTCTGCACCGACTCTGGATCGGACACATCCGCAGCCACGGCGCGGAGAGTGAGGCCTCGGCGCTGGGCTTCCGCTGTGAGTTCCTGGTTGGCCGCTGCGTCGACGCCGCAGGCCATGGTTCGCGCGCCGCCTTCCGTCAGGCGCAAGGCAATCGCGCGGCCGATCCCTGTGGTTCCGGTTACGAGTGCTGTTTTGCCGTCAAACTCACCCATGGTGGACCTCCTCCGCTGCGGCGGGCCGCAGCTCCGGTACAGCATACTGCAACCCGCAGATGGCCCCGCGCAGCTCAGCGAGTCCTTTGAGCCGCCCCACAAAAGAGTAGCCGGCGTTCCCCGGCTTCCCGATATCGTCGCCCAGAAGGTGGCCATGGTCGGGACGCATAGGGATCTCCCAATCTGTCTGCCCGGCACGCGCGCGGCGACACTCTTCTTCCAGCATGGTGCGGATCAGCCCCAGCATATCGGAGCTGCCCGACAGGTGTTCGGACTCATAAAAGGATCCGTCTTCCTGGCGCTGCACCTGGCGCAGATGCAGAAAGTGAATACGCGGCCCAAACTCCCGCGCCATGGACAGTAGGTCATTGTCCGCGCGGGAGCCCAGCGAGCCAGTGCAGAAGGTCAAGCCGCTTCCGGGAGAGTTGTATCCGTCAAGGATCGAGCGCAGATCGCCGGCCGTCGAAACGATACGCGGCAGGCCGTACAGCGGCCAGGGAGGATCGTCCGGGTGGATCGCCAGGCGGATTCCCAACTCCTCCGCCACTGGACCCACCTCGCGCAGAAACGCCAGCAGATTGCCGCGCAGGTCTTCGGCCGTAACGCCGTCAAACTGGGCGATGGCGGCGCGCATCGATTCACGGTTATAGGAGAACTCTGAGGCCGAGATGCCGGCGATAAGGGTTCTTTCCAGCCGCTCGATGAACTCCGGAGTCATCTTCTGGAAGCGTGTACGGGCGGCGGCGATGCGATCATCGGAGTAGCCTTCCTCCGCGCCGGGTCTCAGCAGGATGAAGAGATCGTAGGCGGCGAAGTCCAGCGCATCAAAGCGCACGGCGTAGCCGGTGGAAGGCAGCCTGAAGGCAAGGTCCGTGCGCACCCAATCCACCACCGGCATGAAGTTGTAGCACAGAGTTTTCACGCCAACTTTTGCGATAGCGGCCAGGGAGTCGATCCAGGCATCGATGTAACGCCGGAAGGGGCCGGTGCGCAGTTTGATGGAGGTGTGCATGGGGATGCTCTCCACCACCGACCAATCCAAGCCGGCCGCGATGATCTCATCGCGCCGCTTCAGCACCTCGTCTAGTGGCCAGGCTTCGCCGCGATAGAGATGGTGCAAAGCGGTGACGATCCCGGTTGCGCCTGCCTGCGAGGCATAGTGCAGCGGTACGGGATCTTCGGGGCCGAACCAACGCCAGGTTTGTTTCATGGTTCCTTCGGGTGGGAGGAATTTGGCGTCGCAACCTGCTCCAATGCCGCTCGCGACAGGTTCGACCGGTACTTCCGCAGACCGCGGATGCCGGTGCGCAGCCGATACAACGCCCCTCCGATCAGCCGCTGGGTGGGGTCATAGCCCTCCGGCGCCAGCATGAGAGAATTGCTGCGCGCCGCCGAGGTGACGTAGATCTCATCGAGATCCGGCCCGCCAAAGCACAGCGATGAGGTCTGAGCTGCCGGCAGTTCGATGCGCCGTTCCCGTTTGCCGTCGGGATCGTAGCGGGTGAGGCATCCTCCGAACCAGTGCGCACACCAGACGAAGCCGTCTTCGTCCACTGCCAGCCCGTCCGGCACTCCCTCTGATCGGTCGATGCGCGTGAGCACGCGGCGCCAGTCATAGGCGTAGATGCAACGCGCCACGGTATCGGCAAAAGTAGAGAGCGTGCTCTCGTCCGGAGAAAACGCCAACCCGTTGGAGAAGCAGATTCCCTCATCGGCGCTATGGACTGAAACATCGGCATCGATGCGGAAGAGAAAACTCGGCGCGGAGCTTCCCTGTTCGTCCAGATGCCAGGAGCCGGAGTAGACGCGTCCCAGGGGATCAGCGGCGCAGTCATTCATCACGCACTCCTGGCCTTCGGCCTGCGTGGCGAGCACAAGAGGGTTTGCGCCTGGTTCCCATAGCCAGATGCCATGGTGGTTGGTCACCAGAAATCCGCCCTTTTCCTGCGGGCAGAAGCCTGCCACCTCGAAGCTGTCGCTCAAGACATCTCGGCGCTGCCGTCGCCAGTCATAGCGGAAGAAGCGATGGCCCGTGATGTCGGTCCAGTAAAGAGCCTGGCTGCGGTCATCCCAGAATGGTCCTTCACCGCAGAGGTTGCCGTCGTCGATGATGATCTCCAGATGGGTCTGCATGGCGTAGGGCTTGGTTCGCTCTGTGCGGAACGACGTCCTGATTCTATGCTGGCCGCAGCGGAGCAATCAAGGTAACGACTGCGCTAGGGCCGCTGCGGCTGTGGTGCGGCCGCGTTGCATCTTTATGCCGGGTTCGACGCTGGGGTTCGCTGGCGGCGCGGTGCTCAGCGATGGAGTTCGCTGCGAATGGCATCGATCACCAGCGATGGCTGATCGAACTGGATGTAATGGCCGCTTTGCGTGGCCAGAATCTGTTTGGAGTTGGTGGAGAGCGAAAGGTACTGGCGCTGCACGGCAGCCCAGTGGCTCTCATAGGCAAGGTGCCTTGCGTGAACGTCCGGCGGCGTGTTTGCCGTATCGTAGGCATGATTTTGCGCGGTGAGCACCCGGATGGGCCGATGGCCGAAGGAGCGCCGGTGAGCTTTGAGGAATTGCTCGTCGACCGGCATCTCCTGCATCTCAGAGATTACGGCGTTGTACAGCGCGACTCGGGAGTTGGCGATGCGCAGCACGGCCGCATTCAATTCCGGCGACCATTCAGGCATGGGCAGGCCGCGGAAGAACTGGTGCGAGCAGGGGATCGGTGGAGCGGAATCTGCGGAAGGGCCATGCGCCGGCAACGTGGGTAGTGGCTGATGGTTTGCTATGGCGTCCCGACAAGCGGCCAGGTTGGCCAGCATCGCACGGGTCTCCGCCTGGTCGGCAGCGCTCGAGCCCTGGCCGGCGAGGTCGCCGGATTCACCGTCGACCAACACGAGGCCGTACACCTCGGGCATGTACAGATCCGCAAAGGTTCGGGTGGTGTAGCTGCCGAAGGAGTGTCCGACCAGCAGGTACGGACCGGAAATACGCCCCCGGTGCAAAGCGGCATGAAGTTCACGGGCGATCTCCACGCCGGTACGCGGCATGGGTCCGGCGCTGCTGAAGCCGCTGCCGGCGCGATCATAGGTGCAGGCCCTTGTGTAGCGCGCGATGGTAGGCTGAATCAGCGACCAGGCCGGCGACCAATCCTCCCAGCCTGCGTCGAAGATGACCGTGGGTGAACCCGTTCCCATGCAGTAGAAGTTGAGGCGTACGCTACCGGCGTTAATCTGCCGGCCGGGATGGGCGTAGAGTGCGTCGCCGGGCGCCGCGGAAGCGGAGGCGACGGCGAGCAGGCAGAATGCGGTCAGGACAGCAGCTATGGATTTGATGGGTTCCCCTTTTGCAGCGATGGCTCGGCCGCGCCGCGCGTGATTTCAACTTCGTTTAAGATCCTGCCCAGCGTCTTCAGTTTTGTCCCTGAAGGCTGTTTCGCTCGCGGTCTACGCAGGGTCAGAACTGCTGCGTCTGAAGCCACTTGCGAAAGGCGGGGCCAACCTCATCATGCTGAAGCGCGAAGTCGACGGTGGCCTGGAGGAAACCCAGCTTGTCGCCGGCGTCGTAGCGCTGACCCGTATATTGGAAGCCAAAGACCTTCTCATGCTTCAGCAGCGCCCGGATGGCGTCGGTGAGCTGTAACTCTCCTCCTGCGCCGGGAGTAAGCTGCTCGATCATCGCAAAGATCCGGGGGGTAAGAATGTAGCGTCCGATGATCGCATTCTGGCTGGGGGCCTGCTCCGGGCTGGGTTTTTCCACCAGGTTATGGACAGCCAACAGGCGCGTGTTGGCAGGATGCGGCGTGCAGTCCAGACAGCCGTAGAGAGAGATGGCTTCACCCTCCACCACCTCGGTGCCCAGAATCGTCGCCTGCGTCTCTGCAAAGGCCCCGACCATCTGCGCCAGACAGCCTGGCTGAGCGTGTACGATATCGTCGGGCAGCAGGACCGCGAAGGGCTCGTTGCCCACCAATTGCTTGGCCATCAAGACGGCGTGGCCCAGTCCAAGGGCCTCGGGCTGGCGAACGTAGCTGATGTTGGCCAACGTTGCAATGGAGCGCACAAGTTCCAACAGATGAGTCTTGCCGCGGGCTTCCAACGCCGCTTCCAGCTCCGGAGAACGATCGAAGTGGTCCTCCATGGTGGTTTTGCCACGCCCGGTCACAATGATGATATCCGTACAGCCGGCGGCAACGGCTTCTTCCACTCCATACTGGATGAGCGGCTTGTCAACCAGCGGCAACATCTCCTTGGGGGTAGCCTTGGAGGCAGGAAGGAACCTGGTCCCGAATCCCGCCGCTGGGATCACTGCTTTGCGAATCGTCTGCTGGGTCATGAAAGATAGAGGTCTCTCTGAATGTGTTGTATCTCTTCGTTGCCGTGCGGTCGAGAGGGTCGTCCTGAACCGCGCGCAGGCGACTGTCTCACGAATACAGACTAGAAGAACCGGAGGACTGCTGGATATCCCCCCTTGAGATGGCCAGACGATTCTGTCAGTTTGCAGCCCTTCCTGCAAGAGAAAAGCTCATGAAGGCGATTTCAAATGGGGAGAGGGATAGTCCGGTGGATAGAGACGGATGGAGAAGCGCCTCTGGAGGTGACGCGGAGGGGCAAAGGTTCTCCGCGGGGAAGGCGAAGCTGGACGCTAGCCCGGCCGAGCTGGGCTTTGGCTGCGGCGCTTTAATGGGGCGGGTGGGGCGCAAGGCGTCGCTGGCGGCGCTGGGCGCTGCCTATGAGGCGGGGATCCGGTTCTTTGACAGCGCTCGCTCTTATGGCTATGGCGAAGCGGAGGCCCTGCTGGGGGAGTTCCTGCGAGGCCGCCGCTCCGGGGTTGTCATCTCCACCAAATTCGGCATCCTGCCCGCTTCCGTTGGTCCGCTCTCTGCGGCTCGGAGGCTGAAGCCGCTGGTGCGCGGCCTGCTGCACGTGGCTCCGGGAGCACGGCGGTGGTTGCAAGGGTCGCTGGCTGCGCAGCGCTCCGCAGGCCACTTCAGCGTTGCGGATCTGCATGCCAGCCTGGAGGCGAGTCTGCGCGCGCTCAAGACCGATTATGTCGATGTTCTCAGCTTGCATGAGCCGTCCCCGAGCGTGCTGACAAGCGACGAACTCTTCGCGGCTCTGGAAGATCTGGTGGCTGCCGGCAAGGTGCGCTGGGTGGGAGTTGCGGCTGCGCCCCAAGTACTGGAGGCCACGCTGGCGGCCAGACCCTCGGTCCTCCGCTATCTTCAGTTTCCCTGCAACCTCTTCAATCTGGATCTGGCGAAGCGGCTGGCTGTCAGGGAAAGAACTGACTTCATCGCGGTTGCGAACCACCCCTTCGGCGGTCCTGCGGGAGTTGCCAGGGGCAAGAGGCTTCTCAGCTTGCTCGCTGCCGCGCCGACGACTCCCGCAGAGCTGCGGGAGAAGCTGCGGCCAGCCGATGATGCCGTGCTGGCTGACGTGGTGCTGAACCTTGTGACCGGCGGCATGGGGATTCCGATGGTCGTGGCCTCTATGCTGCATCTGGAGCACCTGCGCGCCAATCTCGCCGCGATGCAGAAGAGCCGTTTCGACCGCAAGGAGTTGAGTTGGCTTCTTGAGGTTGTTCTTCTTACTCAGGCTGGAGGCAAGAAGCCTGAGGCTGAGAAGCCGTTGTAGTTGGGATCTCCGAGGCAGGCGTTGCTTCCTGTGCTGTCCTTATGTACGCACAGACAAGACCCGGGGCCGGAGCCCGAGAGCAGCTTTGCGCCCGGGTTCCTGAGGCGGAGCGGGGTTTTAACAGCAGGGAGGCTTCCGAGCCGTCCAGGTCACAAGACAGGGCTGTCGTTGTGCAGCATGGCCTGGCGGATGATCTTGATGGGCGCAAAGCCCTGATGCATGAAGTCGTCGTGGAACTTTTGCAGATTGAACGCCGCGCCCTCCTTCTTCTGCACATCGGCGCGCAGCTTCATGATCTCCAGCTTGCCCAGGGTGTAGTAGAGATAGAGAGCATCGGAGGAGCCCCGCTTGGTCTCTACCTCCGCAATGGGCTGCGACTGATATCCCTGCTGGACGAAGAACTGCTCGGCCTCGGGAATGGTGAGCCATCCGCCCACGCCGGTGTGCATACGGATGGCGACGACGAAGCGGGCATCGCGCAGGAGAGCATCCTGCAACTGGCCCAACCGGATCAGTTTCGCCTGGCGCTCGTCGGCTGCGCCTGTGCCTGGCTGGCCGTAGCCCTGATCGAGCATCATCTGTTCGCAGTAATGCGCCCAGCCTTCGATGTTGGTATTGGCTCCCAGGATCTTGCGGATGGTGGAGGGAAACTGCGACTGCCAGAGGAACTGCACATAGTGGCCGGGGTAGGCCTCATGCACGCTGGTGGAGACAATGGTGCCGATGTTGAAGGCAGCCATATACTCGGCGGTCTGCTGCGGGCTCCAATTGGGCTCCGGCAGCGTGACGTTGAAGTACGCCTTGTTGGAGTTCACCTCAAAGGGGCCGGGAGGATCCATGGATGCCTGCGTGGTTGCCCGCATGAAGGGTGGAGTCTCCTCCAGCACCGGCTGGACATCGCTGGGCAGGGTAATGATGTGGTGGGAACGGATGAAGGCAATCTCCGAGTCGAAGCGGTCGTGGAAGGCCTGCAACAGCTTGTCCGGAGCCGGATGCATCGTCGCCAGCTCGGCGAGTTCCTGCTGCGGCGTCTTGGTGGGATCAATCTCCTTGGCAATTCGCGCAAACTCGGCCTGGTTCTTGTGCAAGTCCGCATAGGCGATCTGCAGCAGACGCGGCAGCGGGATGTCCACCATCTCGTTGTACTCCAGCGCCTTGGAGAAGGTGTCCGCGCCCCAGCGGAAGTCGCCATGGGAGCGGGGCAGCAGGTCCGTCTTCATCCACTGGGCGTAGCTCTGCAGGGCCTCGATGACGGCCGCGTTGCTGCTGACGAACGCTGCATACCCGTCTTTATTGGCCGGATTGTTCGCCGCCGCGAAGGCGGTGGGAACGTCATGCTGAAAGAAGCTGATATCACCATCGATCTGTTCGATGGCGATCTGGGTGTAGATCTGGGGCGGATCCTTCAGGTTCTGCCGGGCGTAGGCCAGCGCCTGGGGAATCTGCCGCTCGCGTGCGACCACCGCTCGCAGACGCACATCCAGCGGGGCATAGGGGCGCTCCATGATGACGAAGATGGAGTTGGTGACGCCGCTGGAGTACTGATCCGGATTCTTCTCCCAGCCGCGCACCACCTGGAGGCTCAGCAGTTGTCCGCGGATGTTGTTGAGCAGAATCTGATAGTCCGCAGCCGGTTCCGCGTCCAGAGAGTTCGGATCCAGCGCCTCCAGCTTCTTTTCAAACGCCTGCAGCGCCGCCACCTGCTGTTCGACTCCAGCAGCGGAGTAGTCCTCCAGTTGGGAGTCGTACTGGTGCAGCCCCGCGCTGGTGCCGGCGGTCGGTGCGAACTTGAAGTAGATGTCCTGAAAGTACTGGTTGCTGAGGTAGGAAAACGTCTGATCGCCACCGTCGACCGAGACGCGCTGAGCATGCAGGGAAGGAAGCATCGGCAGAGTGGCGAGAAGGGAAAGGACAAGCAAACGGCGGAAATTCATGATGGGCAAAGCGTAGCACAGCTCGCAACGAGTGATCGCAGAGGATGGGGAGGCCAAGCATCTGCGAGCCCGTTGCGAAGCATTACCGCTGGCTGGAGCGGCGCCGCCGGGAGGAGCGTCCGGAGCTGCCCTGGCGAGGCTGTAAAGGGCTGGAGCGGACGCCTTGCGGCTTCTTGCTGGATCCGCTGCCGCGCACGCCGTTGCGCTCGAGATCGCCACCGGAGCGTCTGGTCTTGTGGGAAGCGGTTTCTGGAGCGCCGTCGCCGGAATTCCTCCAACTGCGGGTCTCCATCTGCAGGAGTTCATTGAGACCGTGGGCGGCCTGGCTCACATCAATGGGCTTGTTGCGCTCTTCCTTGGCCAGGTTCTTGTCCGCCTCCGACCAGGCAAACTTGATCTTCAGCTCCCGCTCCAGCTTCAGAGCGTCGCTCTTCTCCAGTGGCGTCACAAAGGTGGTGGCGACGCCCCGGGCGCCGGCGCGGCCGGTGCGGCCGATGCGGTGCACGAAGTCATCGCTGCCGTTGGGCAGGTCGTAGTTGACCACATGGGCGATGTGGGAGATGTCAATGCCACGCGCCGCGACGTCCGTGGCGACCAGAATGCGGCTGTGCCCTGTGGCGAAGTTCCGCAGGGCAGCCGTGCGCTGCGACTGGGAGCGATCGCCGTGGATGATCTCCACCTGGTGGCCGAGCTTCTCCAGCTTGCGCCCGATGCGATCGGCGCCGTGCTTGGTGCGCGAGAAGACCAGATAGGCGCCTTCCTCTTCATGGAGCATCTTGTCGAGCTGGGCCAGCTTCTGGTCCTGCATGACGGTGAACACGCGAAGCTCAACCTGGTCAGAAGGCCGGGAGGTAGAGCCGATCTCGACCCGCACAGGACTCTGCACGTAGTCCTTGACGATCTCGCGGATGTTGGCGTCCAGGGTCGCCGAGTAACACATGGTCTGGCGGTCGCGCGGCAGGGCGCTGACGATGCGCCGGATGGAGGGAAGGAAGCCCATATCCAGCATGCGATCGACCTCATCGAGCACCAGCATGTCCACATCCCGCAGGCTGACGGCCTTGCGGCGAAGATAGTCTTCCAGCCGCCCAGGGGTGGCTACCAGCAGACGCGGGCCGCGGCCGATCTGTTCGAGCTGGGTGTTCTCTGACAGCCCGCCGCAGACCAGCACAGCGTCCGACTTGTGCGAGGGACAGATCCTGTAAAACTGATCCAGCACCTGCATGGCGAGCTCCCGGGTGGGAAGAAGGATGAGCGCCAGCACCGGGCACTTTTTGCCGCGAGTGCTGGGGATGGAGATCTCCTCCAGGCGCTCGATCATGGGGACGAGAAAGCTGAGCGTCTTGCCGGTGCCGGTGGAGGCGGTGGCCAGGATGTCTTCGCCCTCCAGTGCGGGCGGAATGGCTCCAGCCTGCACGGGAGTGGGGTGGAGGAATCCAGCGGCGGTCAGGCGAGCTTTGAGGGAGTCAGAGATCTCAAAGCTGGTGAAGTTGATGGTGGCGGCTTCTTGGGGAGTGGTGGCGATGTGACGTGAGACCTGGAGAGGCTCCGGGTTCAGAATGGACTCAAGAGTGAGGGTAGACAAGATGTTCCTTTGGGATCGGTGAAGGGAGACGGAATGCAGAGGCGCGAGCTGCAGGCAAGGGCACCGATGGCTGCTTGCGAACGGCTACGTGGATTCATCGATCAGCACTGCTTGCGGTCTGGTAGGCCAGAAACCTTTGTGTTGCCCTGGGGCACAGAAAGCACTGCTGCTGCACGGCGAGGCGAGATCCTGTAATCCGACGGACCGGCCTGCTAGCCAGAGCAACCAACGCTTGAAAAAACGGTGGCGGAGAACTACGGCGGTCGCGGTCTCTGGCCAGACTATTGTCCAGAATCCCCTTCAGGGGAGTCGTCTGCCCGCGGCGCCAAGCGCAGATTTCTCTGCGCTGTCTTGAGTGTAACATGTCTCGGGCTGACAAGATCTTTCCCAGAGTGACCCTGCGCCCCGGAGGGCAGAACGGGGCTGGACGGATACTGGTTCCGGTGGAAGATCGTAACCAGTTCAGCTCTGCCCAGCGGAGCGGCCGCTCTCCGTGAGCCGATAAAGGCTCTGTTCCATCTCCACGAGTTTCGCCTCCATCATCTCGCGCAGGCCGGCGCGCACTCGAAACAGCGGCAGGCTGGTTCGCTCTGCGACATCTTCGGCGGTGGAGGGTCGAGCGAGGGAGGAGAGCATCTTGTGCGCGGATTCGGTCAACTCTCCTTGAGAGCCGATGCAGGCCATGGTGGTGCTCCTTTCTGAATCCTTACCGAAGGCTCGCGATCACTACCTGGCGCAGCCCGGCGGTTCCTGTCCGGGCTCAGCCCGGTTCGAGCCGTTTGGGCAGTTCGTGGCAGTTCGAGTCCAAGGGACTGGCGTACCGGACCCGGACGAAAGCTCTGCGGCGTTATGCCTGGGGAAGGGGCCGCAGCGAAGTCCATATCTTCATCTTCCATCTTCCCTTTCACGGGCAGGACGAACGCTGCGGCCAAAAGCTGGTTTTAGAGGGCCTTTTTGCAGAAGTACCAGTCGGTGCACTCCAGGCCGGACCGCAATCTTGCCTCTGCCTCTTCCAGCGTGGTGGGAGGCGGAACAATCGCCTTTTCGCCGGGCTTCCAGTTGGCGGGTGTGGCGACCTTGTGTTTGTCGGTGGTCTGCAGCGCATCGATCAACCGCAGGATCTCATCCGTGTTGCGGCCGGTGGTGAGGGGATAGTAGATCATGGCGCGCACAATGCCATCGGGATCGATGACGAAGACACACCGGCTGGTCTCGGTCTTGCTTTCGCCGGGGCTTAACATGCCGTAGAGGGTTGCAACTTCCTTGTTCGAGTCGGCGATGATGGGAAAAGGAATCTCGATGCCAAACTTTTCCTTGATATTGAGCGCCCAGGCGATGTGTGATGTAGGGCTGTCAATGCTGAGGCCGAGCAGTTCGACGCCGCGCCGGCGCAGTTCGGAGGCGATCCCGGCGAAGGCGATGAACTCGGTGGTGCAGACCGGCGTAAAGTCGGCCGGATGGGAGAAGAGCACCAGCCAGGAGCCGCGGAAGTCTTCCAGGCGAATCTTTCCGTGCGTGGTGACGGCTTCAAAGGGCGGAGCCGCCATTCCCAGACGGGGAAGGGAAGCAGGCGTGGATTCGGCAGGGTGGGAGGGAATCGGGGTTGAAGATGCATCTTGACTGGACATGATGGTTTTCTCTCCTCAGGGTGCGCGATGCGCTGGTCTGGATCTTTCGTTCCCCGGGCATAAGCCGGGCAGAAGATTCGGAAGCTTTACCCAATTTGGATGGGATCGCGAGTCGCAAGGATGCGGAGCGGAAGCCGATGATCGCACAGGTTTGCGCTTCGCTGCCGGTGGTCTGCGTGCTCCTCTGGTGATCGGCCCGTTTAGCCAGCCGACGGGTTCTAGTACTACAGTTGTAGCTAAGTGGGGAGAAGTGAGAGCTCGTGTTTCCGGTAGTGGAAGAACTGAGCGAGGAATTGATGTCGTCTTCGCCAGTCAGGCCAGTGCAGGAGATGTTCCAGGCCGTTCCAGCCCCCGCGCAGCACGAAAGTCAGCAAAGGCCGGATTTCCGGGACGCTGAGGGGAACCTTTCGAAACGAAGTTTTTTTCTTCCTCGCTCGCAGTACGGTCAGCGCCGCCAAAGCCAGCATCGACAGGGTGATATGACGGTACCAGCCCCGCCAATGGCGGACCTCGTAGTGGTCCAGGCCACATTCGCCCTTGGCCATCTGGAAAACGCTCTCCACCGCCCAGCGCCGGCCAGCGACAGATACCAGAGTTTTCAACCTGCTCTTCTGCTTCCGGGCATAGGTGAAGTAAAAAGCGTACTCCGGCTTGGCCTCCAGGCTGCGCCGCACCAGCAGGGCATGTTCCCAGCCGTCGTGTTCGGCCCAGGGCAGCCGCGCCCAGTCGTAGATCCGCTCTCCCTTGCTGCCCTGGCCTGCGGAAAGACGCTTCCACGCCCGTCTCGGAAGTCGGCCGGCAAGTTCTTCCACGCGGTGCTGACGCAGATCTTCTCCCCACAACCGCTGATCCGATCCGACCGCCAGCACATAGGGCTGATGCCGTGCTTCCAGCCAGCGGCGCAGCGTGCTGTCCCGGCCGTAGACCTCATCGCCCGTCACCCAGCCGCACGGCATCCCGGCCCCCAAAGCCCGCTCCAGCATCTGCCGGCCCAGCATCGGCTTGGTCTGAAACGGCGCCGTGTCGGGAATCCCCGCCGCCCGGCAGCGCTCCCGGTCTTGGCTCCAACTCTGCGGCAGATACAGGGCACGATCCAGAAGCACGTAGCCCCGCCGGCTGGCATAACAGAGAAAGACCCCGACCTGGCTGTTCTCGATCCGTCCTGCTGTGCCGCTATACTGCCGTTACACCCCGGCCGAATGGGCGCCCTTCTTCAAAAACCCCGTTTCGTCCAGCACCAGCACCGCATCCTGACTACCCAGCTCTTGCTTGACATACTGGCTCAGTCGCTCCTGCACCGCATCGGCATCCCAGTGCGCCCGGTCCAGCAGATACTGCATCCCATAGGGCGAGGCCTCCCCCGCCCACTCCGCCACCTGCCAGCTGTTCTTCCGCTCGCAGCCGCTCAGCATGCCCTCCAGGTACGCCAAGCTCCGCTGCCGCACCTCGGAGCGCGGAAACAAATCCCCTAGGCGCTGATGCACC
>DAHWOF010000217.1 GCA_027335345.1 Granulicella sp. | reverse complement strand
TCTCCACGCTCGACCGGGCTACCAGCAGTAGCCCCTATGTCATCGTGCTGGCGAAGAATGGGGCCTCGCCCGTGCCTCCGGAGAGCGATGAGGAGAAGGCCGCCAACGATGTCGACAAGACTGCGGATGATGCAGGCGCAGGGTCGCAAAATGCCTCCGGGAAGGGCGCCGAGAAGAAAGGCTCAGCCGCAAAAAGTCAGGTGAAACCCACAGTCATCGACCTGGCCGGAATCGGAAATCGGATTCTGGCCTTGCCGATTCCGGCGCGCAATTACATTGATCTGCAGGTAGGTAAAGGCGGAGTTCTGTTTCTGGCCGAGGGCGCTCCGGTGGGGCGTTCGTCCAGTGCTGATGGCCCGCCGATTCGCTCCCTGTGGAGGTTTACGACCAAAACTCGAAAGACGGAAGAGGTCCTCAGCAACCTAACTCGTTTTCGCGTCTCTGCCAATGGCGAGAAGCTCTTCGCTATGGGCCCAAAGGGCTGGTTCATTGCGCCGATCGCGCAGTTGAAGGCGGGCTCGCCGGAGGCTCCGCAGGGCAAGCCGGTGAAGAACACCGGCATGTTTGCGGTCATCGATCCGCGCGCCGAGTGGAGACAGGAGTACCGCGAGACATGGCACATCGAGAGAGACTTCTTCTACGACGCCCACCTGCACGGGCTGGATCTGAAGATCATCTATGCGAAGTATGAGCCTTACCTTGACGGTCTGGCGTCGCGTTCCGAGTTCACCTATCTGTGCAACGAGATGCTGGGCGAGATCGAGGTCGGCCACATGTTCGTCCGTGGACCCCGCCAGCCGGACCATGGGCCGAAGACCGGCCTGCTGGGAGCTGATTACACGATAGAGAACAATCGCTACAAGTTCGCCAAGATCTACAACGGCCAGAACTGGACGCCGTCGCTCAAAGCGCCGCTCACGCTTCCCGGCATCAACGTGAACGTCGGAGAGTATCTCCTGGCGGTGAATGGCCGGGAGCTTACCGCGAAGGATAACCTGTATAGCTTCTTCGATGGCACGGCTGGCAAGCAGACCGTGCTGCGCGTTGGCAGCAATCCGGATGGGAGCGATGGAAGAGACGTCACCGTGATTCCGGTGGACTCCGAGCACGGCCTGCGAAACCTGGACTGGATCGAATCCAATCTGCGCAAGGTGGACGCGCTCTCCGGCGGCAAGGTGGCCTACATCTATATGCCCAACACCGGGGGCGCCGGCTACGATAACTTCAACCGCTACTTTTACTCGCAACTGAATAAACAGGCTGTGGTGCTTGATGAGCGTTACAACGAGGGCGGCCTGATCGCCGACTACATCGTCAACGTACTGGGCCAGAAGCCGTTGAGCGGCGCCATCGGACGGGATGGCGAACCGGTGCATGATCCGCAGGGAGCCATCTTTGGGCCCAAGGCGATGATCATCAACCAGTCAGCAGGCTCCGGCGGCGACGCCATGCCGTGGTACTTCCGCAAAGCCGGGCTGGGAACCCTGGTGGGCGTTCGCACCTGGGGCGGTCTGATCGGTATTGGGGGCTATCCCGTGTTGATGGATGGCGGCACGGTCACGGCCCCTCGTTATGCCATCTATGGACTGCATGGCCAATGGGAGGTGGAGGGCCATGGCATCTCCCCGGACGTTGAAGTCCAGGAGTATCCAAAGGATGTTGCAGCCGGCCACGACCTGCAACTGGAGCGCTCCGTGCAGATTGTGCTTGAGGAACTCAAGCAGCACCCAATTCCTGCCATACCCATTCCGCCCTATCCTAACTATCACCAGCATGATGGGTTAGGGATTTCCCACTAGCGGACGGGACGCGAAACGATGGCGAAGCTCCGCACCCGCCGGGGGGAGCGCCGAGTTCGCACGCCGCGCCTTTCCGCGAGCACTTTCATGGCAGATGCGGCATGAACTCCTGGCCGAGCATGCCATGGCGCGGTCTCGCGTCGCTTACACTAGGCCTAAAGCGCCCCGGTACGAGGCGCGAAAGGACTCCCATGCCGGTCTACTACATTCCCGCCATCGTGCTCGGTCTGCTATTGCTCATCACCATCGCCAAGACCTACTACCAGGTGCGCACCTTCACCGCCGGCGTGGTGGAGCGGTTTGGCAAGTTTGACCGCATCATCCGGCCCGGTCCTCATCTGCTGATTCCGTTTGTCGAACGCATCTACTTCGTCGACCTTCAGGTCAAGCAGGCCCAATTCTCGGTGGAGACCAAAACGCGCGACAACGTCTTCGTGCAGATCCCGGTGAGCGTGCAGTACCAGGTTCTGGATGACCGCATCTACGACGCCTTCTACCGTCTCTCCCAGCCGAAGAAACAGATCGAGTCCTTCGTCTTCAACTCCATCCTCGGTCATGTCCCCAAGCTCACGCTGGACGAGACCTTCGAGCAGCAGTCGGGCATCTCGGTCGCGGTGAAGAATGAGCTGGACCAGACCATGTCCGGCTTCGGCTTCAACATCCTCACCGCGCTGGTGACGGACATTGTTCCAGACGCCAAGGTCAAGGCGGCGATGAATGACATCAACGCCGCGCAGCGAACCCAGGTAGCCGCCCAGGCGCGTGGCGAAGCGGAAAAGATTCTGAAGGTTAAGCAGGCTGAGGCGGAAGCCGAGTCCAAGGCCCTGCAAGGCAACGGCATCGCACGGGAACGCCAGGCCATCATTGACGGCCTCTCCGCCTCCATCGAGCACTTCCAGAAGGGCGTCCCCAGCACCTCGGCGGGTGAGGTTCTGGCCCTGGTTCTTCTCACCCAATACTTTGACACTCTGCGCGACATCGGCACCCGCGGCGGCACGAACACCCTGTTCCTGCCCAACTCTCCCGGCTCCGCAGCCGACTTCCAGACCCAGATTCTGGCCGGCCTGCGTGGCGCGCCCGTACCCATGGTGGGCCTGGATCCTGCGCGCCCCGAAGAACCGCAGCGCCCTTACAATCCGCCGGCGCCACCCGTAGGCACCCCGGGAACTCCCAATCCCTTTACCAGTCAGTGAGGAGGCTGGTGCTCTATCGCATTGTCTGCTACTTTTGCACTCTGGGCTCGACATGCAAACTCAGCGCAAGGTCATCGCGCCTCTCGCAGCCGTCGTTCTCATTACAGCTTTGTTCGTCCCGGTCTTTCTCCGCCGTCCCGTGCCTCTGGTCTGCTCCGGCTAGATCTTCATCTTCCAGATCTCCACTATGTGAGCCTTCTTCCGCGCCGTCATCCCGGCTACCTGCTATATCCAGATCATCCGCGGCGTTGTGCTGCGCGGCGCCATCATCCTCGACATGTGGCTGAATACCCTGGTGCTTACCCTGATGGGCTCAACCGCAATCCGACTGGCCGCTTTCGCCTTCTTCCGCCGGCACAGTCTCTAGGTGGCGTAATATGGGCAAAGAGCAGGTTGTCTCGGGAGAGTGGATTTTGCCGTGAAAAGACTCAGGCTGGCCTCGGCAGTAGAGGGAATTTTCCTCATCGCCATGTGCGCTGGAGCGCAGCCGGCGGCTCGGACGAGGAATCCTGATGATACGGTTCGGATCAATCAGATTCAGGTCATTGGTTCTCATAACAGTTACCACGCCGGTCTGTTACCAGGAATCGCGAAATTGCTCCAGCAAAAGCGCCCCGACGTATTCGCCTCTCTCGACTACGCGCACCCCGATCTGGCCACGCAGTTGAATCACGGAGTCCGGCAACTCGAACTCGATATCTTCGCCGATAGCCGTGGCGGCCTCTATGCCCATCCCCTTGGTACAAAGTTGGTGGCCCAGGCCGGACTGCCCGCCGATCCGGTTCCCTATCCGGAAGACGTCATGCTCAAGCCGGGATTCAAGGTTATGCATGTGCAGGACATCGATTACGCGAGCGTCTGCCAACCCTTCGTGGCTTGTCTTGAAACCGTTCGCGCCTGGTCCAATGCCCATCCGCAGCACGTTCCCATTTTTATCCTGGTCGAAACCAAGGGAATCCGCGACGGGGGTCTGCCCGATACGGAGCATCCATGGACCGTCCCCGAACCATGGACGCCCTCCGTCTTCGACGCCCTGGATGCGGAGATCCGCTCGGTTTTCTCTCCGGACGAGATGATCACTCCGGACCAGGTACGCGGTCGCAATCACACGCTCGATCAGGCCGTGCGCAAGCACGGCTGGCCTACCCTCAAGAAGGCGCGGGGCAAGGTGATCTTTCTCATGGATCAGGCCTGGGCCGGGCCAATTTACATGGAAGGACACCCCGCATTGCGTGGGCGCGTTCTCTTCACCAATGCAACTCCCGGCCATCCTGATGGTGCATTCGTCGAGGAAAACGACGGCAACGCGAAAGTAATCACAGCACTGGTTCGCCGGGGCTATCTGGTTCGCGCCCAGGCGGATTCCGACACCGTCGAAGCGCGGACAGGCGATGTCCGCCGACGCGATAGAGTTCTCAGCAGCGGAGCCCAGATCGTCAGCACAGACTATCCCCCATTTGAACCTGCGCGGTGGTCGGGTTACGTTGTCGCCTTGCCCGATGGATTGACGGCTCAATGCAACCCCGTGAATGCGCCTTCTACTTGTGTGAACTCATGGCTCGAGCCCGCCTTGTCGCATTGAGCCTCCGCCCGTCGCTCGCCGCTCCAATGGCGTTTTGGCACACGCCGTTACCGCATTCAAACTCTCTAAAGTACTTCGATCCGCCAGCCGATAAGACGAGCAGAGGCTATGGCCACTCTTATCGAAAACGAACGCGAAGCAGACCGGCAGCCCGAAGCTCACCGCAAGCCGAGCAACGAACCATTCCCCCTCCGCTATGAACTGGAGGCAGCGTCGGCCTCAGGCGGCGTTCGCGGTGTATTCCAGACCATCGCCCGCGCTCTGCTGGCTCCCTTCCTGCTTGCGGTTGCGTTGCTGGGCTTCCTCTGGGTGATGGCGGACCTAACCTGGTACCGCATGCGCAGCTTCTACAAGGGCCGCCCCCAGCCAAGGGGCCTGTGGGACATCTGACTCGCTGCAAGCGCAACCTGCGCAGCGAACCACCCCTCCATCCCATGCGCAGAGCCCCCACCCGCACAACGGCTCACGACGGCGCCAGCTTCAGGGACGTCTCCTGATGCCGCATCCGCACTCGACGACAAACGAAGTCGAAAAGGAAGAGCCTTCACGCTCGCAGATGACAAAGCCCGATGGACGCGCCAATCCGCTCCGATGCGAGTTCCGCCGACCGCTGGAGCACTGTTTTGGAGTCCGGGTTAGCGGTTGTAGTTGATCTCGTCTTCCTCTTCGACCCCGTAGCGACGTAGCAGATTGGGTAGATTCTGGCTGAAGGCCGCACGCGGCATCACCACATCACAACCCGCCTCGACGGCTTTGGCCTTCAGATCACCCTGCAGGTGGGAGAGGAAACCGATGATGGAGGCTGACTTCTTCAGTTTGGCCTTGAGCTTTGGAATCAGCGTGAGGGGCTTGGCGTTGGCATTGTTCAGATCGAAGACGATCAGCGCCGGCCTGTCCTTCTCTCCTTCGGTCAGCGCGGCTACCGTCTCTTTCTCGTTCTTCATGAACTCGACCTTCACGCCCAGCTTCTTGGCCGTCTCCTGGATCTTGGCCTGGAAAAACAGCTCTTCAATGAAGAAATAGATGTGTGTCTGGGCGCCCTCAGGGATTGGAATCGGCCGCGGCATCGACCGGTCGATCGGCTGCGAATCCCCCGTATGCCGATGACCGCCGCGGCGCGTCTGTCCCGGCATCTGGATGGTCGAAGGCGGGGTGTCGCCAAATTCGCCGACCTCGCGATAGCTGTGATCCATTGGGCCCACAAACCCGCGCTCCCGCTGCTGGCTGCCGCCGTTCTTCCCCTTGCGTTTGAACCCACCAATCTGGTTGCCGAAGTTATCCGGCCGATAACCATTCCCTCCGCCGTAGGCATTCGGGGAAGCGGCCTCAGCACGAAAGTCATTGCCCGGATTCTCGACCCTGCCGGCGCTACCCGTGCGCCGCTCGCGATCCCGGAATTTCTTCTTCCAGCGCTTGCCCGTCGGCGACGGGCCGGCAGCCGGTTGTTTTCGCGCTCCCTGCGCTCCAGCCGCTGCCAGCGCAAGGCTCTCGCCCTCCATCACCAGCGGCGCCACAGGCTGCCCGGCTTCACCCTCAGCACCGGCCACGGTCGGGCCCTCACCAGCCAGTTTGTTCTTCCGCTTGCGGCGCCGTCGCCGGCTGCTCTTGCTCTGGCCCATGCCCGGACCCGTCTGGCCCCCGTCGTTGGCGTCTCCCGGCTCCTGCGAGCCGTATTCCTGATTGCCGTCGTCTCCGCCTGTGTAGTCCTCTGCCGCGTCGTACGACGAGATGGCTGCTATGTTCTGCTCTGACATGATGCTGTGATTTCCCCTTGCGACTGCGGGCTTGAGGCGCCTCGAACAGGTGCCGGAGTCTGGTCCATCCGGACCCAACCGAAACCGGTTCAACGGCGTTTCAATCGTCCTCTCTCTGAAGCGTTGACTTGATGATCTATGCGCATACATCTTCGGCGCGCACCGCCGACTGCGGCCCGCCTGCCTCACCCGGCAAACGGCTGATGGCTTCCGATGGACTCTCCCAGCCCTGTCGTCCTTGAGAGAGACCAGAACCCCCATCTTTGATTTGGGACCCATCCGCCAAGATCCGGCTGGAGTTCCTCCGCTTCAACTTTTTAGCCGCCCTCCGCCCTAGCGCCTTTACCCACGCCCAGCGGCTCAGCCTCTTTTTTCTTTCCTCTTTGCTGCGTGCATCCGGTAGCGATCCTTCACTGTGCTCTTCGTCCGCTCGGCTGGCTCTAAATGGTTCGCTGCGCTGGATATGCTAAGTTTCATTGGCCGTGACTTGCGATCCTACACTCCTCGGGTTCCCGGACTCGATGTGGATCGCGTCGCCAAGGCCCGATCCATCCAGTGGAATCTTGTCTGTTCCAAGCTTCCTTCACATCATCTTCGTGGTGCGAGCTCCGCAACACACTTTCTGTTCACCCTGAAGCATGATGTTGGGGTGACGGGCTACGCTCTTGGCACCCCTAGTGGATCGCCTCGCGATAGTTTCGGTATCCGCAGAAGCCGCGCCTGAGACCCAGGCTCTTGTTCGGTAACTGCGGAGACCCCGCGTTCTTGCTCTGAGAGCCCACCGGGCAATGAACCCACCGGACGACTCACAGTGCGCAAGTGACCCTTGGCCTGCGGAACAACCTGATTCTACGCCGGGGAGAAATGAAGTGCAACCCCGGTTTTCAAGGAAGCGCTGGGCCACCAATCAAGCTCTCGTTGAAAAGACGTCGGGCCATCTCCCCTCCCCGGAAGATGGCCCTAGCCCCTAATAGCCAGTCACTGGCCTCCTGAAGGGCCTCCCGGGAGCGAAATTCCCTGAAGAGACCTTGGCTTGACGGAAACCTCCCTCTCCGGGGAGATCGAATCCCGTGATTCTCCACCTCAATCTCTTTGCAGATCTTGGGGCTTCAAAGACTCAAGCGGCTTTCCCGCTTCAAGCACTGCGGAGATCAGAGCTTTGACCTAGTCTGCAACTTCCGCACCCTTGATCATGCCGCCCAAACTCCTACGGAGACTTGACAAGCAATCCTGACACCAAACCGGAAACCCTGATTCTCGCCCAAAATCCAAGATGGCGGGCCGACCATGCCACCAAAAATCGGAGTTCGAGCCGTCCAATCTCCGTTTTTCGGAAGAATCTTCGCGCCGCCCGCCCGCGATGATGCACCACCTCGATGGCAGCGCTGAAAGGCCCCAGGATCCAAGCAACGACGCCGCGAAGCATCACGTCAGAACGCCAGCGAGCATCCTTCAAGCCCGGCGCGGCCAGCCTTGCAACCCAGGATCGGGTACCACCGGCCCAACCCCGGGCTTCCAGCACATCCGTCGAGAACCTTGGGGAATCTCGCGGTCCCTCCGCCACTCTATCCCTCATCTCACCTGCTTCGGCAGCCACCCCCAAGCCACGGCGCCGGTAAATTGAGCAGGAACCCGATTTTGAGCCGAGCGGGGCGATTCCATAGAATGATACTGGCAAGATGACTGCGCCAGTAAGCCCGCCTCCACATCCGCATTCCCGTCCCGCTCAACGCCCTCTTTTTCACTCTCCATGGGTGATCTTCGCGGTGGCGTTCGCACTGCGGGTAGCGGTGATCCTTATAGGGCATACCTACCGGATACGGACCATCGGGGAGAACTTTGACTTTGGCTTTGAAGCAGGACGTATTGCGCGTTCCCTGGTCACCGGGCACGGCTACGCGAACCCGTTCAATGGAATTTCGGGACCAACCGCATGGTTGACGCCACTCTATCCTCTGCTGCTCGCAGCCGCCTTCAAGTTGTTCGGGGTCTACACTCACGCTGCGGCGATCGCCGTCATGGTGGCCGACAGCGCGTTCTCCGCACTGGTCGTTCCCGCCATCTATGAGATCGCGCAGCGCTGTTTTGATGCGCGCGGCATCGCGCGAAGGCGCTCCACCGCGGCCGCGCCGGTGGCGCTGTGGTCGGCCTGGGTGTGGGCCGTCTATCCCCCGGCGTTGCAGTACGCCGTGCACTGGATCTGGGAGATGTCCCTGACCGTGTGCCTGTTTAGCTGGGCTCTGGTGGTCACGCTGCGGCTGCGCGGAGTGGGAGAGAACCGAGAGGCGGGGACCGGAGAAGCGGATGCTGCCGAGGACATGCGCAAAGCTCTTCCGCTGTGGTTCGTGCTCGGGGTCTTGTGGGGACTCGTTGCGCTCTCCAACGCCTCTTTGCTGCTCTGCCTGCCTGCTTCCATGCTCTGGGTGGTCTGGCCCCAGATTCGGAAGGGTGGTCTGCGCCATTGGCAGGTCTGGCGGAGGGCTCTTGCCGGGGCCCTGCTGACCACGCTGGCCTTCGCCGCCGTGATGGCCCCTTGGGTGGCCAGAAATGAACGCGTGATGCACGCTTTGATCCTCACCCGCAGCAACTTTGGAATCGAGCTCTGGGAGTCCACCTTGTACGCCAATGATGCCTTCCCCTGGGGAGCGGCTCTGCCGGTCTGGCCGGGCGACCCAGTGTTCCAGCAGTATGTGCGCATGGGCGAGGTCAAGTTTGCCCAGATGCGCCAGCGGCAGGCCATGGCGAACATCCGCTCGCATCCGGGTCAGATCGCCCGTTGGACGTTAGACCGGTTTCTGTTCTTCTGGGAGGGCATGCCCCACCCCGCCAACGGCCGTCCCATGCTGGAATACCTGCGCCAGTTCAGCTACTCCTTGATCAGCGCATGTGGGTTACTGGGCCTGGCGTTGATGCTGCGGCAAAAGATAGAGGGAGCGGGACTCTTTGCGCTGGTCTTTCTGCTGGTTCCTCTGGTCTATTACTTCGTAACGGTGCAGGCGCGCTTCCGCCACCCGATGGAGCCCTTGATCGCAATTCTAGGCGTCTATCTCTTCCGCTCCACCGAGAGCTCCCGGAAGGCGGCTTAGCTCGATGATGCGGAAGATCGAGGTTTTGGTTACTGGCGGTTCAGGCTTCTTTGGCGGAGTGCTCAAGCGGCGTCTGCTTCAAGAGGGGTTTGCCGTCACGAATATTGACCTGGTGCGCGATGAGGACGCGGGCGCTGACGGGCTGACCAGTATGCAGGGGGACATTCGCGATGCGGGGTTGCTGGCGGAGATCTTTCCCAAGCACAGCTTTGCGGCGGTCTTCCACTGCGCAGCGATGCTGGCCCATGATGTGAAGGACCAGCGGATGCTGTGGACCAGCAACGTGGATGGAACCCGGCTGGTGGCTGAAGCGGCCATCGCAGCCGGCGTCATGAAGATGGTGAACATCTCGTCGAATTGCCTGTGGGCCGAGGGCTTCGGCAGACCGGTGACCGAGGCGGACGTGCCGGCGCCGGTGGAGTTGTACGGAAAGTCCAAGCTCCAGGCGGAACGCGAGTTGCAGGCGCTCTGCGAGCGGCATCCGGAGTTCCGTGCTATCTCGCTGCGCTGTCCCACCATCATCGATAGCGGACGGCTGGGACTGCTGGCGATTCTGTTTGAGTTTATCCAGGACGGCAAGAAGGTTTGGGTAGTGGGGGATGGATCCAACCGCTACCAGTTCATCTATGCACAGGACCTGGCTGAAGCTTGTCTGCTGTGCCTGCGTTATGACAAGTCGAATGTATTTCATATCGGCTCGGACGAGGTTCCAACCATGCGCCAGATGTATGAGAGCGTAATTCGCTCGGCGGGGAGCGCCTCCCGCGTAGCCTCGCTGCCGCGGAGACCGGCCATCGCCGCCATGCGGCTGGCGCATCAACTGAAGCTGTCGCCCCTGGGCCCCTATCACTATCAGATGATTGCCGAGAGCTTTGTCTTCGATACGCAGAGGATCCGCAAGGAGTTGGGCTGGAAGCCTACGCTGACCAATGAGGCTATGATGCTGCGCGCCTTCTCCTACTACAGCGAGAACCGAAAGGCGATTCACGCCCGGACCGACGTGTCGGCGCACTCCAAGGCTGCTCCGATGGGCGTGATCCGGTTGTTGAAGTGGCTGTCTTGAGAGCAGCTCCGCGAGCGCTGTGGGAGAGCCACAGAGAGAGTTGATGAGATGAAGATGGGACCGAAGATTCTGGTGCAGCGGTTGTTGGATTCGGCACAGATGCCACGCTATGCTCATGCCGGAGCCTATGGAGATCTGGCGGCGGATCTGTTTGCCGCCGAAGCCGCCGTGCTCTCTCCCCTGGGCGAACCCGGGTCGACGCAGGCGGTCAGAACCGGCCTGGCGCTGGAGTTGCCCTCCACGCATGGAGCGCTCGTCGAGGACCGCTCGGGGCTGGCCATGCGCGGAGTGACCACGCTGGCCGGAGTCATCGATCCCGGCTATCGCGGCGAGTTGAAGATTGTGTTGACCAACCTCTCCAGCGAACCGCAGACCGTGGCGCCCGGACATCGGATTGCGCAGTTGCGAATCGTGGAGAGAATTCAGGCCACCTTTGAAGAGACCAACATGTTGGCCGAAACGCCGCGTGGCGGCGGCGGTTTCGGCTCTACCGGGACATAGAGCATCTCCCGGGAGAACGGAGACGCAGGGATGGCCGGCCAGGAAAGCAACCGATTCGGTCTGCAGAAACACAACTGACTCTTCGCTTTGCAGAAAAACAACCGGCTTTGGGAACCACTGGCGGGATCAGATCGTATCTCTGATCACCAAGAGTTCTCTGATCCATGGCAGAGAGCCTCTCAAAACTCGATGTAAAAAGGAGAGTCTCCCATGCGTTCTATCGCTCTCGCTCTGGTTCTTGCTGCGCCTTCCTGCGCACTCGCCTCAGCCCCCGCTACCATTCCGTCGCCCGACTATCAGAAGGTGCGTTTGACCCTGCACCGAGAGAGAGACCCGGAGGTAATGGTCACCTTCATCAACCATTCGGTTACAGACCGCGAGTTGTTGATTGGAAACCAGAAGTTTGAAGTTCGCGTCCTGTCCAAGATGTCCGTACTGATTCCGATCGGAGATCCGGTGTTTGTGTACAGTCAGAGGGACTCGAAGGTGAACGGGCAGGAGTTGATGCGTGCGGACGCGAAAGATCAAGACCGGACGATTCTGCTGCAGTAGTTTTGTGCCGTTACCGGGGGCGGGTGGTTGATCGGATCCGATTGGCTCCGGGTCAAATTGTCCGCCTTCTAACGTCCTGCCTGAACAAGGAAACCGACAGCCGATCTCGATGCCTCGCTCCCGGCTGTAGCTGGGCAGAAGAAGCTGGCGTAAGATGGCAGTTGCGCGCCCTGCGCGCAAGAGAAATCGCCTGAAGGAGATCTCCCCATGCTTCAGAAAAATTGGATTGCAGCAGGATGTGCCATAAGCTTGGCGGCTTGCTTTGTGCTGGCTCAACTGGTGCTGAACAGGAGCGTCTCGGCCGCCGGCGAGTTGCTTCCGGTCGGAAGTGAGGCTCCGAACTTTACCCTGCCCTCGCAGGAAAACACACCCGTCTCCCTCGACCAGTTCCGAGGCAAGTGGGTGGTGCTTTACTTCTACCCCAAAGACCAGACGGCCGGCTGCACCATCGAAGCACACAACTTCGAGCGTGACCTGAAGAAGTATGATGCGCTCAATGCCGTGGTGCTGGGCGTGTCCCTGGACACCGTGAATAGCCACCAGGCGTTCTGCGCCAAGGATTCGCTGACCTTCAAGTTGCTGGCGGATCCCAACCACAAGGTGGTGGATCAGTACGGCGTGCCGGTGAAGTCGTTTGGCCCCATTCACTACGCTGAGCGCGACACCTTCCTGATCTCGCCCCAGGGCAAGATCGTCAAGGAGTGGCAGGTCAAGAACATCCAGGCCCACAGCGCAGAGATCCTTGCGGCGATCCGGGACCAGGGTAAATAGCCCCGGCCGCAGCGCTGGTCAACGATCATCCGTGGCGGGCTCCCTACGGAATCAGAAGAGTCGCGGAGAAAGCAACGAACCCGCGGCAAGGCAGACCAGTGGCTGAGGATCACAGCTTCACAGACGCAAAAATGCCCGGCTTTGTTCGAGAAGCCGGGCGCTTTTGCTTGCCTGGTACTGCGGTTGTGGCGTCCGAGGTTACTTCTTCGGCGCAGCCTTCTTGACGGCCTTCTTTGCAGCCTTCTTGACGGCCTTCTTGACGGCCTTCTTTGCAGGCGCCTTCTTGACGGCCTTCTTCACAGCCTTCTTTGCAGCTTTCTTCGTTGCCAAGGTCTTACCTCTCATAGTCGATTTTTTACTGCTGGTGCTCTTGTTGCCGACTGCCTTTTTCAAGGCAGACTTACCGCCGCGCAGAGCACCCGTTGCTTTCGCGGCAGAACTTGAACGCTTTTTGGCAGAGGTCTTGGCCGCCTTCTTGACGGCCTTCTTCGCCGGAGCCTTGGCTGCCTTCGTCGCCGGGACCTTGACGGCCTTCTTTGCCGGGGCCTTGGCTGCCTTCGTCGCCGGAGCCTTCCTGGGAGCCCGGGGAGGAGCGCTGGGAGTTGGCGCCTGCGCAGCCTGGGATGGAGCCTCAAAGGAGGCGGTTCCCGAAGCGGGAGCGAAGAGTTCAGCTTCCTCAACGCGATTGACCGAGATCAAATTGAACTCCTCCTCTTCTTCTTCATCGAGCGAATCGATATCGGCGCTCTCGCCAGTCTTGTCTTCTTCTTCGTATCCTGCCGCATAAAGCTTGATGGTCTCTTCGTCCTGCAACATAACGTCCTCTCCCAGCTACCTGATCCTTGTCTCTTGGTTTCTGTTGCCCGGCTCCTGTTGCCCGATCATCGCCCTTGGTTGAGTGACTCCATGCTCCGCTGCCAAGTTCTGGCCGACAACCGTGATGCGATGGAGACACTTCGCACGCATGATGACAACAGAATTACGCGCGAAGAGAAGAAATAGCAAGCACCTTTTTCAGGGCAGTGCATTTTTTTCTACTGGGTCTGCTTCTTCTTCGCAGTTTTCTTTGCGCTCTTTCCCGCCGCTTGCTTCCGGCTGGAAGGGTGCGCCGCGGCTTTACCATGGGCGATCTGGCGTCGAGAGGTTGAACTTGCGCGACGGACGGATCTCCGCACCGGACGGCGATGGATCGAACGACGGCGGCGTATGCGAGGCGAGGAAGCTAGACGGATAGGCTGGACGACATAGATCGAACGCCCCGGGCGAACGTAGTTGGAACGGAGGTGATTCCAACGCCGCAGTTGCTCCACGCTGACGCCGAACCGGTCGGCGACGGTCACCAGCGTGTCCTTTCTTCGCATCCGGTAACGCGTACCGGGTGTCAGCCGGCTGCTGGCTGCGAGCGGAATCACCAGTTCGTCGCCCGGCTGGACCGGGCCGGTGAGGTCATTGACGGAGGTGATCTGGCTGACGCTGGCATGCAGCGAGGCCGCGATCTGCTCCAGCCCTTCGCCGTTCTGCACCACGTGGAAGCGCCAACGGGTGCGATCTTCCTCCGGGATGTTCTTCAGGCGCGCCAGAAACATCTCGCGGCTCCCGGCAGGAATGTGCAGATCGTAAGGAATGTCCTGCGGCGTGGAGAGCCGCAGCAGTGCGGGGTTCAGCGAGACGATCTCGGCCAGCGTCGAGTTGGTCAGGTCGGCGACCAGGCGCATGTCAATGGCGTAGGTGGTGGTGACGTCATCAAAGAGCACTGGAGGGTCGGGCGTCATGTCGGCCAGGCCATAGAGTTTGGGATTCTTCGCCATAATGGCGGCGGCGATGATGCTGGGCACGTAGGCTTTGGTCTCAGCCGGGAGCGCGTTGAGCTTGTAGAGTTCCCAGTAATCGGCGTAGCCGGTTCTGGCCACCGCGCGCTGCACGTTGCCGGGGCCCCAATTGTAGGCCGCCATCGCTAGGTACCAGTCGCCAAACTGGTCGTAGAGCTCCTTCATGTACCGTGCGTAGGCCAGCGTCGACTGCTCCGGATCGAAGCGCTCGTCGAAAAATCCGTTGCGCTCCAGGCCGTACGGCCCGCTGAAGGGCATGAACTGCCACATGCCTCCAGCTCCGGAACTGGGGTTGACGGCCTGGGGCTGGAAGCCGGACTCGGCGACAGCCAGGTAGATCAGATCCTGGGGCACACCTTGAGCGCTCAGATCCCTGGAGATCATGGCGCTGTACCTTCCGGCGCGTTCCAGCGAGCTCTCCAGATGGGCGTGGCCGGTGCGAGAGTTGGTGAAGTAGTTGATCCAGCCCGCGACGTAGTCATTGACCACCAGAGGGAGATCGGACTTTGTGGTCTTCAACTGCGTCGCGATCTTGCCCACCAGTTCAGGGTTGGCCGGGAAGGTCACCTCGTTGGCGGCCTGGGCGGGAGCCTCCTGGATCTGCTCGGAGAAGCCGCTGCCCTGCTTGAGCGCGAACATCTCCAGGGAGTTGATCGCCGAGAGAAGCTGATCAAACGCATCCGCAAGCTGCGGATCGTTCTTCAGATCCATTCCGCTGGTGAGCATGGTATCCACTGCGAAGTCGAAGTCCTGGCGGGCGGCATCCAGACGGTTGTTGTTATAGTTCTGCACCCCTGCCTGATAGCTGGCCTCAGCCCGGGCGATCAGCTCCTGCACTTGCTGCTGGTGCTGCTCGGCTCTGAGCTGGCGAGCGGCGACGGCGGCTTGAGCTTGCTGGGCTTGGGCCTGGCTCTGGGGAGGGTTCTGGATCAGGCTCGAACTCCGTGGTTGCAAGCCAGGCGCCGTACTGTTCGCCACCGCGCTGCCGGGAGCGGCGTAGCGCTGGCGACCCTGGCAGCCGGACAGCGCCAAAGCCAGCGCCAGCAACGGCGCACTGACGGTAAAGAGGGCGCCATGTCCAGCGAAGAAGGTAGAGATGTTTCCGCGTGAGTGCATCCCGGCGCTTCGACCTTTGTGGGCGTTTTCCCCAGCTACCGGGGCCCCCCGCGGGCTTGCCTGCCGGGGGGAAAAGAAAACGCCGCAGAAAGCCCGCTTCGGGCGACCCTTCTGCACGGAAAAAGCTATCGCTCTCAGCTTCTGCATCAACCCTCCCATTGTAAGCGGTGCATCCCGAGACTGCGCCTGCGATGAGGCGGCGGGCGCTCCTCGAAGCGGCGGATTCCGAAGGCGCAAAGCAGCGGATCCCGAAGGTGCAAAGCAGCAGATGTTAAGATGGAGACTATACGGCCCACTCCACCCTGGCGCGCAAACACCGCCCGCCCGCGTGCCAGGCCTCACCCTCCATGGATCCATCTCACATCCGTAACTTCGCGATCATCGCGCATATCGACCACGGCAAATCAACCCTTTCGGACCGGCTGCTGGAGCTGACCGGAAGCTTGAGCTCACGCGAGATGCAGGCCCAGGTGCTCGACGCCATGGATCTGGAGCGCGAGCGCGGCATCACTATCAAGGCGCACACCGTGCGCATGATGTACACCGCGTCGGATGGAGAGACCTATCAACTGAACCTGATCGACACGCCCGGGCATGTGGACTTCAGCTATGAGGTCTCGCGCTCGCTGGCCTCCTGCGAGGGAGCGCTGCTGGTGGTGGACGCCTCGCAGGGCGTGGAAGCTCAGACACTGGCCAACGCCTACCTCGCCATCTCCCATGGCCTGGAGATCATTCCCGTCATCAACAAGATCGATCTACCCAGCGCGGATATTGAACGCACCAAGGAGATGATCGAGAAGTCGGTGGGCTTGCCGGCGCAGGATGCCGTCGCTGTGAGCGCCAAGACCGGCCTGCATGTGGCTGACATCCTGGAGGCCGTGGTCATGCTGCTGCCGCCGCCCAAAGGCAACGCGGAGGCCCCGCTCCAGGCGCTGATCTTCGACTCCTGGTTCGACGCCTATCGCGGCGTGATCGTACTGGCCAGAATCATCAACGGCCGGCTGCGCAAGGGCGACCGGATCAGAATCATGTCCAACGGGAAGCAGTTCGACGTTGAGTCGATGGGCGTGATGACGCCCAAGCCGGTGGAACTGGGCGAACTCAGCGCCGGCGAGGTGGGGTTCTTCGTCGCCACCATCAAGAATGTGGCGGATACCAAAGTGGGCGACACCATCACCCATGCCGACCGTCCCTGCGCGCAGGCGCTGCCCGGCTTTGAAGACATCAAGAGTATGGTCTTCGCCGGCCTCTACACCGTGGACTCGCACGAGCATGCGCTGTTGCGGGATGCGCTGGAGAAGCTGCGCCTGAACGATAGCTCGTTCACCTTCGAGCCGGAGTCCTCCGTGGCCCTGGGCTTTGGCTTCCGCTGCGGCTTCCTTGGGTTGCTGCATCTGGAGATCATCCAGGAGCGGCTGGAGCGGGAGTACAACCTGGACCTGATCACCACCGCCCCCGGCGTGCGCTACCGGATCACCATGACCGACGGATCCGTGCTGGAGGTCGACAATCCCTCCCGCTGGCCGGAGAGCACCGAGATCGAGCAGATCGAGGAGCCTGTGATTACCGCCAAGATCCTCACCAATGAAGAGTACGTGGGGGGGATTCTGAAGCTGGTGGAGGAGAAGCGCGGCCGGCAGCAGAACTTCGAGTATGTCACCGAGACCCGGGTGATGCTCACCTACGAACTGCCCCTCAATGAGATCGTGCTCGACTTCTACGACCGGCTCAAGTCCGTCTCGCGGGGTTACGCCTCTCTGGACTATCACCTGGCCGGCTCCTGGGTCTCGCCCATGGTGAAGATGGATATTCTGATCGGCGGCGATCCGGTGGATGCTCTGTCTATGATCGTGCATCGTGACGCGGCCTACGGACGCGGCAAGGCGCTGGTGGAGAAGATGCGCGAGCTGATCCCACGGCAGATGTTCGAGGTGGCGATTCAAGCGGCGATCGGATCCAAGATCATCGCCCGATCCACGGTCTCCGCCTTGCGTAAGAACGTCATCGCCAAGTGTTATGGCGGGGACATCAGCCGCAAGCGGAAGCTGCTGGAAAAGCAGAAGGAAGGCAAGAAGCGGATGAAGCGGATCGGGAAGGTGGACATCCCGCAGGAGGCGTTCCTGGCGGTACTGAAAGTAGGAGAAGAATAGGAAAGATCAGGCCGGGGAAGAGTAAGAAAAGCGGAGACCGCAGAAAGACTTGCCCGGGCGGGAGAGGGCAGGGCTCTGCAAGCGCAAAGGGAAGGGAGTCCTTCCGGCCTCCCTTCCCTTCGTCGCCAAGCTGGCTGCTCGGCTGCTATTGCCGTGGAGCTGAGGCTGGAGCTGCGTGCTGAGGCGAGGGCGCCTGAGGCGGCAGCGGGGCTACCCCAGAGGCGGCGTTGTAGGCGTTGATCACCGCCTGGGTGATGTCTGTCTCCTGCTGCCACCACAGAACGGTGGGAAGCCCCTGTGCGGCGCCCTCATTCAGCAGCACGGTAAAGCCATGATCCTGAGCGTACTTGACGGCCGTACCTCCGAACTTTTGAGCGATCTTGCCGTAAGCTTGCTGAACATCCTGATTGTAGGCGTTCTGAGCATCTTCGACGTTGCGCTGGAGCGCCTTTTCCTTGTCATCAATGTTCTTCAGTCGGGAGGCGCGCTCTTGGTCCGACATGTTGGCCGGCAGCGCCTGATATTGCTTTTTCAGCGAGTCAACCTCGGTGGAAAGCGCCTCAATGGCGTCCTTCTTGGGCTCATACTTCTTCTGAATGTCGGCAACGGCGCGCTGACCCTCATTGGTGGCAATCACTCCCTGCTCGAAGGCGATGATGGCGATCTTGGCTGGGATGGCCTGGGGATGGACCGGCACTGGTGCAGCGCTGGCTGGCTTGGGAACAGCGGATTTGGTGGTCTGGGCGATGAGGGAGGAGGCTGCGAGGCCGGTCGCCAGCGCAGTAGCAAGGACAAGGGTACGGTTCATGCGGTGTGTAAGGCTCCTTGACAAGAATCCGGATTCCGGAGATTTCGGCTGGGTTGCTCCCGGCGCCAAGCGCCGCAGGGAAGGTTGCCACACCTTCCTCCGCCCGTTGAAACACCCGAGAGTGCTGC
>DAHWOF010000216.1 GCA_027335345.1 Granulicella sp. | reverse complement strand
AATCGTGCAGCGAGGGAGCAAACAGCAGCCTCTGGTTGACCGTGTCAGGAAGAAACTTCTGGCCCATGAACCAAAAATAGGAGACATCGCCACCGAATTTCTGTAGGCGGCGTCACCCTTCTATGACCGTCAGCCACCTAGTGCGCTGCCCACTCGATCTTCGAGAGGTCGATGCCTTCCTTGACCATCTCGTAGAGCGGGCTGAGCTCGCGGAGTTTCCGGACCACCTCAATGATCTTGTCCGCCACGTAGTCCACCTCCGCCCGGGTGTTGAAGCGGCCGATGCCGAAGCGGATGGAGCTATGGGCCACATCATCGCCCAGGCCCAGGGCCTTGAGCACGTAGCTGGGCTCCAGCGTGGCCGAGGTGCAGGCGGAACCGGAGCTTACGGCCACGTCATTGATGCCCATCAGCAGGCTCTCCCCCTCCACGTAGATGAAGCTCATGTTAAGGTTGCCGGGGAGATGGTGTTCCATATTGCCGTTCACCCGGACGTAGTCCAGCGCGTTCTGCAGCCGGTTCATCAGATGATCGCGAAGCTCCTGATCGCGCCGCGACTCGGCCTCCATCTCCTGCATGCAGATCTCGCAGGCCTTGCCCATGCCGACGATGCCGGGCACGTTCAGGGTGCCGGAGCGCATGCCGCGCTCGTGGCCGCCGCCATTGATCTGTTCGGCCAGTTGCACACGCGGGTTGCGGCGGCGGACGTAAAGCGCTCCCACCCCTTTTGGCCCGTAGATCTTGTGGCCGGAGATGCTCATCAGGTCAATGTTGTCGCTCAGCACGTTGACCGGAATCTTGCCGACCGCCTGGACGGCGTCGCAGTGGAACAGGATCCCCTTCTCATGACAGAGCTTGCCGATCTCCGGGATCGGCTGGATGACGCCGATCTCGTTGTTGGCGTACATGATCGAGACCAGGATGGTCTGATCGTCGATGGCTCGCTTGAGATCCTCAATATCGAGCAGACCGTCGGCCATCACCGGCAGGAAGGTGACGCGAAAGCCGGACTTCTCCAGGCGCTTGCAGGTATCCAAGGTGGCCTTGTGTTCGGTCACCTGGGTGATGATGTGGTTGCCGCGCTCACGATACATCTCGGCGGCGCCCTTGATGGCCAAATTGGTGCTTTCGGTGGCTCCGGAGGTGAAGACGATCTCCTTGGCCGTGGCGCCGATGAGACGCGCAATCTGTTCGCGGGCCTTTTCCACGCCCTGTTCCGCCTCCCAGCCAAAGGAGTGGTTCCGGCTGGCAGCGTTGCCATAGATGCTGGTGAAGTAGGGCATCATGGCTTCCAGGACGCGTGGGTCCAGCGGAGTGGTGGCGTGATTGTCCATGTAGATGGGCAGTTTGACGCCGTTGGGGAGGGGGTGGTTTGACTGGGTGATATTCATTCCGGTGGTTTCAGCCATGGTGTTCGCTCCTGAAGGGTCGCGCTGGAAGCGCCTGTGGTTGCGGTCGGGCTAACTCGATCCTGCTCTGCCTTGATGCTGCCCTGGTGCTTTTGAAACTTGTCTTCTGACGGCCAATCCCGTCCCTGTCTCTCCGTTTTGGTTCTCGTCTCTCTTCCTTCAACTCGGGCGGGAGGTCTCCTTCAAAGCAATCCGTCGCGCCGCTGTGCTACAGATTCAGTGGGTCTGTCGGCCCTATCGCTCGATTGTTACCAGTCCGCCCGCCATCGGCGCGGGCAGTTGGTCCGCCGGTTCAATCAGGTCTGAGACGCTGATGTCCGAGAGCAAGCGAGTAATGCTCTCATTCACCTTTCGCAAAGGTTCTTTGATGGTGCAGTGCCCAGCCAGGTCGCAGGGCCCGTGGATGGTGATGCAACTGGTGATAAACAGCGGGCCATCGATGGCACGGATGACCTCAAAGGTGGAGATGCTGGAGGCAGGCCGGGCCAGCGCGTAGCCGCCGTTGGTGCCGGCGTGGGAGACCAGAAGCCCGGCGCGGGTCAGAGTCTGGAGGATCTTGGCCAGCAACTGCGGAGGAATGTGATAGGCCTCGGCGATATCTTTGGCGGAGCGCGCTCCCGTCAGATGCAGTTCGGCGCCGGCGCGCGCAGCCAGGTCAGCCTGTTCAGCGAGGTACTTGAGGGCCATCAGGCCGTAATCTGCTTTTTTGGTGAGCCTGAGCATGGAGTAGGTCGCGCAGGGGCGGTGGGAGCGTCCACGCAGGGTTGCGCTGAGCACAGTGTACGGTTTCGTATCGCCAGATGCAAGACCAGATTGGTCGGAGATTGTTGCGGTATTCGCACGGTCAAATGGACTACCATGGCATCACCAGGGAACGAGACGTTCCGATGGCCTTTCATCGTCTGTGACTGCGCTTCAACAATTCCGATCCACCCCCAACCTGCTGACGATGCTGCGGCTGTTTGTACTTCCTTTTCTCGTGATTACGATCCTTTACCGGCACTGGGGCCTGGCCTTTGGTCTGCTCTGGGTAGCCGGGGTAAGCGATGGTCTGGACGGTCTTCTGGCCCGGAAGCTCCAGCAGCGGACGACTCTGGGGCAGTATCTGGATCCGATCGCGGACAAGCTGCTGCTCAGCACGCTGTTTGTGGTGCTGACCCATGTGGGGGTGATTCCCCGCTTTGTGACGGTGCTGGTGCTGAGCCGGGACGTAGGCATCCTGCTGATCGCAACCTTGCTGTTTGTCACGGGAACGTTGCGCAACTTCCCGCCCAGCAGGCTGGGCAAACTGAACACGCTGGTGCAGATTCTGGGCGTGCTGACGGTGATGACCTGGGAGGTGCTTCCGCGCCCCGGGCTGGAAGATCTGCGCTCCGCGCTGCTTTGGACGATTGCGGTGATGGCCCCGCTGTCGGCTGCCGAGTATGCCTGGATTGTCATTCACCGGGTAGGGATCCAGGATGCCCTGGACGGGGCGGGCGAAGAGTAGAGGCGGACGCTCTGGAGCCTTTTCCAATCGAAGGATGAGCCTGAAAAGGGAGTTTTCGGCGGGCAGATCGGGTGGCTCCTTTTGAAGATTTTTCGCGAGCGATCGGTAAAGCGCAGGTGCTACGAAGGCAGGGTGGCGGAGCTTTCGAGTTCAGTCGGGCGGAAGTTCCTCATTGAAAAGAGCGGAGATCAGCGTGTAAGACATTGTTTTGCTGCTGGATACAGCGAATAACGGTCTTGGGGTTGTCTGCCTACATTCTGGGTAGGCTGACCTGGAGTGCTTGCAGAATGCTCCTTTGCGTGGGATTGGGATGGGGCAGCTTGGTCGCTACCTGGCCGGTCTTCTCTGTCGTTAGCACATGATATGTCCGGTGGCCGTAGCAAGTGAAATGTCCGCATAGCGGGGCGGCGAGGATAGATCCATGGGGGCAACATGGAGAGCTATCCGAGGGCCGCCGTGGAGCGGGCGATGAAGATACAGGAAGTG
>DAHWOF010000112.1 GCA_027335345.1 Granulicella sp. | reverse complement strand
GGCGCCGGTATACCTTGTAGCCCGGCCAGCTCAGAATACGCGTCCAGTCGTTGTCTGCCATAGCCCCGAGAATAGCGAAAATACCCACCCTCACGAAACCTAGCAAAAACAGCCCTCTTTACACTTTCCTGCGCAGAGCCGTTTTAATACGCCATCGTACGGAAATCCCAGCGTAACAAACGACAACAGCGACGGAGGTCAAATCACGACCGCCAGAAGCTTGGAGGCTTTCATGCCAAACGCTCGATTCTTCCAGCTTTCCGCAAAATATATGTTTTGACCCATGCCAAGCGGGGATGGTAACTTGCCGGACTGGAGCAAATTAGATGGTGAAGGAGAAAAAGAGATGAAGACGAGAAGAGACTTCCTCGCGAATGCCACCGCATTAGCGGCCGGAGGGTTGATAAAGCCGTCTGGCCTCAGTGCGATGTCACAACCTTCTAATTCTGACAATCGACCGAATATTCTCATATTCATGCCGGATCAGACGCAGGGGAAGGCGGTCTTGCCGGGGTATCCCTGTCTCACTCCGAACGTAGACCGATTTGCCTCCCAAGGGCTACTCTTCACAAATTCATTCTGCCCCAGCCCGCACTGTTGCCCTTCCCGGGCTAGCTTCCAAACCGGCTTGTACCCCAGTGAGCATGGTGTTTTCAATAATGTCGATACAGACACCGCGATCCACGCAAATCCTTATCCGGGCACAAGATATTTCCCTGAGTATCTGCGTAGCGCCGGCTATGAGCTTGACTATTCCGGAAAGTGGCACGTTGGAAGAGATATAACTCCCTGGGACGCTGGTTGGACGAATTCCTATTCTTCTCCTCCGGAGAGCCCAAAGCCAGGAGAGCACGCGAGCGGATACGTTCCGGGGCGGCACCTGAAAGACAGCGCCTGGAGCACCGCCAAGGGAGAGCTGGCTGAGACCGGACCTCGAAGGCCAGGCGAGGTCTTCCGGCCTGGTTGGGGAAATGTCCAACTATACAGGACCCTGCCCTCGCCGGACTCGAATCCGCTAAAAGCCGTAGAAAGCCAATATCGGCCTGTATTGGCCGGGACGGAGAAGATGAAGCGTCTGGCTGGCAGTGGTGGTCCGTGGGCCCTGATGGTCTCCAATGATGGGTCACATGATCTTTACGATGTTCCGCGGCATTTTGTTGATATGTATGATCCGAAATCGATTGAGCTCCCCCCGAATTTCCGGGACATGCTTGAGGACAAACCGCGCATCTACCAGAGAATGCGGTATCAGTATTGGGCGCAGTTGAGCGACGATGAAGTCCGCCAAAGCATTTTGCATTATTGGGCTAAAACGACCATGCAAGACGCTCTGTTTGGTTTTTTACTCGATGCTCTTGAACGCACAGGGCAAAGCGAGAACACAATCGTTGTTTATGTTTCGGATCATGGCGATTATTGTGCCGCGCATGGGCTCTGGGCAAAAGGGGTGCCGAGTTTCCGTGAGGGCTATAACATTCCTACCGTCATCCGCTGGCCGCGTGGAATCGTTAATCCGGGCAGGCAGGTGGATGCATTTGTATCCACCACCGATTTTGCTCCCACCTTTCTGGAGGCGGCAGGCATCCCTGCCTCCGATTACCATATGTCTGGAATGAGTCTTCTGCCGTGGCTGCAAGGAAGGACGCCAACAGACTGGAGAGATGCGATCTTCGGTCAGCTCAATGGAGTTGAGCTGTATTACACGCAAAGGAGCGTTACAACCAAGGATTATAAGTATGTCTATAACGGATTCGACTACGATGAGTTGTACGATCTGAAGCAAGATCCTCATGAAATGGTGAACCTTGCGTTCCCCGATGTTAACCAGTCGCGGGCGATGGTGGAGCAGGGGAGCGGGTATGGCTACGGTAACGACGTGGCATGGCCTCGGCTTTCTCCCGGACTCGCAGAGGTAAGACTCGACCTACTCCGGCGAATGTGGAAATTTGCGCAGGCCCATAAAGACCAAATATTCGATCCCTACATCACAGTCGCGATGGCCCCTGATGGTCCCGGTGTGGAGCTGTGAACGGAAATTCGAGGCGTGGTATCTTCGGACGATGCCTTGGCTCCTGAGGCAGACGGAAGAATCCGTGTAAAGGCTAACCGCTCTCATAAGTGAGTTGTATTCTGCCCAGCTACGGCCCAAAGCCGAATGCCAATCCGGCTTGAAGCTGAGAGTTTGAGTTCTTACGGTTCTCTGGAAGGAGCAGAGCAGGACCGCAGGGACAGGCAAGAAGGTTCGGTTCACCGTGAGGAAGAGATTTTGCCGGTGTTGCGGCAGGCGGAGTCGGGCGACACGGTGATGGAGTTTCGCCGCAAGCGCGGAGTTGGCCACACACGTTTTCCCCTGGAAGAAGAAGAGCGTGGGAGTGGGTCTGAGTGAGCCGCGGGAGCGCGCAAAAAAACACGAAGCTGCAGCGGCTGGTTGCAGGCCTGAGCCTGGAAGGGCGTGGATTGCAGGAGATTGTCACAAAAATTATGAAGCCTCGATACCCGCCATGCTTCTGAAGCAGCGCGCCACTGCGCTATGCGCTGCTGACACGGAACCGTCCGCCGGCCACTCTGGACCTCAGCGCGAGAAGCGCGTCTCCGCCCGCTCCTTGTGGCGTTCCATGGCCAGCTCGATCAGCCGGTCGATCAGCTTCGGGTAGGGCAAGCCGCTGGCGATCCACAGCTTGGGAAACATGCTGATGGAGGTAAACCCCGGCAGGGTGTTCACCTCATTCACCACAATCTCCGCCGGCCTGCCTTTGCTGGCGGGCGCCATCAGGAAGTCCACCCGCGCCAGCCCCGCGCACTCGCATGCCTTGAAGGCCGCTATCGCCATGGTTCGGATCCTCCGGGCCTGCGCCGCCGTCAGCCGGGCGGGGATGATGCACAGGCTCTCATCCGGCCCGCTCAGCTCATACTTGGCCTCGTAGTCATAGAACTCCTTGGCCGGAACGATCTCGCCCACCACGCTGGCCTCCGGATCGTCGTTGCCCAGCACGGCCACCTCCAGCTCGCGTGGCTTTACGCCGGGGCCTCCCACGCCCTGCTCGATCACGATCTTGCGGTCGAAGCCGGCAGCCAGATCCATCGCCGCAGCGAGGTCAGCGCGCGTCTTCACCTTGCTGATCCCCACTGAGCTGCCTAGGTTGGCCGGCTTCACAAACAACGGGTAGCGAAGCTTCTTCTCGATGCTTTGCATGGTCCGCCGGGGATCGGCGCGCCACGCGCTGCGCAGCACGGTCACATGCGGCGTCATGGGAAGTCCCGCAGCGGCAAACAGCCGCTTCATCGCGTCCTTGTCCATGGCCGCTGCTGAGCCCAGCACGCCGGAGCCGACATAGGCCACGCCAGCTAGCTCCAAGAGCCCCTGCACGGTGCCATCCTCGCCAAAGGTGCCATGCAGCACCGGGAAGACCACATCCAGCCCGGTTCCCGCCGCCGGCTCACCCGCCGCCGCCGCAATGGAGACTCCGCCCTCTGGCTCGCCGGCAGATTTACTCAGAGCTCTGCCAGCAACTTCGCCCGCAGACCGGCCCTTTGTCTCACGCTTTGCCTGACCCGTAGCCTCACGCTTTACGCTGCCCGTAGCCTCACGCTTTGCTGTGCCCGTCGCTGCTGCTTCCGCCGCCAGCATAGCCTGGGCCGGCTGCCCGGAGAGCCAGCGTCCCTCCCGGGTGATTCCCAGCTCCACAACCTCATACTTGCTGCGATCAATTGCTTGCAGAATGGAACACGCCGAGCGCAGCGAGACCTCATGTTCGCCGCTGCGGCCGCCAAACAGCACTCCTACGCGAAGCTTCTTCCGTGGCATACTCCTCCAGTCTGACGCAGGGCATACCTGTGCATGGCTGCAATCTGTAGGCCTGAACCCGGCTGAGAACCCTTGGCAGGCTGTCCGCGGATCTCCTGATAGCGTCCAACCACCGAATACCGCTGCCACCGCTTACCGAAGAGCCCTCGCCGGAGCTACACTCATAGGCGTAACCAGCGGCGTTCGAGGAGATCACCCATGACCGCCCCCGTTTGGATGCGCTCCAGTCTCTGTGCCAATTCCTCCAGAACCTGTCGAGGCTCCAATTGGGCGCGTCTGGCTTTGCTCCTCTGCCTTATGATTCCCGGAGCCGCGTTTCTCGCCGGCTGCGGCGGCTCTCCACAAACCCGCACCCCTCCACCACCCTCCGCTTCCATCCCCGGCAACTGGGAGTTCACCGCCAAGATCACCAGCAGCGGCAACGGTCAGGGAGGGACGGTGCCCATCGGGGTCTATCTCATTCGTACCGCGAGCGCCGTGCAGGGAACTGCATGGGTGCAGATGGCCTTCCCGCTGGACTGCATCGCCCAATGCTGCGGGGGTCCCTTCGCCCAGTTTAGTAAGGTCCTCTCTGGGACGCTCACCAGCGCCGGCGTCCTCAATCTCACCTCCATCGTGCCCGATGATGGGCCGCTCTTTAGCATGACCGGCAACATGAGCGGTGCGCAGCTCACCGCCGGAACCTTCAAGCTCACCGGCTCGTGTCCAGCCACAGGAGCCATCACCGGCGTGGAGATTTCCAACCTCAACGGCGCCTACGCCGGAACCCTCACCTCGCAGTACACAGGCAAGACCTACAGCTTTTCCACCACGCTGGCGCAGAGCTCCGCGCTCAGCAGCCGCGGCTTCTTTTCCGTAAGCGGCTCGGGCGCCCTGGCGGCGTACCCCTGTCTGAGCTCTGCTCTGTGGCCGTGCCAACGCCGGTCGCCAACTACTCCGGGATGCTGGGCAGCGAGTTTGAACTGACGATGTCCGGCGCGAGCGGCGCCCAGTTTAGTCTCAACGGCACGCTCTCTTCGGACGCAGGGACCATCACGGTTACCTATGGTGTCATTGGCGGCTCCTGCGCCAACGATATCGGCAAAGGCACGCTCACCCTGCAGTAGGGAAACGGCGCTGCCGCCAGCCGCGCAGGCGCTGAAGAGGACGGCGTTTGTCACACGTTGAACTTGAAAAACAGGATGTCGCCGTCCTTGACAACGTACTCTTTGCCCTCGGAGCGCAACAGACCTGCCTCCTTCACCGCCTGCTCGCTGCCCAGCCGGAAGAGATCCTCACAGGCGTAGCAATCGGCCTTGATGAAGCCGCGCTCGAAGTCGGA
>DAHWOF010000111.1 GCA_027335345.1 Granulicella sp. | reverse complement strand
GGCGCCGGTATACCTTGTAGCCCGGCCAGCTCAGAATACGCGTCCAGTCGTTGTCTGCCATGCCCCCGAGAATAGCGAAAATACCCACCCTCACGAAACCTAGCAAAAACAGCCCTCTTTACACTTTCCTGCGCAGAGCCGTTTTTCGCGCGGCAGCGCACGCCGTCATGGACTTTGCGATCATCGCGGAGCCAAAGGGCAACTGCCATATTTCCTAGCGGTTATGTGCTGATTTGCTGCGTTCGGGAGAGCCGATGGAGTTGATTGGGGAACGATCAACGATTGAGATCAGGGCTGACTGTGATAATTGGTCACAAAGTCAGGAAATTCCGATTGTGATCCGTTAACCGCACAGCCGCGATTGCCCTGTGGCGCAGAGGACAAGGGCGCGCAGTGAGGGATGACGATGGAGGAGATTTTGAGAGGGGGCCTTCCGCGAGCGGCGTGTTCTTGAAGGTCGTGGCCCGGCATCTTCTCTGAGCAAGGCGTCCAGAGAGGGTTGTCCTGTTACGGCTTGGGAAGAAAGCGGTAACCGACGGCGCGGATTGTGAGCAGGTGAACCGGTTTGGCGGGGTCTGGCTCAAGGTAGCGGCGCAGGCGGACGATGAAGTTGTCGATCGCCCGCGTGTCCGTATCTTCGCGGACGTGCCAGACGTTTTCCAGAAGTTCGGAGCGGGAGATCACTTTGCCTGGATGGTCCAGCAGATAACGCAGTAGTTCAGCCTCCATCAGGGTGAGATGGACGGTCTTTGCAGCAGGGCTCTGTGGATGAAGAGGGCGGATCTCCAGCGCGTCCAGGTCGATGATGTGGCCGGCCAGGGTGACGGTGGTAGCGGTTGTTGTTGTCGGCGCGGTTGCGGGGATGGACCGTTGCCAATGCATGCGACGTAGCATGGCGGAGAGGCGAGCCATGAGGACGCCCAAGTCGAAGGGCTTTGGGAGATAGTCGTCGGCGCCGGCGGCGAAGCCGGCGACGACATCCTCGCTGCGGCCTCGCGCCGTCAACATCAGAACCGGGGTATAGCAGCCAGACTGGCGAAGGGCACTGACGATGGAAAAGCCGTCGCGGCCGGGCAGCATAACATCCAGCAGAACGGCGGCGGGATGGTCACTGGAATCGGTGTCGGCCGACTTCAGCAGCCAGTGCAGCGCAGCATCGCCGTCCGACTCATGGTGGGTACGATAACCTTCGGCTTGCAGATTGAAGAGCAGGCCCTGGGCGAGGTGTTCTTCATCTTCGATGACTGCGATAAGGGGGCCGGGATGGGTCATGTGGATAAGGTCGGGGGTACAAGCGAGGAGTAGGTTGAAACAGGCGCCGAGGGAGTGGGTGAGACGCGGCGGATGGTGAAGCGGCAGGAGAGGTAGGCAGTGGGTTGGATTGCTTTCGTTCCAAAATGTTTTTTACAACAAGACTGCTAGTGGTGGAGAAAGTGTGTCAGCAATACGCTCAGGCCGGCCCATGTGATCTGCACGCCGATGCAGAACAGGAAGAAGGCAATCACACGCAGGATGCCATGTGCCGTGGAAGGCGAGACGACCTTGTTGATGCGGGGAGCGTTGGCGTAGGTGACGTAGATGATCAGGCTCATGACGATGCTGGCCAGTAAGATGCCGCTGTGCGCGAACATGGTGCTGGAGAGGTTGTCCTGGGTGGCCTTGGCGCTGAGGGTGAGGGTGACGACGAGGCAACCTGGACCGACGGTGAGTGGAAAGGTAAAGGGGTAGAAGGACCTTTCAGAAAGAGAGGTGGAAATGGCTTTGATGTCATCTGGCTCAACCTGCGACTTTTGCTCGTCGGTGCTGGAGGAGGTGCTCTTTTGATTGAGCAACCCCCAGCCCATGGCGGCAATGACTAGCCCGCCGGAGACCTGCATGATGGGCAAAGAGACGCCAAAAAAGTTGAGGATGGCTGAGCCGATGAGCTCAATGATGCCGAAGAAGAACAGAACATAGATGGCGATACGCCGAGCCAGGAATTGGTAGAGATGCATGGGCACAGGGCCCACAAAGCCTACGATGAGCAGAGCCGAGCCCAGTGGATTGACCAGTGGAAGAAGAGCGCTGAAGGCGAGGGCGAAGAACTTCCATAGCAGAAGGACATTTGTAAGGTTCATGGTGTATCGGAAGGCAGGTTGCCGATGAAGATTGGAAGTTTAAGTTGGAAGGTGCTTCCCTTGCCCTGTCCCTGGCTGGAGGCGTGGACGCTGCCACCATGTTGACGGGCGATGGTGCGGACCAGGAAGAGACCAAGGCCGGTTCCCTTGATCTTAACCTGATCGTTGGAAGGAGCGCGGTAAAAACGTTTGAAGATGCGTTTTATCTCGCGGGGAAGCAGCCCGAGGCCGTTGTCAGAGATGGAGAGAACCACCCAGGTATAACGTTCGATGGCCAGTTTGCAGTGGACACAGACGCCCTGAGGAGAGTATTTCACGGCATTGTCGAGCAGGTTGAGGATGGCCGTGCGAAGATCTTCGATGTTGGCCAGGACGAAGAGCCGGACGCTGCCCGGGATCTCGTCGAGGGTGATGTTCTCCGGCGGCAAGTGGTGGCGAATCAGGACAGTGGAGATGCAGTCGGCAACCAGAGGATAGAGTTCAACCCGGGTGCGCTGCTGGATACGCTGGCGTTGACCGAGTTCTCCGGCCTTGAGGACGCTCTCCACCGTGGCGAGCAGACGGTCACTATCCTCCCGCATGATGGCGTAAAAGCGCTGCCGCTGCTGCTCGTCGCCGGGATGACGCTCCAGAGTATCCAGATAGAGGCGGATGCTGGCGATGGGAGTTTTGAGCTCGTGGGTGACGGCCTTGAGAAACGAGTCCTGACGTTCGTTGCGGCGCACCTCACGCACCAGAAAGACGGTGTTGAGCACTAGGCCGGAGATCAGGATGAAGAAGAGAACGACGCCCAGAAAGTCGATGGCGATGCGGCGGCTGTTGTGGTGAATCCAGGTGATGTTGAGGATGATGGCCACAGCGGTCAGGCACACGCCTAGCGCAATGAAAAACGCTTTGGCTCCGCGGCGGCGGTTAAGATTCATGCATTAACGAGCATAGAGCAATCAGGCCCGCCCGGCGCAGCCGGGTGGGCCTGAGGCAATCTCCGGTGATACCGTTGTTGGTGGCTGAGGGGGATGTTCTATGCCCCGGCGGGCCTGGGATCGGCCGGGTCGAACTTGGCGATCTGAACCTTTTTGGCGAGGCCAATCTTGGAGAGCAGCCAGATGCCATAGTAGTTGATATCGAACTCGTACCAGGCCAAGCCGTGACGGGCGCTGACGGGATGGGCGTGATGGTTGTTGTGCCATCCCTCCCCGCCAGTCAGCAAGGCGACCCACCAGTTGTTGCGTGAGTCGTCCTTGGTTTCAAAGCGGCGTTTGCCCCACATATGAGTGGCGGAGTTGACCAGCCAGGTGGCGTGGAGGCCGAGGGTAACGCGTAGGAAGGTTCCCCACAGCACCATGCCGATGGCGCCGGTGATGCGATGGCCGGGGGCGAGCGCTGCGCCGATGGCGAGTTGGGCCAGCCCGGTGATGATCAAAGGAACGTAGTGATACTTGGAGAGCCAGACGTGGACGCGATCACGGGTGAGGTCTGGAGCGTAGCGGCCCAGCAGAGCCGTCTCCGAGTGCAGTGCCCGGCCCGAGAGGATCCAGCCGGCGTGCGCCCACCAAGTGCCCTCATGGGGGGTGTGAGGGTCGCCCTCCTGGTCGGAGTTCTGATGATGGACTCGATGGGTGGCCACCCAAAAGATGGGACCGCCTTCCAGGGCAAGACAACCGCACGCGGTGAGCAGGTACTCCAGCCATGCCGGCGTCTTGTAGCCGCGGTGCGTGAGCAGACGGTGGTAGGCCATGCCAATTCCCACGTTGATGGCAAAGAAGTACATGATGCAGAAGGCCGCCAGATTCTTCCAGGAGAAGAAGAACAGGGCTGCCAGCGCGCCCAGGTGGAACAGGCCCATGGCAATGGCCGTGATCCAGTTCACGCGGCCCTGCTGATATTTGCGGCCCATGCGGAGATCCTGCTTGATTCTGAGTTGGATCTCTTGAGCGGCAAGAAGAGCGATGGCGGGTGTTGCGGCTCTGGTCTCAACGTCGAGTATGGTTGAACTCATTGCAGGGGCATTGTCCTTGGGATGAAGTTTGGACTCTTCGAGCCCTGCTGATGAAGATACTCGGCTGCCCGGTCGGCGTGTGTAAGACATTTGTAATGGTGAGGTGGTGAGAAAAGAGGGATTCTCCCAAAGACCTTTCCGTGCAGGAGGAGCCCACGTCCATCGAGGTTCAGGCGCCCCTCTCCACCTGCACTGAAGATGCTTCAGCGCAGGAAGACGCTCAGTTCGGCGGCCGCAGCGCGTAGCGGAGGCAGGAAGCGGGTCTGCATCTCCAACATGGGGATGCGCGGGGCATGGCCACTCAGATTCACCACGGCGACCACTCGGCCGTTGCCCGCATAGATGGGTACTGCGATGGAGCGGAGCCCAATCTCATACTCCTGGTCCACCAGAGCATAGCCGTTGCGCCGGACGTTGCGCAGCGCCAGGCGCAGCTTGTCAATGGAGTTGATGGTGCGCGGCGTGTATTGGGTAAGGACCAGACGAGAGAGAGTGATCTCGAGCTGATCCTGGGGGAGGTAGGCGAGCAGGACGCGCCCCATGCTGGTGCAGAAGGCAGGCAGGCGAGAACCGATGTGCAGATCCACCGACATCACTCGCGTGACGCTGCTGCGCGCGATGTAAACGATCTGGTCACCGTCCAGCGTGGCTACCGAGAAGCTCTCATGGTAGGTGTTGGACATGCGTTCAAGGATCGGTTGGGCGGCGTTGGCCAGTGTGCTGGAGGCTGTGTAGGTGTTGGCCAGGGAGAGCATTTTGGGGCGCAGAGAGTAACGCTGGGACTCATCGGCCCCGGCAAAGCCGAGCTTGACCAAGGTATAAAGGCATCGACGGACGGCCGCTCGGGAGAGGCCCGTGCGCAGAGAGAGCTGCGAGATGGTCATCTGCGGCGACTGGGGCGTGAAGGCTTCAATCACCACGAGGCCGCGGGCCAGAGAGGCCATGAAGTTCGGGTCCCCGGTGTAGGAATCAAGGGCAACACCGGGCAGGGTCTTGGCTTTGGCGGGAGCCGTCGGCGAAGTGGTCGCTGCGGCGGTTGACAATCGAGGCGTCATCGAAGGGCTCCAGGCAAGGCAACCGCCTGGGACTCAGGGATCCCAAGCGATTGCCGCTCCATTCCTACGATAAACGCACGGTCTTTTTGATGCAATCACTTGCCGGAGATTCTTGTTCGATATACGGGAAGGCAACCGAAAAAGATGCTGGTAATCGTCTTGAACGGATTATCTTCCAGGAGAGTCCACCTACCTTTGGCTGCGATAGAGCCGAATCAGATTCGAGGTGGAGGTGTCGTGAGCCAGGGACGGTTCGGATGGAGATTCGATCTCGCCCAGGATCCGAGTGGCCAGGACCTTGCCAAGTTCGACGCCCCACTGGTCGAAGGAGTCGATCGACCAGATTGCGCCCTGGGTGAAGACGGAGTGTTCGTAAAGAGCCACCAGCGTACCCAGCGTGTAGGGGGTGAGGCGTTCCGCCAGAAGGATGTTCGAGGGCCGGTTGCCGGCAAAGACCTTGTGGGGAACCAGCGACTCGGGGACACCTTCGGCGCGAACCTCTGCAGCCGTCTT
>DAHWOF010000176.1 GCA_027335345.1 Granulicella sp. | reverse complement strand
TCGAGGTCGATAACCTGGCTTGGCTCCTTCTTCTTCTGAGCAAGGCGCTGCTTGTTGCTCGCAATGCGAGAATCGAGAAGCGCCTTTTCGGCCTTAAGCTTCTCGACATCCAAATACTGCGACGGGGCCGCGATAATTGCCAAAAGCTGCTGCTGAATTCGCTCAGCATCAGTTCCGTAATCACTGACCAAGGCGTCCACAGCCTTGCTGTCGGCGATGAATGTCTCGTCGAAGTATTCGTTCAAGCTGCGCGCGAACTCCTCCGACGTGGCCTGCTGGCAAAACGGACAGACCCCTCCGTTGGCGTCGTAGTAGGTTTTGCCCGCTCGCACCCAGTCGCTGTTACTGAGCTTTTTGATCATGGCCGCAATATCGACATCTTCTTTACCGATGACGCGTTTGGAAAGGATGGGATTCGATTCGTGAGAAAGGAGCGCGGCACCATCGATAAGGCTTACGGCAGTTTCTTCCGTTGGGTCGGAACCAAACAGAGTCTTGGCTTTTGTCTCCAATTCCGCAAGCGTCAGGACGCTGGACGAATTTCGGGTTCTTTCCTGAAGAACCTTCGCCTTGAAGTTTTCCTTGCTATTCAGGAATCCTCTCAAAGGACCTTTGAACCGCCCTTCATGTTCAATCTTTTGAAGCCAGATAGTCTCTTTGATCTGCGCCTCTAACGTTGCGAGTTCACCCATCTTTCCACCAGTGCCGTCCGGACCCTGGAGGGTTGCCGTGGCATTGTCGATCTTCTCGGTAAGGAGACGGATTTCTTCGTTCTTACCCGCGATTTCATTCATTGTGTCGGCGTGCTTTTCGCCAAGAGTGAAGATTCCTTTGATTTCGGCAGACGGAACATTGAAATTCTTAGCTATGAAGTCACGGTTGTACACATGCACTTCCAAAGGAGTCGCGGAGCGCCACCTCAAATCACACGCGGAGAATTGAGGAGCTGCGGGGCTTGCAATCAAGCGCGAGAGCGTCGTTTTCCCGGAAGCATTGGGGCCATAGAAGTAGTTGAATTGAGAAAGCCCGTCTACTACTTCTGGTTCATCTCCGAAGGTAGCCACTTTTGAAATTGCAATTCTTTCAATCATTGCTTTCCCCTTGCAGAATTCCTTGAAGCTCGGAACCGGAGTTAAAACGGTCCGTCACTGGGCGGAGCGCTTAACGCCGGGAATTCCAGCCCTTCAATTTCTTGAATTGATTTCCCCGCAATACCTTGCAGGTCCCCGTACATTCCCACAGTTGCGCCCATCACTCGCTCAATTTGTTCCGAACGCTTTGCCCACTGCTTCATGATGGCCTTTCGTTCTTTATCGAGGTCCTCCTGCATACCAGAAAATGCCTCGACGATGGCCTCGACACGCTGGCGGAAGCGCGGCCCGGTGAGGTACTGGTAGACCATTTCGGCCTTCGTTTGTTGTCCTTCGTTGATGAGGCGAGCGGTGCTGACTTCGAGGAGCGTGTTGCGCAGCACAGTTGCAACCGGAACGATGACTCGCGGGTGCGCGACCCATACGCCATCGATTACATCGAAGGTCTCAACACCCTCAGGGAGGGCCTGGGAGATGAGGATGGAGAGTTCAGCCTTTGCGGTCCGCTGGTCTTCGCGCAGTTTGGCCAGCCAGCCGTTGCTCCAGTTTTTGGTGCGCTTTGCTTCCCATAGAATGGTTCCGGCCATCACTCCGGCTGGACTGACGACTCTCTGAATCGTATCGCCGCCGAACTCGCCTTTGGGCACTGGCTCAATCGTGTCATATGGGAACTTCGCGCGAAGCAGGCTTTCGAGTTCAAGTTCCTGAACCTCACCCTGGAGCTGCTGCGAGCCCTGTTCAGCCTTTCTTTGAAGCTCTTCAATCGTGCGCTGCATGGAGGCGATCTTCTGATCTCTTTCGGCGACTTTTAGCCGCTCTGCCTCTTCGGCTTCCCGCTTGGCCCGAGTCCGGACCTCAGTGAGGTTCTCTTGAACCCGCTTTTCAACTGTCAGATCAAGCTCACGTTTGGCGTCATCCAATTCGCGCTGCTTCTTGAGGAGCCCCGCCTGAGCGCTCTGCGCTTCTGCCAATTTTTGATTGTTGGCTGCGAGAACCTCCTTGAGCCCATCGACTTCACGGCTCCTCGCCTCAATCTCCGCAGCGTTGACGAGCTTCGCTTTTTTGGCCTCCTCCGCCGCAATCCGCACCCGCTCCGCCTTCAACTGCTCGGCAACCTGATCGGCCACCTGCTGGTCCAGCCTACGCTTCGCGTCGGCGACTTTCTTCTCCTTATCGCGCAACGCCTCCTCACGCTGCTCGATCTCCTTATCCTTCTGCGATAACTTCCGCTCATACTGCTTTCGAGTCGCCTCAATCAAGGGGGCGGCCAAGGACTCGGTGAGTGGAATTTCAGCCTTGCACTTCGGACAGATGATTGTGGGTTCGGTGATCGCGGTCATTTCAGGCTCCAGTGAATACGAAACAGGATTTCTTCCTTTCGATCGTTGCTCATGCGAGCCTCGATGTCTGCGATGAGAGCATCACGGCGAGACTCGACCTCATCCTGCGCGATAAACAGGTCCCTGCGCTTCTGGTTGCGCGTGGTTTGCAGCGTCTTCAGCGTGCGCTGATGCACGAGTTTCCCCTCCAGCGTCGGCGCAGCAGCGGAGGCGCGCTTGGCCTCGCGAATCTGCTGGTCGAGGTCTTTGATCTCCTGCTCCAATCCTAACTTCAGATCCTCGCTCCAGCGGTCAAGCTTGCTGACCTCTTGGTCGAGCCAGCGGCCGTTGCGCCGGCTGATCTCCTGGAGGATTCGGTCCTGCTCGGCTTTGAGCTGGTCGTCGAGCGCAGGGACAGAAACCGATAGAGCCGGCTGCCCAGCCTCTGCCGGCAGGTCGAAGAGACGCTTGCAGGTAGCTGGGTCGAGCGGGGTTCCGTCGTCCAGAAGGCCGGCGAACAGGATGTGATCTTCGGCCTCAAACGACTCGACGGAGAAACGCGTGCAGACAAGCCAGCCGCCTTTGCCGAGGTGCGGCTCCAGAATGGAGAACTTTTTGCCGCTGTGGGTCAGGTCAAACCGAAGCTCGACGGGCGGCGTATCCAGCACAGCGCACTGCGCCAGGATGCGCTGGGCCAGCGGATGGCCGATACGGTAGGTGTTGGCGTCTTCCACGTTGCGGCCCATGCGGTAGGGGCCGGGATGGATGGCTTCCTCCGGAAAGGGGTTCCGCTCCAGCGTGAAGCTGTAGCCTGCCCCGTCGAACCGGGCATAGGGCGCAAGGAAGTAACGGGTGGCCTTCCAGAGCAAGTCTTCAAAACGGCTGCGCGAGGCTCCGGCCTCGACGCGAAGCTTCTCGATGACCTCCTGATCGAAGTTGTTGAGCAACTGCTCCTGGGCCGCCGCCCGCGCGGCGGCGACTTCGGACTCCAGCTCCTGCTGGAGCTTGTCGAACTCCAGGGAGATCTGTTCCGGCGTGCGGCACTGCTGGTAGATGGAGACGATGCGCTTCTCGAAGTCCACGCCGGACTCTATGGCCCCAAGAACCTCATCCGACGCGCCGAAGATGCCGTTGAAGAGCTTGAACTTCTCGTCCAGCAACTCGTAGATCCGCACGTCCGCCGCGTTGGCTTTATTCAGGAAGTTGACCACGACCACGTCATACTTCTGTCCGTAACGGTGGCAGCGTCCGATGCGCTGCTCGATGCGCTGCGGGTTCCATGGCATGTCATAGTTGACCACCAGATTGCAGAACTGAAGGTTGATGCCCTCGGCAGCAGCCTCCGTCGCAACCATCACGCTGGCCTCATCGCGGAAGTACTCGACGAGGGCGGCGCGCTTGTCGGCGGTGGGTGAGCCGGTCACCTTGTCCGTTCCTTTGTGGCGCTCCAGCCAGTTGCGATAGATCTCCGCGCTCTTCGGATCGCTGTTCGTGCCGTTGAACAGGACGATCTTTCCGGCGAACTCTGACGCTTCCAGCAGCCGAAGCAGATACTCCTGCGTGCGCCGCGATTCGGTGAAGATGATCGCCTTTTGCTGCAGGGCGCCGTTGTGCTCTTCAGAGCGTGCCCGGCCGGCCGCCTGAAAGCCGCGCCGCAGGGCGGTGAGCAGCACCTCTCCCTTGGAGTTCTTCTGAATGCTTTTGGCCAGCTCGTGAAACTCCCGCAGCTTGTCCTTCTCGAGGCGCAGCTCCTCGCGCTGCTCCGGCGATAGCTGCTGCTCGGAGGCGGCCGGGCCGGGAGCCTCGTCCGGCTCATCCTCCAGCCACTCGTCTTCCAATTCGGGGAGGGTCTCGAAGTTTTCGCCGAGGTCGGCGGGAGGGGAGTCAAGCGAAGCCTGCCTTTGCTCCGCAGCCCCCAATTTATTGGCCAGACCAAGCAGCGTGCCCGAGATGGCGTAGGTTGAAGAGGCCAGAAGCTTGCGCAGGATGAGCGTCATCAACTGCCGTTGACCGGCGGGAAGGGCATAGAGCCGGGGCGATTGCAGATACTCCGACACCAGCGAGTAGAGCCGCTGCTCATCCGGGTTGGGAACAAACTCCTGAACCAGGGCGTGGCGGTTTGTATAGCTGATATAGGGCAGAACCTGCCTGCGGAGGGTGCGCTGGCAGATCGGCCGGATGCGCTCCTGGAGCGCGCGATAGTCCTGGGGCGAGTTCATACGCGAGAACTGGCTGCGGAAGCTCCGCAGGTCGCCAAAGGTGAACTCGTCGATGATGCTAACCAGCCCGTAGAGCTCCAACAGGGAGTTCTGGAGCGGCGTGGCCGTCAGCAGCGTCTTTGGGCGATCAGCTATGGCCGCCTTGATGGCGTTCGCGATCTTGTTGCCCGGCTTGTACACGTTGCGGAGCCGGTGAGCTTCGTCTACCACCACCAGGTCCCATGGGGTCTGCCGAATGTAGGCTTCTTTGCTTCGGGCAAACTGGTAGGAGCACAGGATAACCCTCTCCTGTTCGAACGGGTTCAGGTTTCCGCGTTGGACCTCTTCGTTGAAGGTCTTGGCCTCCAGAATCGCCGAGGGCAGAAAGAACTTCTCGCCCAGCTCTTGTGACCACTGCTTGCGTAGATTCGCCGGGCAGATGACCAGCAGACGGCGCCGACACTCCGCCCATCGCTGCGAGAGCAGGATTCCAGCTTCAATGGTCTTCCCCAGACCCACTTCGTCGGCCAGAATCGCGCCGCGCGAGAGCGGCGAGCGGAAGGCAAAGAGCGCGGCCTCCACCTGATGCGGATTCAGGTCCACCTGAGCATCCGCGAGAGCCGACGTTAGACTATCAACCGACGCCGAGCTGGACCGTTTGGTCAGTTCGTGAGCAAAATACCGGGCGTGATAGGACGTCAATTCCATGATTGCGAGGGAATTCTCAGCTATACATCAAAGTTCGTCGGTTGTTGGCCGCAAGCTGGACGAAGCTAATCCCAGCTATGCAATTGAAATACCGGACATGCCCCTTGGTCTATCGCAACGGCTCCGTTCCTTCATTCAAAATGTCCAGATGGCGAAGGTAGACGAACAGGCGGTGACGCTCGCGGCCGGTGATCTCTTCGAGAATGCCCAGATCGATCATATGCCCCAGCGACTTAGCGACTGTTGGGGCTGAAATACCAACCCGCCTTGCCATCCTGAAAAAATCTCAATACCCTCTCCCTTGCGAGCCATCTCGTCTGGCCTCCTTGGAAATGTCGTCTGTCAACAACATCCTAAGGAATCCGGCCGGTGGCTCGCTCCCCCTCGTCGCCCAACCGTTTCTACAGAAGTTTGGGGACGTAATCCGGTATTCGATGTTCCAGTAGAGATTGCTTGCGGCTTCTTTGCCTTCATTGGTCAAAGTGATGCGCGCGTGATGCCGGTACGGCATCGGAAAAAAGCAATTCAGCGCGCCGCTGTTGCCCACGGAAAGCACTTCAGACTGCCACGGATAAGAGATGCCGAGACCCAGCCCGAAGAAATCTCCGATCGGCGCCTCTACGCTGGGATCCTTCTCGCCATCCCAGTACATGCGCAGAACAATGCGCTTCAGATAGTAGGATTCCCGATCATTAATCGTGAACCAGATGTGGGACACCATCCCCAGTCCGTCGGTGTCCAACACAGTCAGGGTCTGTCCAGGATTCAGAGCCAGCGAGTCGGCGTTCCCGCCCGTCTTTTCAAAGCTCGACGACAAGTGCCAACTGTAGTCTTGTTGCCGCTTAATGTCCGGCATCCAGCTTTCCTGCTGCGCCTACGCCAGACACACTGCGCCCAACGCTACCAACACCACTGCGACTGCTTTTTTCATCTTTCCGCCCTCCGCACTCTCCGCAAGCCAGCGAGACTCAAGGAACAAGAGCCAGCCAGCTTTGTGGTCAAGAACGGGCAAAAGCTGTTACCCCCGGCTTGATCCGTCAGAAATCGAGAACGGCGAAACGGTCCAAAGGCCAAAGCGCAGGCGACCCGTTCTTCAGCATCCAGAGCAGATCGTCCTGCTTCCGCGGATCTTTGGTTGGTGGAGCCCGTGGCGAGCGCACAACAAGATGCTCTTCCAGATCTCGTCAGAAGAAAAGCCGCCATCAACCCAACTTCATTTCCACCGAGCGACTACGCCTCGGCCTGAGCTACCTTGTCATTCAAGTCTTGCGCATCCTTGAGGGCCGCCAGGTCGCGCTCCTTCTTGATCTCCGCAGAACTACGGCCCAGTTCGCCGGCCATCTTCTCCGTGGTGAAGGCCTCGATGACGTCTCCAATCTTGATGTCCTTAAAGCCCGCCAGGTCGATACCGCACTCCACGCCCTGCCGCACCTCGGAGACGTCGTCCTTGAAGCGCTTGAGCGAGGTGATCTTGCCCTTCCACACCTCTTCGCCCTCGCGCAGCACGCGCACCTGGTTATCCCGACGGATGAACCCATCGGTGACCTGACAGCCGGCAATCTGGCCGACCTTGGTGATCTTGAAGACGTTGAGCACGCTGGCCCGGCCAACGTAGTTCTCCTTGAAGACCGGCTCCAGCAGGCCATACATGGCCTTGGTAATCTCGTCCTGCAGCTCGTAGATGATCGAGTGCAGCCGGATCTCGACGTTCTCCCGCTCGGCCACCTCGGTCGCCTTACGGTCGGGCCGCACGTTGAATCCGATCACCACCGCATTGGAGGCGGAGGCCAGCAGAATATCGGACTCCGTGATGGCGCCGACGCCGGAGTGCAGCACCTTTACCCGAACCTTCTCGGTAGACATCCGCTGCAGCGAATCGGCCAACACCTCCACCGAGCCCTGCACATCGCCCTTCAGGATCAGGTTCAGATCCTTCATCCCGGCCTGCTTGATCTGCTCGGCCAATCCCTCCAGGGAGACTCGCGAACTCTTGGCGAGCTGCGCCTCGCGTTCCTTCATCTTGCGGTACTGGGCAATGCCCTTGGCCTTGTCGCGGTCCGCCATCACCAGGAAGGTATCGCCGGCGTCCGGGATGTTCTCTAGACCGAGGATCTCCACCGGCGTGGATGGACCGGCCTCCTTGATCTCCTGGCCACGATCATTGAACATGGCGCGCACCTTGCCAAAGGTATTTCCGACGATGTAACTGTCGCCGGTACGCAGGGTTCCATTCTGCACCAGGATCGACGCCACTGCGCCGCGTCCACGGTCCAGCTTGGCTTCAATCACCGTTCCTACAGCCGGACGCTCCGGGGTGGCCTTTTGTTCATTGGTATCGGCCACCAGGCAGATCATCTCTTCCAATCCGTCCAGATTGATCTTCTTTTTGGCGGAGACCTGGACGAACTCGATATCGCCGCCCATGGAGGTCGCCTGTACGCCGCGCGCCGCCAACTGGTTCATCACCCGGCTGGGATCGGCCTCCGGCTTGTCGATCTTGTTCACCGCGACGATCATCGGCACCTTGGCCGCCCGGGCATGATCAATCGCCTCCAGGGTCTGCGGCATTACGCCGTCATCGGCCGCCACTACCACCACCACGATGTCGGTGATCTTGGCCCCGCGCGCACGCATGCGCGTAAACGCTTCGTGACCGGGAGTATCCAGAAAGACAATCTCGCGCCCAAAGGCCGGCGAGTTGGGGTCGTTGATCTTCACCTTGTAGGCGCCGATGTGCTGCGTAATGCCGCCAGCCTCGCCGGCTGCCACATCGGTGGAGCGGATGGCGTCCAGTAGCGACGTCTTGCCGTGGTCTACGTGGCCCATGATGGTGACCACCGGAGCCCGCACCACCTCCACCATGTTGGTGGTGTCCTCCAGGAGCCCCTCGATGGCCTCGTTCTCCAACTGCTCTTCGACCGAGATCACCGTGGCCTCGGCGCCAAACTGGCGCGAGACCTCCTTGACCAGTTCGCCGTCCAGCGACTGATTAACGGTCACCATGACGCCCTTCATCAGCAGGGTCGCAATCAGGTCCTTGCCGCGCACACCCAGCTTCTCCGCCAGGTCCTTGACCGAGATGCCCTCGGTGACGGTGATGGACTTGGTGATAGGCACCTCGCCCTGGGGGATCTGCGGCACTCCAAAGCGGGGAACGCTGTATCCCTTGAGCGCGACTTCCTTGTTCTTTTCATAGCGCGGCGCTCCGCGTCCACGCTGTCCAGCCCGCACGGGACGGTTGGGTCCAGGAGCCTCACCCGGGGCAGGCATCAAACCTCCCGGAGAGACGCCCTGGCGCGGGCCAAACCCGGGCCGGCCCGCGCCAAATCCCGGTCGCGGTGAGTATCCCGGCGCTACCGGCCCACTACCGGCCCCGCCAGGAAATGAGCGCGTCGGATGCATCGGCCGGCGAACTCCTGGAGCTGCGGCCGGACGCGCACCGGGCCCTCCCGGCCCTCCCGGCCGCGGACGCTGAAAGATGGGAGTGCGCAGACTACCCGCCGGAGCACTATACGTTGGCCTTGGACCAGTCTGCGGCATCACGACGCGCCGTTGCACCGGCGCAGGAGTCGCCGCTGTGGCAACAGGCGCGGAGGGCACGGGAGCAGAGTCCACCTGGGATGGAGCCGGGGAAGCCACAGACTCCGGGGCAGCAGGTTCTACAACGGGAGTGGCTGCCGCGGAGACGGGAACCGGCGACACCGGCTTGACCGCTACCGGTTCGGCTGGCGCAGAGGCCAGCGCAGAGGGCGGCGTTGGGGCCACTGGCGGCTTGGCCACCACGGGCCCGGCAACGGGTCGGCTGGCAATCGCCGGTGGGACGACAAAGTTAGGCGTTGCCGGCCGTGGAATGGGAACAATCCGTCGCGGCACGGAAGCGGCAGGAGTTGCAGAGACCGCGGGGGGAGCGGCAGAGGCTGCGGAAGCGGCAGGCGCCGTTGGAGCCTGTGCCGCGGAGACGGTCGCCTTGGGGCTGGAAACGACAGGCCGCGCTCCCGCGGAGCCGGCTGCGGTGGGAGCTGACGAAGCCGGCTTGGCGACCACCGGAGGGCGACTGACAGGGTTAGCCACCGTGACGGCAGGCCGTGCCTGCGGCGGCGCCATTCGGGCTGCCTGCTCGGCCTGCTTGCGCTCCAGAATCGCCTTGAGCGCATCTCCCGGCTTGGAGACATGCGACAGATTGAACGTCGGCCGTGCCTCGACCTGCGGAGCCCGAGCCGAGCGGCCTCCGCGGCTATTGACGTAGTCACGCACCTTGTCCGCTTCATCTTCCTCGATGGAGCTCGAATGCGTCTTCTTTTCGGTAACGCCGACCGCGATCAGAGCATCCAGAATGGACCTGCTCTTGACCTCTAACTCACGTGCAAGATCGTTGATGCGAACTTTGCTCATCCGTCCCTTTTCAGTTCCACTGCGCACTTAGCTGTTCATATCAGCCTCAATCGAAGTAGGAGTTCCTTCAAGGCTATTATCCCTTGAATTGGTTAACTTTTCAGCCATCCGGCGGGTATTTCGACCTTCCTTGCGGTTCGCGCTGCTCGATCTACGCCTGCCGGCATCGCGCAGATCTGGCCGCTGCCTCACTCCCGAGTATGCTCTCCCTCATCGGGTCCCTCTTCGGAGACCTCCTGGGTCTGGTTCACGAGTTGATCCACAATCTCATTCTCCATCTCAATGTCAGCTTCGCGAGCATCGTTGGCGTCATTGGCGTCCACTTCGGACATCTGGTCCTCAGCCGCCGCAATATCCTCGGTTGAAAAATCGCTGACCTCGCGGGCCAAGCCTGCATCGCCGGCCTGCTGAGCCAGAATCTGCTCCGGCGTACTGGTCATCGAGCGCATCGGGTCTCCCTTCTGGTCGGATGCCAAGCTGGCGACAATGGCTTCTTCGCCGGGATGCAGGACCGGCTCCGCAACCGCACTGGCCTGGGCGGCGGGTGGCCGCTCCTCTCCCTCCTCGTACTGCCCAAAGTAGTGCCGGACGGCAACGGCGATCTTCTCCACCGTCTTCTCCCCAATACCCTGGATCTCACTAAGCTCCTCGGCGGTCATATCCGCCAGCGACTCCACGGTGGTGATGCCGGCGGCGATCAGCTTCTCCATGACTCCCTCACCCAGCTCGGTGACCTGCTCGATCGGCGTAGACGGGCCACCGCCCATGGCCTGCATCTGCTGCTCGACCTCCTGGCGCTTCTCCTCCTCGCTCTTGATGTCGATCTTCCATCCCAGCAGTTTCGCGGCCAGACGAACGTTCTGACCTTTCTTGCCGATGGCCAGGGAGAGCTGCGTGTCATCGACGATGACCTCAAGCTGCTTTTCGGCTACATCCGAAATCGAGACGCGTGAGACCTTGGCCGGCTGCAGAGCCTTTTCCGCAAAGGTCGTAATTTCGTCAGAGAACTCGATGATGTCGATCTTCTCGCCACGCAGCTCGCGGATGATCGACTGCACGCGCATACCCTTCATGCCCACACAGGCGCCCACCGGATCGACATCCTTGTCGCGGCTCATCACGGCGATCTTGGTCCGCTCGCCGGCCTCGCGGGCGATGGCGCGGATGGTGACCGTCCCGTCATAGATCTCCGGAACCTCCGACTGGAAGAGTGACTGCACCAGCGCAGGAGCCGCCCGTGAGACGATCACCTGAGGTCCCTTGGCGGCGCGATCCACCCGCAACAGCACCACGCGCACCCGCTCGCCCACGGAGAACTGCTCCAGCCGGGACTGCTCGCGTTTGGGCATCCGGGCCTCGGCCTTGCCCAGGTCAAAGATCACATCCATGGGCTCCAGCCGCTTGACGGTGGCGGTGAGAATCTCGCCGGCGCGGTGAGCATACTCATTGAACACGGTGTCGCGCTCGGCCTCGCGAACCTTCTGGAAGATCACCTGCTTGGCCATCTGGGCGGCGATTCGCCCCAGCGGTGTGGTGTCCTTGTAGAAGCGCAGCTCTCCGCCCACTTCCACCTCGGGCGCCAGTTCGCGAGCTTGCTCAAGCGTAAGCTGGTTGTCAGGGTCTTCCACCTGTTCGGGCGTCTCCACGACGGTCTTGAATACGTAGGCGCGAATCTCGCCGCTCTCGCGGTCCAACTCGCCGCGCATGCTCTCGACGGTCTTGTAGTACTTGCGCGTCGCCAGCGCAATCGCATCTTCCACGGCGCTGACCACGATCTCCGGGTCGATCCCCTTCTCCCGGCTCAAATTCTCAATGGACTGATACAGAGCACTTGCCATGTCTTTACTCTCTTTTTGGCGATGCTGATCGCCGATCGATTCAATTTTTCCTACCCGTGCAAACCCCTGATACTGCGAATCTCGCCCTTACTCCTGCCGGCCTCGAAGCTGTCTCTCTCCGAGTCCCGGGTTGCCATCCATTTGACCTTCTAAATTTCGGCCACCAGATGCGCCTTCTCCACATTCGCCAGCGAAATCTCAACCGTCTGGGCAGAGAGCGCCTTCCCTGCCTTGCCCCTTGGCTTGGCGGCGGAGAGGTCCAGGGTGAAGCCGGCTCCATCAAAGCCGATCAGCCGGCCGGTGAAATGGCGGTTGTTCGCCACCGGGACAAAGGTCTGCACCTTGGCCAGGCTGCCCTGAAAACGCTGATAATCAGCCGGCTTCAACAGCTTGCGCTCCAGTCCCGGAGAGCTGACCTCCAGCGTGTACTCGGCGCCTGGAACCAGATCCTCTACGTCCAGCACGGTCCCGAAGTCCCGGGCAAAGTTGGCGCAGTCTTCATGGGAGATGCCCGAAAGTGTTTCAACCGGAACCCGCCGCTGCAGCCGGGCTGTCGGATGGGGTGCGGAGGGATCCCCTCCCGCCTGCTCGGCCATCTGGGCCGCCATTTGGGCCGCCATTTGAGCCCGCGCCTCGGCACTCTTCTCCACAAAGACACGCAAACTGCGGTGCTTGGCCCCTCCGGTAAACTCCAGATCCACGATCTCAAGCTGATGCGAAGCCGCGATGCGGTCAGCCGTGGCACGAATTGTCTCCATCTGCAGGGCCATTGCGCCTCCGGCAAACACTCGCTCGACCGGCCGGGCCGGCTCTACAGCTGCCTTCGGTCCAACCGAGTCTCCAGACCAGAATTTGAAGCAAACAAAAAGTGGGCTCTCGCCCACTCCTTTCCTCCGCCACTCCTCCGGTGCAATCACGGATACCGGCCGTTTGCCGGACGGCAGCTTTCAGCGGCAGAACAAATTCGTCTGCTAGAGCCAATTTTAGGCCAACAGGGTACGAAAGTCCAACTGGCCCGCCCAGTCATCCGCCCAGTCACCCCTGGCCAAACCCTCCCCTCACCAAGCCCGGCTTCTCCGGCTGCGCTACACTAGAGCAGTTTTCCTCTGGATGGGTCTCCCGGAGTGGGCATTCAGCGGCATCTTTTCGGGAGAGACGCTCCTCGATATCGATGCGCCGCACCCCCGGAGGGAAGACGGCCTCGGAGATCGTCAAAAGACAGAACTTTGGATCAGGAAGTGGGCCAATCGTGTGCCTATGCCGCTTTTGCCGCTGCACCGTGGGCTGCTTCTCGTTCGACGCTTCACCCTGTCTTGCAATGAGCTCTGGACCAACACACGGCAAGTAGCCATCTTGCGGGTCAGGACGAAGGATGATGTTCGAGAGTCTGCGGCCATTTCGCTGGCGGGAGACGCTGCGCGACGCACGCGCCGGCTTGGCCCTGGCCGCCATGAACATCCCTCAGGTGCTCGGTTACACCAAGATTGCGGGCATGCCCGTGGTCACCGGCCTCTACACGCTGCTGGCTCCCCTGGCGGCCTTTGCCGCCCTCGGATCCTCGCGTTACCTGGTCGTGGCGGCGGACTCGGCTACGGCGGCCATTCTGGCCAGCGGTCTATCCGGCATGGCTCCCATGGCCAGCCCGGAGTGGGTCACCCTCGCCGGTTATGTCGCCCTGCTTACCGGAGCGTTCCTCCTGGCGGGCCGTCTGCTGGGCCTGGGCTTCATCGCCGACTTCCTCTCTCAAACCGTGCTGATCGGCTTTCTCACTGGTGTCGGCATCCAGGTCGGCATCGCGGTGCTGGGCGAGACATTGGGCCTGCCTGTCCACTCGAACCGCACCCTGGCGCAGTTGCTCGAGGTCCTGCGCCAACTCCCCAGGCTCCATCTCCCGGTCCTGCTGGTCTCTTGCGCTGTGCTGGGCCTGGTGCTGGCGCTGAAGGCTCTCTCACCCAGGCTGCCGGGATCCCTGATTGCCGTGGCCGGCGCAACTGCCGCCAGCGCGGTGTGGAACCTCGCCGCGCATGGCGTTCCCACCATTGGAGCGGTCGCCAGTGGGCTACCGCACGCCCACCTGCACTGGCTACCGTGGCGCCAGATTGCCATGCTGCTTCCCATCGCCGGCTCCTGCGCCATCATGATCGTGACCCAGAGCGCGGCCACCGCACGGGCCTACGCCCTGCGCCATGAGCAAAGGCTCGATGAAAACCGCGATCTGGTCGGCCTCTCCGTGGCCAATCTGGCCGCGGCGCTGAGCGGAGCCTTTGTGGTAAACGGCAGCCCTACCCAGACCGCCATGGTGGAGACCGCGGGCGGCGCCAGCCAGAAGTCGCAGCTCGCCACGGCCCTGCTGGTCGCCGCCGTTCTGCTGTTTCTCACCCCCACGCTCCAGTACCTTCCCCAGAACGTCCTCGGGGTGCTGGTGCTCCTGGTGGCGTTCCATCTGATCGATCTACGTGGGCTGTTGGAGTTGCACCGGGAAAGCCCCGGGGAGTGCATGATCGCGGTGATCACGGCCGGCGCTGTGGTCGGCATCGGGGTGGAAGCAGGCATCCTGCTGGCGATGGCCCTGTCGCTGCTGCGCATCGTGCGTCACAGCTACCGCCCGCATACCGGGGTCATCCATCTGGAGAACGGCAATGCCTGGAGGGTCGCGCCAGTCGCCCCCGGAGAGGTCACCGAGCCGGGGCTGGTGCTCTATCGCTTCGGCTCGGCTCTGTTTTACGCCAATGCCAACCGCTTTGCCGAAGAACTCCTTTTGCTCTCCGGCGCCCAATGCGGACAATCCGCCGGGGTGCGATGGATCATCGTGGATGCCGAAGCGATTACCCAGATCGACTACTCGGCGTCGCGCGTGATCGCGCGGCTCAACCAGGAACTGAGCAAGAATGGGGTGGAACTCGGGTTCGCCAGAATGGCCCCGGACGCACTCGCGGACTTTCAGCGGCATCACCTGGCTGAGTGCATCCCTTCTGCGCGCCTCTTTGCCCGTCTGCATGATGCGGTCGGCGCGTATCGCATGCTCGAGCCGCCCCCGGCATAGATCTGTGAGCGCATCTCGACATTCCTGCCTTCCGTATTTCTGCCTTCCGTGGCGACGTGCTGCTTTCCGTCAAACCCGGCGCAACAACGAAGGAAGAGCATCCCTACACGCTGTTCGCCTTCGGGAAGATGGTTAGCCGCAAATGAGTGGAACCGTAGGGAGCCAAAGTCAACTCCTCCAACGGGCCGAATGGCAGCTTGCCCTCAGCGCCCAGGGTCTCTGCGGCGCTCTCCGGCAGCGGCGGCGTAAAGAGCTGCTGCGGATCTTCTGGATTGGCCTGCAACTCCCAGTTGGTAATGCTTCTTGCCGGCACACGCAGCGTGACCGGCGGGTCCACCCAGGGATCTTCCGTCATCGCTTTGCGTCGCACCTGCACCTGTTGCTGCAGCCGGTCTTGCTGGATTGCCAGCCCGTAGTTCCAAGCGCCGGCAGGCAGCGCATTCCAAGCCGGGAACGCCTCCGTGGTGTACTTTGGAACCGCTACCGGCGTCCACGCTTCCTTGATCGGCAGAGAGTACACCAGTGGCCCATGCTCCACGCCGATGCCGTTCTGCGGCCAGTGCGATAGGGCCACCGTCATCGGCAGGGTCAGTGTCACGGTATCGCCGGCAGAGAAGCGCCTCCGCAGGGTCGCAAAGCCGTTTTTGATCTGCGGCAAGCTCACCGGCTTGCCGTTGACCGCCAGCCGCGCCGACGAGCACCAGCCAGGAATGCGCAGCGAGAGAGGGAACTCGACCGGGGCAGAAGGATTCAGCGTGAAATGAATCTCCTCGCCAAACGGATAATCCGTCCGCTGGAGAATCTCAATCTCGCGCGCTCCGGCTCCCACCGTCGTCTTCACCCGGGACGGGCCGTACAGAGTGGCCGCCAGTCCACCATTGCGGTCCCTCATCCACATGCGCATCACAAAGTTCGGAAACAGCCGGTGAACATTGCCCCCGCAACAGGCGGTATGTCTTCCCGGATTCGGCTGGTAGGCCATCATGAACCCGCCGTGCTCCATCACGTTATGGTCAGAGTTGACGGTCGCCAGAAACTGGTTCGGACAGGAGAAGTACTGCAGCGCCTTCCAATCCTTCCTGATGGCGCCGAAGCCTGCGTTCATGCAGCCCCGCTCCACAGCATCCGCCCAGCGTCCGTCCCCGGTGGCCATCAGCATGTAACCCCACGACCAGGTATGGTCCGCAATGTCACAGGTTTCATGCGAGTCCAGCGAGGTGCGGGTACGAAACCACTCCGTGGTGGAGGGAATTCCATCGATGAGCATGTGGTGGTCAAAGATCCGCCGCTGCGCGGCCAAAGCGAAGTTCAAATACTCCGGCTTGCCCGTGTAGAGATAGAGAATCGCAGGCTGCTTGGCGATCTCGGCGTAGGTCACGCCATGCGCGTTAATGGGCGTAGCCGCGTACACCCGCAGCAGCGAGAGATCGCCCAGATCGGCCGGACCCGGACCGGTCACCGTCAGGTACTCGCTCCATGCCTTCTCGGCCATCTCCAGCAGCCGCGCGTCACCCGTCTGCTGGTAGCACCAGAGGATGTCCTCCAGGTTGGTCACATTGCGTATCGGCTTGCCATAATCCGCCTTGTCATTCAGGTAGTGCTTGCGCAACGCTTGTACGGCGTCGTGATTCGAACCCGACCCCTGACTCAGGCCGGCAGCCTTGCTCATCTCCGCGTCACAGTTCGCCGTCAGCCCCCGGAAGAAGACGTTCTGGGGCCAGCGATGGTAGTCGCCCACAGGATCTTCAAAGAACTTCGGACCGAGATAGCCATCCGCACCGGGGTGGTCCAACGTGTAACGCAGGTAGAGTTGGGTCTTGTCCAGCAGCTTCTGATCGCCCAGCACCAGCGCCAGGCGCGTGGCGCCGTCGAACCAATAGGCCTTCTGCTCCCAGGGCCACCAGGACTCAGCTTGTTCCTCCCCGGCCCAATAAGGCTCCGTAAATGGCCAGGAGACCTCCGGGAGCTGCGAACCGAGCTGCTCGGCCTGGCGCTCCAGGTAGAGGCGCAACCATCCCTCCGGCCGGACCGCGCCGGGGGCCAAAGGCGAAAGCACAGCATACGGCACTCCTTCCAGGGCTGTGGTTGTCTGCGCAGCGGCGTTCCGATTCAACTCCGCGACCGCCATCATCGCCGAACTCATCAGCGTCAGGCGCAGAAACTCTCTGCGATCCATCTCCAGGCCCCTTGAGCCTCCGCTGTCCTCCATCTCCGTTCCTCCGTTGCGTACTCTCCGCCACGGCCAGCCGCCGATCTCGACGGGCATCGCTGCCACAGCCGTCCTGGCCACAAACCCTCGCTTGGCGCATCCGCCGCGGATGGCCTTGGCACGCTGATCGAACGCCCGGAACAGACCCACGTCAGTCTCTGGCCCGTTTCGATCTTGGGGCAGATTAGCTTTGCGCTTTTCCTGCTGTCAATCTGCGCCCATCAACGTCCGGGCCGGCTCGAAGGCGACTGTGGCGCAAACTGGGAACGGTCGACTACAGACTACCAATAATTGATAATTTTCTGATCACGGCCCCTATAATAGGCTGATGTCTCCGGCCGCACCCAGATTCCAGCGCGACTCGATGGCTCTGCGCATCAAGCAGGAGCTGCTGCGGCAGATCCTCAATGGAGAACTCGCCCCCGGAGCCCGCCTGATCGAACTCAAGCTTGCCGACCAGTTTCGCACCAGTCAAGGGCCGGTGCGGGAGGCGCTCTGCGAGCTGGAGGGGATGGAACTGGTGACCACCGCTCCCTACCGGGGCACACGAGTGCGCCAGGTAACCGTGAAGGATGTGCGTGAAGCCTATCAGGTCCGTGCCTACCTGGAGGAGTTGGCGGCCAGGCAGGCAGCCACGCAACTGCGGGGCAACCTCAAACCCTTTGAAAAAGCGGCAACCGCTTCTCTGGGCGCCGCAGAGCGCAATGATATCCGGGGATACACCCACCACGACCTCCGCTTTCACCGCCTGATCGTCGCCGCCAGCGAAAATCGCATCCTGCTGAGAACCTGGGACTCGCTGGCCCTTGAAGTACATGTGCAGATCCGTTTGCTCCGGGACCAGATCGACCTGGTGGCCGCCCAGCAGGACCACTGGCGGATTCTGGAGGCGCTGGAGAGGGGCAACGGCGCCACAGCCGGAAGGGTGCTGCGCAAGCACATTCTGAACTCACAGCCGCTGCGGACCCAAGAGACGGTTACCTCGTATTGAAGGGTCTGCTCAGTTGGCAGGAAGCTGACGGGCGTTCCACCCCCCTCCCAGAGAGATGATGAGCTGCGCGGTGGCCAGCATGCGGCGGGTCAGCAGAACCGCCGCCACCTGCTCATCCTGAAGTTCGACGGTCTGATCGGTCAGCACCTCCAGGTAGTTGCCCAGCCCCTGCCGGAAGCGATCGTCCGCGAGTTGGGCGCCCTCGGTGGCCGCCTGCACGGCTTGCTGCTGCTGTTCCGTCTCCTGGGCCAGTATCCGCAGCGCTCCGAGTTGGTCCTCTACATCGCGAAACGCGGAGAGAACCTGCTCCCTGTAGAGCGCCACAGCCTGGGCGCGCTGCGCCAGGGCCTCAGCCACCTGCGCCTTGCGCAGGCCGCCTTCAAAGATCACCTCATTGGCATTAACCGCGCCATCCCAGGTGGTGCTGCCCTTGTGCATCAGCTCGGTGATCTGGTCGCTCTGCACGCCGCCGCTGGCGCCCAACATGATATTGGGATAATAAGCTGACTCGGCCACGCCAATCAGCGCATTCACCGAGGCCACATTGCGCTCCGTGGCGGCGATATCCGGGCGCCGTTCCAGCAATTCAGAGGGGATCCCGGTTGGAATGGAGGGAGGTTCGCCGGTGAGAGGATCCTCAGCCAGATGAAATCCGCTGGCAGGCACGCCCACCAGCACGGCGATCGCGTGCTCCTCCTGGGCTCGCTGCACTCCCAGATCCACCAGCTCGGCCCGCACCTGCTGCAGTTGCGCGACAGCCAGTTCGACATCACTGCGGTTGTCCAGGCCAACCCGGTAACGCTCACGGGTGAGGCGCAACGTGTTCTCATCAGCCTTGACCATCCTGCGCAGTAACTGGGTCTGCAGATCCACGCCGCGCAGTTGCAGGTAGGTAGTGGCCAGCAGACCCTGCAGGCTGAGGCGCATGTTGGCCATATTGGCTGCGGAAGCCTGAGCGCTGGCCTGGCTGGCCTGAATCTGGCGATGGATGCTGCCCCAGAAGTCCGGCTCCCAGGAGATATTGACCGGAATCAGAAAGTTCCAGAATGTCAGCGGGATGTTCGGCGGCAACAGGGGATTGGTTTGCGAGAACTTGCTTCGGCTCAGGCTGGGGCTGATCGAAATCGATGGATAGAGGGAAGACTTGGCGATCAGGACCAGGTCATGAGCTTGCTGATACGCCTCGGCAGCAGCCAGCAGGCTCTGGTTGGAGGTCGCGCAGCGCTGCTCGAGCTGATCCAGCTGGTCGTCCCCATAGATCGTCCACCAGTTCCCGCGGGTCGCTGCGTCCTGAGGCTGAGCATGCTTCCAGTCTCCGTTGTGCCCGTTGTCGCTATAGGCTGGCGGAGTCGGGGCCGAGGGACGCTGGTACTTGGGCCCGACAGAGCAACCCACGCCGCACATCAGAAGCACCAGCGCAGCCCAGGCGAAGCTCTGATTCGCTCTCATCGGGCTTCACCCATACTGTTGTTCGCCGAAGTTACAACACGGACCCGTTCGCCGTTGGTAAGAGAGTCGGGAGGATTGCTGATGACCGGCTCTCCGTCAGCCAGGCCGGTGAGCACCTCAGCCGTGGTTCCCAACTCCCGTCCCACGGTGACTCGAACCAGCCGCGCCCGTCCGCTCCGGTCCACCGTTCCCACATACTCTCCATCGGGAAGCAGGATCAAGGCGCTCTCCGGAACAATCCTCACTGGAACCGAATCGGTAACGTGGAGGTGAACCTCGGTGTAGCTGCCGGGCTGCAACTCTCCATCCCTATTGCGCACGTCCACCTCAGCTAGCAACGTGCGCATGACCGGATTAATGGCATCCGAGGTTCGCACCAGCGTGCCGTGAAAACTCCGGCCTGGAAATTGAGGCAGGGTGAGGACTGCCGATACTCCCTTGCGCATCATCGGCGCATACTCCTGAGGCACATTGACGAAGACCCTCAGGACATCCACTCGGGAGATATCAAAGATCTCACGATTGGAGGATACGGTTCCAGCGCCCATCGTCACCGTGCTGCCTGTCGTGGTAATCAACTGTCCTGTATCGATGTTGCGCGTTGTAATCACGCCGTCAAACGGGGCAACGACCCGCTCAAAGTCCTGCAACGCCTCCAGACGGCGCAGGTTGGCCTCGGCAGAGAGCACCTGCTTCTCATCCGTCTGCAGTTGGTCCACAGCCGTATCCGTGTTCTGCTGCGTGACCGCGTGGCTGCCGATCAGCGCCCGATAGCGCATTGCCGTGACTTTGGCCAGCCTCTCGCTGGTCTTCGCCGCATCCAGCTCTGCCTTTGCCTGATCCACTTGCTGGTCCAGCTCCGGAGTCTCAATCACCGCCAGCAGGTCTCCGCGGCGCACGTGCGAACCGATGTCGTAGTACCAGGCCTTCACGTATCCGGTGGTCCGCGCATAGATCGGAGCCATGGTATAAGCCTGTATGTTGCCGGGCAGAACGATCTCCTGGGCGCTCGTCTCCACGGCGGGAACCGAAACGGAGACGACCGGGGCTGCGTTCGCATCGGTGTAGTGGGCCAGGCTGCTCTCCGCCTGCCTCCGCCGGGATATGCCGTAGATTACGGCAACGATCAGCAGCAGCAACGCGAGCAGAAGCCATGGCGCAATGTTTCGCCGCGGCGGTCTTGACGCTCCCGCCCGCTCCGCGTGTGGGCCCATGGCCTGCGGATCTCCGCCGCTCGTTGTCCGCTTGGTCGTCCCAATCTCTTCGCTCATCGTTTGCTACTCCTGCTCGGCGTTCGTGGGGCCCGGGGCGGGTACGCCTTCCGGCCTGGTCTGGCCGCCCGGCGTGCTGTCTTGACGATGCATCAAGGAGAAGAATGCAGGCACAAAGGTCAGCGTGCCAAGGGTGGCCAACACAAGCCCTCCGATGACGGCCCGGCCCAGGGGGGCATTCTCTTCTCCTCCTTCGCCCAGACCCAGGGCCATGGGAACCATCCCGATGATCATCGCCAGAGCTGTCATCAGCACCGGACGGAAGCGCGTGAACCCCGCATTCAGCGCCGCCTCAACCGCACTCGCTCCGGCATGCATCTGGTCTTTGGCGAAGCTCACCACCAGAATGGAGTTCGCCGTAGCGATGCCGATGCACATGATGGCTCCGGTAAGGGCAGGAACGCTCAGCCGAGTTCCGGTCAGAAAGAGCATCCATACGATGCCGGCCAACGCCCCGGGCAGAGCGGCGATGATGATGAATGGATCCAGCCAGCTCTGAAAGTTGACCACGATCAAGGCATAGACCAGAACGATCGAAAAGATCAGGCCCTCGAAGAGATCGCGGTAGGAGCTGCGCATGGTCTGCACCTGCCCACGCAGAAAGACCTGTGTCCCGCGAGGCAACTCGCTACGGCTCTGGGCGATGATGCGGTCCAGTTGACTCGCCACACCCCCCAGATCGGTGCCCTCCACCGCGCCGTAGATGTCGATCACCGGGCGGGCATCGTAGTGGCTCACGGTGGCCTGCTCGGTAATGTGCTCCAGTCTGGCCAGGTTACCCAGAATCTGGGGCGGAGCCGAGGATCCACTCACCACCACCGGGAAGTTCTCCAACTCCTGCAGATTTTTGACGTCAAACTGGGGCGTCTGTACCGCAATGTCGTAGGCGATGTGGCTGCGCGGGTCCAGATAGAAGTTCGGCGTCGTCTGAAAGCTTCCGCTCAAGCTGATCATCAGGTCGGAGGCCACTTGGGCGTCGGTGTAGCCGGCCTGCTGGGCCCGGGTCCGATCCACATCCACTCTCCAGGCAGGCAGGTTGAACGGCTGCTGAATCCGGAGGTCCGTCACCCCGGGGACACGCGCGAACCTCTGCATCAGGTGATTAGCCACGTCCCGGTTGGCTTCCACCTGCTGCCCCACAAGCTGGATATCCATCTGCGCAGGCAGCCCAAAGTTAAGAATCTGGCTCACCATGTCAGTGGGCAGAAAGTAAAACTCGACTCCAGGAAACTCCTGGTTCAGCCGCTGCCGCAAAACATGCACATAATCAGCGGTGGGACGGTGATCCTTGGTCAGCGAGACCGTGATATCGGCATCCTCCGTCCCCACCGTCGCCGAGTTCGAGTAGGAGAGATTCATTCCCGAGTATGGCACGCCGATGTTATCGATAATGTTCTCAAGCTGCCCCGGCGGGATCTCTCTGCGGATCTCACTCTCCACCGCATCACAGATGCGCGCGGTGTTCTCGATGCGCGTTCCGCTATGGGCCCGCACATGCAACTTGAACTGTCCGCCATCCACCGCGGGGAAGAAATCCCGGCCCAGCCACGGCGTCAGCACCGCCAGCGAGACCCCCCAGAACAGCACCGCACTCCATACAAAGACCGCACGACGGGCCAGGCACAGCACCAGAATCTCCCGGTACCTGGACCGCAGACTCTCAAAGCCGTGCTCAAAGCTTCGCTGGAAACGGACAAACGGGTTCCTGGACGCTGCCTGCTCGTGGGGATGCAGAATCTCATGCCCCTTCAGCAGATACTTCGCCATGGTGGGAACAATGGTGCGGGAAAAGAAGTAGGACGCCAGCATGGCGAAGACGACAGCCTCCGCCATGGGGACAAAGAGATAGCGCGCCACTCCGTTGAGAAAGAACATCGGGACAAAGACAATGCAGATGGAGAGCGTGGAGACAAATGCCGGTACGGCGATCTGCGCCGAGCCGTCCAGAATGGCCTGCTCCAACTCCTTGCCTTCTTCCAGATTGCGGTCAATGTTCTCAATGGCCACCGTAGCGTCATCCACCAGGATGCCCACCGCAAGGGCCAGTCCGCCCAGGGTCATGATGTTGATCGTCTGTCCCAGCGCCGGCAGCAGCAGCAGCGACGAGATCACCGAAAGCGGAATCGAGACGGCGATGATCAGGCTGGATCGCCAGCTTCCCAGGAAGACCAGAATCATCAGAGCTGTAAGAGCGGCGGCGATCAGCGCCTCCCGAACCACTCCGGAGATGGCGGCGCGCACAAAGACCGATTGATCCGAGATCAGGTGAACGCGCAACGCCGGCGGAAGCTCAGCCAGAATCGCGGGCAGATTCCTGCGAATCGAGGAGATGATATCCAGGGTGGAGGAGTTCCCCGTCTTGTATACCGTCAGCAGAGTGGCTCGCTGGCCGTTGACCCGGACCAGGTTTGTCTGCGGCGGAAATCCATCCCATACGCTGCCCACATCGCGCATGTAGATGGTGGCCCCGTTCATGCTTCGTATGGGCAGGTTATTGAGTGCGGCAATGGTGCGCGGAGCGCTGTTGGTCTCGATCTGCCAGTCAAAGTCCCCCATCTTGGCATCGCCCGAGGGAAGAATCACGTTTTGCGCATTCACCGCGTTCACGATGTCGGAGGCGGAGAGCCCGTAAGCTTGCAACTTCCTGGTATCGATGTCCACCTGAATCTGACGTAGCTTTCCGCCATACGGCCAGGGGATGGACGCTCCCTGCACTGTGGACAACTGCGTGCGCATGAAGTTCATCGCGATGTCATTCAGTTGCTGCTCGGTCATACCATTGCCCGAAAGGCTCATTTGCACAATCGGGACGCTGGAGGCGCTGTACTGGATGACCAGCGGAGGCGTTGCGCCTGCCGGAAGCTGGCGCATGACGGTCTGCGCCGCGGCCGTTACCTGGGCCACAGCCTGAGAGATCTTCACCGAGGGCTGAAAAAAGAGCTTGGTGACGGAAACCCCGGTCAGCACCTGCGACTCGGTGTGGTCGACGTCATTGACCAGCGTCGGCAGCGAGCGCTCGAAGGGGGAGACGATGCGGTCTGTCATCTCCTGAGGAGAGAGGCCTGCATACATCCACACCACCGAGACCACCGGAATATCAATGTTGGGAAAGATATCCACCGACGTATGCAGAACAGCCAGCGGACCGGAGATGAGAAGCAGCAGCGATAAGACAACGAACGTGTACGGCCGGTTCAGGGCCAGTCGAACAATCCACATTCGCCACTCCTCTCCGCATAGCTCCCCAGGCGGGAATCCAGCAGGACGCGATTCTCTTGGGGCTCACCCTAAAGATGCTTGGGAGAAACCAAAAGTTCCTAGAAGATCCCCGGAGATCCGGAAGGATCTACGTCGAAGCATCGCCTTGAGATGTATTCAGGCGCCAGCGCCGAAGCTCCGGCAGCGGCAACGTTGCCCAAGAGGACTAAATTATTTATAAGTTATCCGGACCAGCCCGGCAACTCCGCGCGCTACGCGCCGCGTGGCGCTCTGTTCTGACTGTACCTCTGTGGACCAGACAGAAGGCGGCCGCTTGACAAAGAAAGCGCTCAGCTCTGAGCAAGCCGGGGGCGAGGATCACAGCCGCACCGATGCGCGCCGCCGATACTATCCACTCTTCCTTGCACTGAGTATCCTTAAGAGAGATGCCATTGCCGCCCCAGAGGAGGAACCCGCCTTTGGCATATCAACAAGCGCCAGATCAAGAGCGATCGACCCCAATCGAAGAGCGATTCAGCACCGACTTTGCGATCTCCTGAGTTCACAAAACGGTGAATGTGCAACTTTCGTGAGACGCTTTGAACCGCAACTTTGAACTCGAGGCGGGACATGCTCACTCTCCTTTTTTTTCATCATTTCATCATGACCACCGCCTTGCCCCGCCTGCTTTCGCGCGGGCAAGGGGAGGTGGACGAAGACGAAAGGATAAGACGATGCTTGAAATCAGTACAACCCAACTTGGATTCCTCGGTCTGGGCCTGATGGGCAGCCCGCTCTCCGGACGGCTGCATGCTGCGGGCTGGCAAGTGCAGGCATGGAACCGTAGCCTGCGGAAGGATGGCCAGACCGTGAACCAGGGAGTTCCCTGCGCAGCCTCACTGGCCTCTCTCTGCTCCACTTCCGACGTGATTCTTTCCTGCCTGGCCAACGATGAGGCCGTGCAGCAGGTTTACTTTAGCCAGAGCGGCGTACTGAACTTCGCCCGGCCAGGCAGCATCCTTCTGGAGATGAGCACGATCTCCTGGGAGCTATCTCTGAGGCTTCATCACGAGGCAACTCAGCGCGGCATTCGAATGCTCGATCTACCCATCGCCGGCTCAACCCCAGCGGTGGAGGCCGGGACCATCACCCTGCTGGCGGGCGGGGATCAGGCGACCTTCGAGGCTTGCACTCCCATCTTCGAGACGCTCGCCAAGCAGTGGTTTCTCGTTGGGCCGGGAGGCTCGGGAGCAAAAATGAAGCTGGTGGTCAACCTTCTGCTCGGCGTCGGAATGGCAGCCATCGCCGAGGCCCTCTCGTTAGGCCGGCATCTGGAGCTGCAGCCGAGCGTCCTGCTCGATGTCCTCTCCCGCTCAGCCGTGGTCGCTCCTGCCTTCCTGGGCAAATTTCAAAAGATCCGCAGCGGCGACTACTCGCCAGAGTTTCCACTCCGGCTGATGAGCAAGGATCTGAACCTGGTCGCCGGCGCGGCGGCAACAGCAGGCGCGGAGACACCGTTGGCTGCCGCGGCTGAGAGGCTTTTTGCTGCTTGTGTGGATTCGATCGGCGACCAGGATCTGTCGGCCGTCGCATTAAGGACTGCGGGCGGCATGGCGTCAAGCGCCACGGCGGTACAGGTTGGCAGCGTGGCATCGCGGACTTCCTGAACGCATGCCGAAAGCATCTGAAGCGGGCTTCGACGAGTCGGCACGCAAGGCAAAGGCAGAGGCAGAGCGCCCCCTCTCATACTCTTCCGGCTACAGCTTCAGACGCACTCGTCCCTTTCCCAGAACAACATCCCAGCGTGCATCCGTTGCGAGGAGTTCACCCATGCTTGGTTTCGTCATCATCGTCGCGTTTCAGCTTCTTGGCGTCGGTTTGCACCGCCTCGGCGTTCCCTTGCCCGGCAGCGTCCTGGGCTTGATCCTGTTTACCCTGGCGCTGATGCTGGGCCTGGTCCGGCTGGAGTGGGTAGAGCGCAGCGCGGTCTTCCTGGTGCGGCATATGACGCTGCTCTTCATTCCCCTGATGGCCGGGCTCACCACCATGACCGCCGAGCTGCGCAGGAACGGCGTGGCGCTGCTAGCCAGCCTGGTCGCCAGCCTGCTGGCCGTACTGCTGACCACCGGCGGCCTGGCGCATCTTTTGCTGGCCGACGATGAGATCGCCGAGATCAACCGGGAGGCTGACCTGCTGCCCTGACGGCTCCCAGCCGTGGCGGCGTCTCCGGCAGAGCGCAGACACCCCGCAACCCGCGCAGCCCATCTCCGCAGGGCTGTAAAGACCATCCTGATTCAGATACGAGGAAGCCGCCATCGTGATTCGCCTGATCCTTCATCTTCTGACCCACCCCGCGCTCTTTATCGTGCTTACCTTGGCCGTCTATGCTCTCAGCCTGCGCCTGCATGCGCGCTGGGCCTGGATCCATCCCCTGCTGTCGGCTTCCATTGTGCTGATCTTTCTTCTGTGGGCGCTGCATATCCCCTATGCCTCCTACAACACGGGCGGAGGACTCTTCACCTATCTTCTGGGTCCGGCCACCGTGGCCCTGGGAGTCCCGATGTACAAACAGGGGATCAAGCTGAAGGCTACCCTGCCTCGCCTGAGCCTGGTGGTGCTGGCGGGCTCTGCCGTGGGAATGATCACCGCCGGCGGCGTCGCAAGCCTCTGCGGAGCCTCGCATGAGATGGTGATGTCTACCTTGCCCAAGTCCGTGACCACTCCCATCGCCGTCGAGGTCTCTCGCAGTCTGCACGGCGACCCTGCCGTCACGGCAGCCATGGTGCTACTCACCGGCCTGCTGGGAGGCGTCATCGGCCCCGCCATTCTTCGCCTGGCGCGCATCCTGCATGACCATGCGGTCGGTGCGGCCATCGGCGCCTCCTCGCACGCCATCGGTACAGCTTCTCTCTTTCGCAGCTCAGAGGTGCAGGGCTCGGTCTCGTCACTGGCCATGGCCATGGCCGGTATCTTCACCTCGGTGCTGGCCATGCTGCTGAATCTGTACTGGAGAGCGCAGGGCGCCGGTCATCCATGATGAGCTCGATGAGTTCGCCCAAACGTCGCCAAACGCCAAGCAAAAGACCGAGAATGGTCCATTCGCCGCTCCCACCGCAGCCGGCGTGAACATCCGATGCATCTCCTGAGGCAAGCGTATCTACCCTTCTGGAGATTTTCTATTCGTCGTAGTGCATCAGGCTCAGGACGTCGATTCCCTGAAACCTCTGCCGTCCCTTCAAGAAGTCCAACTCGATGGCGACCGCGATTCCCACGATCTCGCCGCCCATGCGCTTGACCAGTTCCATGGTCGCCTCCATGGTGCCTCCCGTCGCTAGCAGGTCATCCACGATGATCACCCGCTGACCCGGCTGGATGGCGTCCTTGTGGATCTCCAGCGAATCGCTGCCGTACTCCAGATCATACTTCACCTTCTCCACCGCAGCCGGCAGCTTGCCGGGCTTGCGCACGGGGACAAATCCCGCATTCAGCCGGTAGGCCAGCGCCGGCCCAAAGATAAACCCGCGCGCCTCAATGCCCAGCACCAGGTCCACCTTTTTGTCGATGTAGTACTGTGAGAACGCATCGATCAACTGCGCAAAGCCGGCCTTGTCCTTCAGCAGCGTCGTAATGTCGTAGAACAGAATCCCGGGCTTGGGAAAATCCGGCACCGCGCGGATCTTCTGTTTCAACGACTCGCAATCAATTGGTTTCCCCATAGCGTTTACCAGGCTCCTTCAATTTGAAACTCGCCAAGCGACTCACCCTCGGCCTCTACCAGTTCATGCTCGATCAACCCATCCACGCGGCTCCCCCGCGGCCCCTTGCGCAGCTCCGCGCGCAAGTCGTCGATTGCCTCGGCATCTCCCGAAGCAACCACCTCCACCTCGCCCGTGTCCGTGTTCCGCACCCAGCCGCGCAGTCCCAACTCCGCCGCTTCACGTTGCACAAACCAGCGAAACCCGACGCCCTGCACGCGCCCGCGAATCAGAAAGTGGATCACCATGGGAGCCTCCATGCCGGGGAGTCTGTTGAAAATCGCAGTTGGGGCTCAGGAGCTCTGTAACCCATTGCGTACGTTCATTTCCCGCCACACAGCTTGCGCCGCCTCGCTTGTTGCTTCAGCGCTTGTTCCGCAAACTCCTACGCCCGGCTCATGTACGCGCCTTCAGCCGTATCCACGCGGATCCGCTCACCCTCATTGATAAACGGCGGCACCTGCACAACCAGTCCCGTCTCCGTCTTGGCCGGCTTGGTTACCGAGCTGGCCGTAGCCGACTTGATCCCGGGCTCGGTCTCCACCACGGTCATCTCCACCGCCGTCGGCAGCTCGATACCCACCGGTTTGCCATCGTGGAAGCTCACCTCAATCAGCAAGTTGGCAGTCAGATACTCCACCGAGTCGCCCAACGTGTCCCGCTTGAGGGCAATCTGCTCAAAAGTATTCTGATCCATGAAGTAGTAATCGTCGCCGTCGTTATACAGATACTCCATCTTCACCGAATCGACATGCACCCGCTCGATCGGATCCGGCGAACGGAATCTTTCCGTAAACATGGCGCCGGTCCGCACGTTCTTCAGCTTCGCCTGGATAAACGCACGCAGGTTGCCCGGCGTCCGGTGCTCGACGCTGAAGACCAGATGAAGGTCATCCTTGAACTTGATAATCATGCCGGGGCGCATCTGTGTGGCCGGAATCGCCATGGAAAACTCCTGATTCTAGGGGAAGTGTGGGGGCTGCTGAAAACAGCCCAACCTTTCGATTGTAGCTTACGCTTGCAGGCTTGCCGGCCGCTTCTCCACATCCAGCCCGGGGGGCGCGATCCATCCGACAGCCTCAAACCTGCTACGAGGAACTCTGCTGCCCAGACCCGGGATGGAAAAGGCGGTAGAAGAAGCGCTTCAAGCGATACGCAAATGAATGCTTCACCTTATGCTGCACCGACATATTCGGAGCGGCCGAGGCGTCGGCGATGATCTGGTTCGGAGGCTCCATCGCGCTCGGCGGAGGCGCGCCTCCAGGCCGGTAGGTGAGCGTTGTGGACACCTGGGTCTCCGTCTGTCCAGGCGGCGAGTTGGGCTCCGGCGGGGTGGGCGCCAGGCCCTCGCTCTGGGCTACAGGGAAGGGATGCTCCGCTGCGGCTCTCTCCGCCGCGTCAGCATGGGCGCCGGCATGCTTCTGCTTCTTCACCACCGGACAACCGCACGGGGAGCCTTCGCTGTCGATAACCTCGCGCAGGTTCCCTCGCTCAAACAGAACATGGTCTCCGGGCGACAACTGATAGTTCGCCGCGGAGAATGCATCGCTGAGCATCAGCGCGGGAGCCTTCTTTCCCGCATTTTCGACGCAGGTGTCCCCATTGGGCGTCACTCGAATCCGCAGGTCATACGTGCCCTTGATCTCCACCCGGAAGCGAATGTCGGGGGTCAGGATCACATCCTCCGCCTCGGTGGGCGTATGCAGCTCGATCGCTCCGCGGTCCAGCCCGAAGAGCAGAGCGCTGCCTTTGCCCACGCGCATGAGATGGAACTGGCTGGTAGAGCACACCAGCACGTCCCCTCCTCGTTTCAGCTTCACTTTGGCTGTATGATCGTAGGCCGTCACGCTGGCATTGGAGATCAGGCGCGTCTGCTTGCCCTTGATCACCAGCCCGCCCTTCACCTGCGCATCCTGGACCGCAACCGTCGCCAGCACCGGCGCTTTCTGCTGCGCACGGATGCACGGCGGGCCCGCAGCCAACAGGCAGCTCACCACCATGCTCCACCCAACTCGCAGATGATTCCCCACGGACGGCTCCAACGCGCGGTTCTGTTCTCGGTTTCAACTCCCCGGCACGGTCTCTTGTGCCGGCGGCATCGCTACTGTTTCAGAAAATTCGCAATCAACTGCTTCCCGTGGTCGGTCAGCACGCTCTCGGGATGAAACTGCACGCCCTCAATCGGCAGCGTCTTGTGCCGCAGGCCCATGATCAGCCCGCCTCCCAGACCCTTTGTCCCCGTCGCGTCCCTGACGCGCGCGGACACCTCCAACTCCGCGGGTAGATCCTCCTCCTCGACAATCAGCGAGTGATAGCGCGTACAGGTCATCGGACGGGGAAGGCCTTTGAAGATCGTCCGCCCATCATGCTCCAC
>DAHWOF010000162.1 GCA_027335345.1 Granulicella sp. | reverse complement strand
GGCGTCCGCTGGAAACGCACCTGAGCCGCTACTCGACCGCCTCGCCCGCGATTCCGACGATCTCCCGCTTGCCGGCCTCGACCCGGCTATGGATCACCATCGCCACCCCGCACACAATCACGGCCATCCCCGCGATCTCGGTCTTCACCAGGTGCTCGTGCAGCACAAACACCCCCAGCAGCACGGCGATCACCGGGTTCACAAACGCATAGGTCGAGACCTTGGTCACCTCCACGTTCTGCAGCAGATAGGTGTACGCCACCAGCCCGAAGAGCGATCCGAAGACGGACAGATACAGGATCGACCCCAGCCCGGGCAAGGTCCACACCGCGCGATGCCATCCTCCTGTAGCGGTCGCAACGGTCGCATTGAAGATGCCCGCCGCGCCAATCTGCCAGCCGGTAGCGACGAAGCTGTCCGAGGTGAATCGAAAGCGTCGCGACAACACCGCGGCCAATGCCGCCGCGAGGGCCGCCGCCATCAGCACCACCACGCCCAGCAGGGCGTGCGAGCCGGAGGCGCCTCCACCTCCGTGCGCGGCACGCAGCGAAGGCCATACCAGCACACCGATCCCCACGGTTCCCAGCAGCGTTCCCATCCATCCCCGCCCGTTCAGGGCATCGCCATCGGGCAACATCCTCTCAATCAGCGCAATCAGGATCGGCATCGTGGAGACGATCAGCGAGGCAAAGCCCGAGGGCGCAAGCTTCTCTCCCCAGGTCAGCAGCATGTTATTGCATGACATGAGCAACAGGCCCACGATGGACAGTTTCCACCACTCGTCGCCATGCACCCGCAGGCTCTTGCCGGAGAGCAGGCTGATGATGGCGATCAGCGTGGCCGAGATCAGCGACCGCGTTGCCGAGACGACTGGAACCGGCAGGTGCTCCCCGGCGATATGGATCGCGCCGTACGTCGAGCCCCAGAAGAGATACACGCTGGCGAAAGCCAGCAGAATCACCGTCGACTTCGGAAGCCGGGAGAACATCTCTCTCTATGCTACGGGAGTTGCTTCAGGAACTGGAGGACTCTGCGCGAACAGCAAAATGAACGCCCGCTCTGTACAAGAGCGGGCGTTATACATCGTCCAATCACGCGGACCCTAAAAGTGGAAGGCCAGTTGCGCCGTGATGTCCCGAGGCGTCACAAAGTGGGTTCCGCTGAAGGTGGAGAGGAAGTTATACAGAGCACGCTTGTCGGTCAGGTTGATCACAGTCACCATCGCGCTCCACCGGAACCGCTTGCCGTCGAACAGGTTGTCCTGTCCGATCGAGAAATCAAACAAGCTGCGCTGCGCCACCCGCGGTGGTAGCTTGTCATTATCCCCCCTGAATGGAGGCGGAACCTGAAGCAGCGACGATTTGAGCTGGCTGGCCTCGCACTCATAGTAGGGCGTATTCGGAATCGGGGTGCCAATCAGGTTGTATCCCGTCGCTTTCACGCCATCGCAGCTCAAGCCAGCCTCAAACTCTTCGTCAGCGTCCAAGGGCAGATAAGCCAATCCTCCGTTCACCGGGTTGGAGGTCGCAGGTAGATTGTTGTCCACCAGCACCACGGCAGGCACGCCGTTCAACGTCGCCGGCGTCGTCGGCACACCGTTGGCTCCAATGGGACTGTCCGGTGCATACGAACTGTTGGGACAGGCGCTGTTGGGGTCGTTGGACAAGGGGTTGTAACAGGGTGTCGAGCCCGCCACCAAACCACTGTCATACCGCCAGTTGAAGCCGAACCAGGGCTCGAACCGTCCCGGAATCTGATACTGCAAATGGGTCGTCTGGTTGAGTTTTTCATCATGGTCAATCAGGAATGGATAGTACACCTTGCCTGGAGCTACCCCACCCGTGGCTCCCGCGCCGGCCACCTGCGGCGGAAAGAACCTCGCGGCCACAGATTCCATCACCATGAACGCGGAGAAGCCGTGGTACTGCGGCATGGTCACATGAAACATGAACCCAGGGACCTTCGCGTTGTGCCAGTCGATGGGAAAGGTGATCGGCGTATTGCCCAGCACGCTGAAGTCGAAGGCGTTGTGCGTGTACTTCCAGATGTACTCGCCGGAGATCACCAGAAACCGGGTGGCCTGCTGCTGAAAGCCGGCATGGAACTCGTTGCGGAAGCCCGGCTGCATGATGGTGCCGACGCCAGGCTGGCACTGCAACAGCGGAGCCAGCACGGCGCTGCCGCAGCCCAGGCTGGAGAGCACCAGGTTCTCGTTGAAAGGAGTCTCCAGGGTTCGCGCATACGAGAGGCGGAGAATAGTCCCAGTTTTCTTGACGTCATAGGAGACGCCCACCCTCGGTTCGGCCTGGCGCGCCACCGCAAGTCCATTGTAGATATCGCCGCGGATGCCCACGTTCCACAGCCACGGGCCTTTGGTGATCTGGTCCTGAGCGTAGAGCGCCGCTTCCTTGACATCCGTGTGCCCGATGAACGTGTAGTAGCCGCCCCCACGGGTAAGATCATAGGGAGCCAGTACCGAGAGATAGTTTGAGTTGGGCAAAGTTCCCGCCGGGCACTGGTTCGGATTCGAATAGCCCGGCAGCGAGTTGCCGTACTGATCCACGCAAGGGGAGTTGAAGGTGTTGTTCACGATGGCCAGAACATCGTTCTCACGCAGGAAGGTCTGCTCGTACTCGCCACCCACCTTGATATTGTGGATGCCCCGCACATACGCGATATCGCTGCGCACTCCCGCGTTGGTCAGGCTGCGCGCCTGGCCGATGGTCTGATTCTGCAGCGTCACCGTACTGTAGTCCGCCAGCGGATTGTTGCTGGGATAGTAGTTGTAGTCGTCGCGGCGCACATAGGCCCCAAAGGTCAGCACAGCGTACTGGTTGAGCGTCCAGTCATACGAGGGAGCCACATCGTAGGTAACAATCTTCGATCGCTGATCGGTGTTGCCTACATCCACCAGCGTCGGGTTCGCGCTCGCGCCTCCACCCGAGGACGATTCATCGCTCTCGACGTTCTGGATGTTCAAATTGTTCAGAGCATTCGGCGTCTGGAACCAGGAACGGCTGACGTTCAGATTCAGGTGAAAGGCGCCGGCCTGCGTAAACTGCCGATCCACACGGTCGAACAGGTTGAACTCGTTGCCCTTGTCGTGAATCACCACGAACTCCGGAGCATCCAGAAATCGCCCTGTATCAAGGCCGTCGCTCTCGAAGAAGTTTCCCCAGGTCTTTCCTCCGTAGCTGAGATCGAAGGAGCCTGTCGAGGATCCAAAGCTTCCATACGAAGCCGAGGTTGAACCCGTCGGCGTGGTGACTCCCAGGCCGGAACGCGTTGTGACCTCAATGATCAGGCTGGTCTTGTCGCCATACTCGGCCGGGGGCGCTCCGGAGATCACTTCGATAGACTGCACGGCATTCGATGGCAACTCGTTGGAGAACACCTTGCTCTGCTGGTCTGTGATCGGCTGACCATCGATGGAGAAGGAGTTTGATGCATGGTCTCCCAAACCATGGAACAGTCCGTTCGAATCCGCCGCTACGCCGGGAGACGCCAACGTCACCAGCGAAACCAGCGACGAGGACTGACTCTCCAGCGGCAGTTTGTTGAACGAACCTCGATCGATGTCGGTGTGAAAGGTGGAAGAGTTTTGCGTCATGCCGGTCGGGGCAGTCACCGTCACCGTGGTCGAAGAACTCGCCACCTGCATCACGATCCGCAGCTTCAGCGGCACCGGCGAATCGATCTGCGTGACTTCATTGAAGTCCTGAAATCCCTGGCTCTTCACCGTGATGCTGTAGGGACTGAAGGGAAGGTTGGGGAACTGGAAATGACCGGATGAATCGACCGTACTCTTGCGGATATAGCCGCTCGCCGGGTTGCTGATGGTCACCGAGCCGCCGGGAATCATCGCCCCGGTGGCATCCGTCACCGTTCCATCCAGGGTTCCGGACAAGCCTTGGCCCGCAGCGACTCTCGCTCCAGCCATCAGAATCATCGCGCCGAACGCAACCCAGCTCCAACGGGTCGAAGACCTGCGCTGGAAAACTCTTTGCATCATGGAAATCCTCCTGTCAATCAAAGACCGCATCGGGCGGCATCAGACCCTCGTTCTATGGCCACCCCATGTAACCGCACGCCAATGCGCCGCAAAGATAAAAATGTGGCTGGAAAGAGACCAACCGTCCAAAATGAATAGATAGCGTCCGGCTGCTGCATCGAAATAGCGCCAGACGCCGGTAACTGCTCGGTGCAAACTCTGGGCAGGCTTCACGCCCTTCTCCCTTCGGCATCCTGCGCAGCCTTGAGTTCACAGAGCAGCTCCCGCAGCCAGGAAACGCTGCCGCCGGCTCCTGAACATCCCCTCACCCAAGGTCAGCTCTGGCCCTGACGCCATGCTCGTCTTACCCGGAGTTGCAGGGTAGAAAGAGGAGATCATATCGGATAAGGCTATCCAGCGGGACGATCGGAATGTCCGCCGGACGTAATCCTGAAGCCTATGCCTGCATAAGCTTGGGATCACGCTAATCCTAATGATTTGTCCAATTCCGGAATGAAGGAGAAACTTGACGAACGCGGCTCGCTCTCGCCCTCCCCGCAGCGCGGCTCTCTTGGCTGGGGATGATCAGAGGGTCTGGTCAGGAGGAGGCTTGCTGAACGTGGCATAGTGCCATAGGGTCTCAGGCAAATGGTCCTTTGCCTGCACCTCTTTGCACTCCACCAGCTCTAGGCGCGGCAATTCGATGCGCGCCGCAGTTGGCATGGCCGTGTGCATGGCCATGCAGAGGGGACAGTTCTCCTCGCCCCCTGGCGCCTGCGAACCATCCGGCGGAGTGGTCAGGTGCGCCGCCCGCTGCGGAAGCCACTGTCCATGAATGTGGACGACCTGCAGAGAACTGGCCGCGGTCACCAGAAGCAGACACGCAAAGGTGATCACCCGCATCCACAAGGAATGCGCAGGCTCCATCCATCCGCGTTGGTCTCGTCTGGTCAAAGGCTGGGGGCAGGACGAAGATCAGGTTTTGCCTGTCTTGGCAAAGATCAGGCTTTGCCTCTCTTCTTGTTTATTATGACGCAAATCGAGCGGTTTAGGCCGCACGGAATGCTCCGCGCGGCTCAACTTCCTTTTCCCTGCACAACCCGGGTCGTTCCCTCACTATCCGCGTATGGCCCGGGTCAACGCTGGCACCATCTCGAAAAGGTCTCCCACCACTCCAATATCTGCCACTTCAAAGATCGGCGCATCGGCGTCCTTGTTGATCGCAATCACGGTCTTGGCGCCCTTCATCCCCACCAAGTGTTGAATCGCGCCGGAGATACCCACCGCCAGATACAGCTTCGGCGCAACCGTCTGCCCCGAGCTCCCCACCTGTCGCTCCAGCGGCAACCAACCCGCGTCACAGATCGGCCGCGAGGCTGCGAGTTCGGCCCCCAGCGCCTGGGCAAGATCCTCCACCAGCTTCAGATTTTCCTGTTCGCCAATCCCTCGTCCCACTCCGACGATCACCTCCGCCGCGGAGAGATCCACCGTCTGCGCGGCCTCGCGAATCGGCTCACTGGGCGCTGTCCTGATCATCTCCGCCGCCAGCTTCGGGGCAAACTCCTGCACCTGACTCTGGCCCACCTGCACGGCGTCGGCGCGGAAACTCCCGGCCTGCACGGACAGCAGACAGAATCCTCCCGGCTTGCAATGCCGGTAGATCGCATTTAACTTCCCCTGCATCCACTGCCGCACGAACAGCGGTTCACGCGGCTCGCCGGCCATCTGAACGGCGGTCACATCGCCGATCAGCACCTCACCCAAACGAGTGGCCAACGCCGGCGCATAGTCTCTCACCTGGTAGGTGTGCGGAAACACCACAAACTTCGGCGCTGCCTGCGCAATCAACTGCTCCAGCGCCGCCGTCCAGCCATCGGCGGTGTACACCGCCAGCAGATCATCGCCCACCGCCCAGACCGTCTCCAGCCTGTGCGCAGCCAGCTCCGCGGCCAACGGGGCGATCGCTGCGCTCTCACCCAGCACCGCGGCCGAGCACGCCACACCCAATTCCGCAGCCAGCGTCTGTCCAGCGGCGAGCGCCTCCATGCTGACGCGGTGCCACGCAGCGCCTCCGCCTGTGCGGCGCTCGCCAACACCCTTGGTCTCCATCACCACCAACACGTCTGCGCTCATAGCACCTTCACGTCAAACCGCAACCGCTCCACCAGCTTGGCCGCAATCTCCTCGGCTGCTCCCGTCAGCATCTCCGTCTGCTTCACCCGCAACGGCGGAAAAACCTTGACAACCTGATCGACGCGCTGCGAGGGGGCGGCGGCGGATAACTCGCGCATCTCTTTCTGCCGGGCCCGCTTGATGCCCATCAACGTCGCGTACCGCAGCCGGTTGCCGCCGGACTGGATGGTCAGCAGCGCAGGCAGCGGCATCTCGACGAACTGGGTCCACCCGTCCTCCAGCTCGCGCCGTACCTTGATCCGCCGGCCGTCCCCACCCTGGCCGGCAAACTCCACCTGCAACACCAGCGTGGCGTGCGGAACCCCCAGCAGCTCCGCCATCACCACACCCGTCTGTCCCGCCCCGAGATCATCCGACTGCAACCCGGTCAGCACCAGCTCCGGCTGCTCTCCCTTCACCGCCTCAGCCAGCAGCCGCGCCACATCCAGCGAGCCCCGTTCCGCCAGCGAACCCTCCCCGCCCGCCGGCGTCACCACATGCAGGGCCCGATCCGCCCCCTTGGCCAGAGCCTCGCGCAACGTGCTCTGGACGCGCTCCGGCCCGACGCTCAGCACCACAACCTCGGCCTCGCCAAGGCCGGCATCCGCAGCGCGCTGCTTCAACTGGAGCGCCTCTTCCAGCGCGTACGCGTCCGGCTCATTCATCGTCCACGCCACTTCACTCTCGTCGATGCTGCGGCCATCGGGGGTCACGCGCAGCACCGCCTCTCGTTCTGGAACCTGCTTTACCGCGACAACGATCTTCATTCGCCACTCCGCCTCAGGCGCAAACCGCCACGGTCAGCCTACCGTAACCGGCGCCAGACCGTCTTGTGGATCTTGATTCAACAGAGCCGCCCTCAGCCCCTCGGCTCACCGGAATCCAGCGGCTGCACGGGCAGACGCCGCGCTACCAGTTGTGCGATATCCAGCAGTTGCGGCGGGGCCGCTCCGCCCACCTGGCCCAACGCATCGCGGAACATCGAGTTGCAGAACGGGCAGGCCGTTCCAATCGTCTTCGCGCCACTCTCCATCAGCTCCCGGGCTCGCCCATGGCTCACCCGTTCTCCAGCCTCTTCGCCCAGACACGCCAGCCCGCCGCCGGCGCCGCAACAGAAGGAGCGCTCCCGATGCCGCTCCGCCTCGACCAGCTCTCCCGCCATCGCCACCACCGCGCGAGGCTGGTCATAGACCTCGCGATAGCGGCCCAGGTAGCAGGGATCGTGAAACACAACGCTCTCGCTCGACTCGCCCACCATCAGACCGGGCAACCGATGCGCGTGCCGCGCCATGAACTCGGAGTGATGTTCGATCTCCGGCGCGACTCCATACTCCCGCCAGTCGCTGGCGATGGTCCGCACACAGTGTGGACAGACAGTGACAATCTTCTTTACCCCAGCCTGGGCGAAGTTCTTTAAACCCTGCTCGGCAAGCTCTCCAAAGAGCAGATCGTTGCCCAAGCGTCGCGCCGGATCGCCCGTACAGCTCTCTTTCTTCAGCACTCCGAAGCTGGACCCCAGGGCCTGCATCACGCGAGCGAAGTCGGTGACGATCTCCCTCCCCTTGGGATCATAGCTGCCCATGCAGCCCAACCAAAGGCAGTACTCCTGGCTGCCGTCAAATAAGGGAAGCCTCTGCCGGGCGATGAACTTGTCGCGTTCCGCCGCGCTCATGCCCAGCGAGTTCCCTTGCTTCTCCAGGCTCAGGAAGAGCTTGGTGCCATAGCGATCCTCCCATGCGCCGGTATTCACCGCTCCTCGCCGCAGACCGATCAACACCGGCAGGTGCTGCACTCCCACCGGACACTGGTATTCGCAGCTTCCGCAGGTGGTGCAGGCAAAAGCCGCCTGCATGGAGAGCGCCCTCTGCGCTCCAACCGGCTCATCCTGCAGAAGCGGCGCCTCGCTGCCCGCTCCATGGCTGTTCAGGAATGCCTTTACCCCCAGGACAACCTCCTTGGGGTTCAGCACCTTGCCGGTCGCCGCTGCGGGGCAGTGCTCGGTGCAGCGTCCGCACTCCACGCAACTGTAGGCCTGCAGCGCGATGATTCGGGTAAGATCCTTTCCCGTAACCAGCCCGAACTCCTCATCGCCCTCCAGTTTGGGAAGCTGTGAAAACTCCGGCCGCTTCAGAAAGACCGTCAGAGGACTGAGCAGCAGATGCAGATGTTTGGTGCCGGGAATGATGGGTAGAAATGCAAGCAGCACCAGCGTGTGCGCCCACCAGAGATATTCGGCCGCGGGGCTGTGCTGCTTCACTACCAGCATCCCCAGATAGGTCGCCATCAACGCAAAGATCAACGCGGCAATGACGCCGGACTCCGGGGAGACCTCCCCGAGCCACTTCGGCCGCACCAGGAACCGGCGGGCGAAGAGCCCGGCGATCGCGAGGGCGACCAGAAGCGCCCACACCCCGGCAAACGCCTGATAAAAAGCTCCAAACGCGCCCGCATAGCTTAGGAAATCGCAGCCGAATCCCTCCGCCAGGTGATTCAACGTCACCAGCGCAAAGGCCAGAAAACCCCAGTACACCAACGCATGCGCCAGCCCGGGAAGCCTCCGTTGCCGAATCACCTTGGCCTGGCACAGCACCTCCCAGAAGAACTTCCACAAGCGCCGGCCCAGCGGCCGCAGGCGAAGATCCGCGTCCTTCTTCGACCCCCAGATGGCGTGCGCTATTGGCGCTCCGCGCCAGGCGAACAACCCGGCGGCCCCCAGCATCAACGCCGCCAACAGAACTCTCTCTCCCAGCCCAAACTTCGCCGGCTCGGCCAACCAAAGATTCAGGCTTGCCCCAACGATCCCGGCAAGCATCCCTACAGCACTCATCCCAGACTCCCTCAAACTCCAGCGCCAGATCGATACGAAAGCCTAACGCACAGCACCATAGCAGAGCTTCGCATCCGCCGCAGTGAGCAATTGAAAACGGCGGGCAAACGCCCGCCGCAGGCGACCCCCGAGGGAACCGGAGCCATCAAGCCACCGCTTGCTACCGTTCACCCTGGGTCTCTTCCGTTTTCCTTCTGGTGCAACCTCCCGCGACGCTCCCCGACCGCAGGAGCTTCCCCGAGGATCTCCAAAGATCCGTTGACCCTCAGCACTGGCTTGTCCTTAGACACACACCGTGCCAGCACACTCCGAGCCGCATTGAGACGCAGCCGGTCATGGGACGGGACGAGAGGGATACGCCGGCTGGTTTGGCGTGCCGGCCCAAACTCGTTGTCGTGGAGAGCTTCCAGCAGGAATTTCGCTAGTAGCTGAAAAACTCGTTCAACCCGCGCCGCAACCGGATTCCGGCCACAAAGCAAACCAGCGAGGTGAGGTAAAGAAACGCGTTCCAATAGGCCATGGGATGGATCCAGCCTGGAGAGTAGGTGAGGTCCTGGCCACTCCAAAGGGTCACCAGAGTGCCGACCAGAAATGTCTGGAAGCCAATCACCAGAAGCAACTGCCCACGGCGCCGACGGCGATCAATCTGGTCCACTTGCTCCGGAGTGAGGTGACGCTCCTCCATGGGGATCAACATATTGGCCAAAGTCCTACCTCCTTGCCGCCAACTCCTGCGCGATGCTCTTCAGGTCCGGAACGCGAGTTCGACCGCTTAGCTGCGCACCAAGCATTAGATCACAAAAGTGCAACCTCGTGAACCCAGAACTCTTTTCCAATGCAAGATGAGCCTGAAGGGGTCTGAGGGGGCAAGCTGAGGCTGGATGATCAGCGTGCTTGGAGCAGAGAAGTTGAGTTTGGTGGAGATCGAGGCATTTCTATCGGTCTCGGAGAGTGTGCGGTTTGCCGGTTGTGGCCGCGCGGAGCTGTACCAGTGAGTGGAGCGTCGGCTCTGCCATCATGAATACCCACGGCTGGGGCGGCGGTCGAAAGGGCTTCTGCGGGCTTACATCGAACGCATGACGGG
>DAHWOF010000157.1 GCA_027335345.1 Granulicella sp. | reverse complement strand
CGAGAGAGCGCGCTGCGGCTGGTGGAGATGGATCTGCCGGGCTATGCCATCGGCGGGCTGGCCGTGGGCGAGCCGCGCGAGGTGACTCGGGAGATGATCGCCCGGACGCTGGAGCATCTGCCCGCGGACAAGCCGCGCTATGTGATGGGCGTGGGCTATCCCGACGAGATTGAGGAGTACGCGCGCATGGGCGTGGATATGATGGACTGCGTTTTGCCAACGCGCGCCGGCCGACATGGCCTGGTCTTTGTGCGTGAGGACCCGAAGGATCGCAGCAGCGCGGTGCGGCGAGTGAATGTGAAGAAGCTGGAGAACGCCGAGGATCAGCGGCCGCTGGACGAGGGCTGCGGATGCATGGTCTGCCGCAGGTACACGCGGGCTTACCTGCGTCACCTGTTCTCCAGCGGCGAGCCGCTGGGGGCGACGCTGAACTCGATTCACAACCTGGCGTTCTATCTGGAGACCATGGAGCGTGTACGGTCGTCCTACGCGGACAGCGAGCGGCTTCGCGTGCCGGAGTGAAGCGCGGTGGGTTCCGCAATGCTTCGGCGTGAATGCGGGGATTGGGGGGCTGGTTGCGGCGTTCCTGCCCGCCGTTCCTGGCAGAAGATTGATTTAGCAAGGCGCTGAGTGTCGGAGCGCTGCGGCGGGTCCAGAGGACGGCCTGCGCCGGCCGCGCTGGGGGTGCATACTGGCCATATTCAGGGGGAGAAGCGGGATGGCGGCGTTGAGGCTGCAGGACGTCTTGAGGTTGCAGGAGAGGCGATGGGTGCGGGTGGTCTGCGTTGTTGCGCTGCTGCTTCTGCAGACGCTGCAACTGGTGCATGTCGCCCGGGCGACCTCCTCGAGCTGGGATGAGCCGCACCATCTGCTGGACGGATACACCATCTGGAAGTTCGACGATTACCGCCTGAATCCCGAGGTACCGCCGTTGATCAAGCTGACCGCCGCTCTGCCACTGCTGCGGATGCATCTCGCCGTACCGCCGAATCTGGGCCGGGAGGATCCGACGGAAGCGTTTCTGGATGGCCGGGTGTTTGTCTTTGGCAACGGAGGCGACCGAGTGTTATTCCCGGCGCGGATGGCGGCGATGAGTTACGCCCTAGCGCTTGGCCTGCTGATCTATCTGTTTGCGCAGGAGATGTTCGGGTTTGAGGGTGGGATCTTTGCCCTGGCGCTGTTTGTCTTCGATCCGAACTTCCTGGCCCACGGAGGGATGGTCACCACGGATGTGGGAGCGGCGTGCTGCTTCCTGGCCTCGGTGTACAGCTTCTACAGGTACTGCCGGCGGCGGAGTCTGGTGCGGCTTATGGTGGCGGGGGTGGCGCTGGGGCTGGCTCTCTCCGCCAAGTACACGGGCATCTTCCTGCTGCCGATTCTGGCGCTGATCGTGCTGTTGCAGGCGGCGCTGGCGGCAGTGCAGGCGCCGACGCGGCAGCCGCCTGGCTCCAGCGACCAAGCAGCGGGCGAGGCGGCTGTGCAGGGCCGTTTCGCCCCAGCCTGGAATGTGCTTTGGCGGAGGAGCGAGGCGCTGCTGGCGGTGGGGTTGATAGCCTGGGTGGTGGTGTGGAGCTTCTACGGCTTCCGCTACCGAGCCTCGCCTGCCGGCAAGGATCTGAATCCGCCCCTGGCCGAGTATTTGACCCAAATGATAGATCAGCGCGATGCACGGCTGCTGGGACTGATGGCCCGCTACAAGTTGCTGCCGGAGGGATATCTGTGGGGGCTGGAGAACACCCAGCAGATCGCGTACGACGATACCAGCTACTTCTGGGGGAAGGTCTATCCGCACGGCAACTGGGAGTACTTTCCGGTGGCCCTGCTGATCAAGTCCACGCTGCCGTTTTTGATTCTGCTGGGCCTGACGCCGTTGGCGTGGCGTTGGGGGCGAAGACGGGTCCTGGCAGCGCCGGTGGACGCTAGCGAGGGGACTGGAGCCGGAGTTGCGGCTCAAGATCTGATCTTTCTGCTCTCGCCGGTCGCCGTGTACCTGGCGATCTCGATGAGCGCGAATATGGACATCGGCATACGCCATATGCTGCCGGTGTATGCGTTCCTCTACGTGCTGGTGGGCGGCACGGCGACGCTGCTGTTGCGCTGGGATCGGCGCTGGGCCTGGGTGCTCTCTGCGCTGCTGGCCTGGCAGGTTGTCACCTCGGCGCAGGTATCGCCCGCCTATATGGCGTATGGCAATCGGGCCTGGGGTGGGCCGGACAAGGTGGACCGTTACCTGGGCGACGCCAACACGGATTGGGGCCAGCAGTTGAAGGCGGTGAAGGCATATCTGGATCAGAGGCACATCACCAACTGCTGGTTCGTGTACTTTCCTGACGGCTCCATCGACCCGATTGACTATGGGATCCACTGCCATCGGCTACCGACGGCCAATATCCTCTGGTGGCTCGACCAGCCGGTGTCGACGCCTCCGGTGATCAGCGGGACGGTGCTGATCAGCGCCTCGGATCTCGAAGGGATCGAGTTTGGCGATGGGCCGATGAATCCTTATGGGCAGTTCTGGAAGATCAAGCCGGTGGCTGTAATTCAGCATGGAGTCTATGTCTATCAAGGCACGTTCAGGATTCCGCTGGCTGCCGCGCTGGCGGAGGCGCAGCAGGCTGAGGACTTGAGCGACGGCGGCAAATTGGCAGCAGCCCTGGCCAAGGCCGAGGACGCGGAGCGGCTGGCGCCGCAATCCGGCCAGGTGGCCGATACGCTGGGCGATGTGCTGGCTGCGGATGGGCAGAAGGCCGCCGCGCTGGCCGAGTATCAAAAGGCGCTGCGGCTTCGCCAGAGCGTGCGCCCGGACTTGCAGGTGGAGGATATTGAGCAACTGAAGCAAAAGATCGCTCAGCTCCAAGGCTCTGTCGGTTCTCCGTAGATAAGCCCCTGCAAATCTGGGTGCTGGCCGCGTTCTCTAGCCCAACTTCCGCAGAATCCGTTGCGGATGAAGTTTTTGTTGGCGCTGGAGATGCGTTTTCGGAGATGGGCGAGACGGAGGGCGTTTGTTTTCAGAGGCGGACGTCCTGAAGCCTCGTTGAGGGTTGCGGAAGTGGCGTGTAGTGGAAGACCTACCCTCTTGCGCAGGGAGAACAGATCGGCGAGATTGGCGTCATGTATGTGCGGCGCTGCTA
>DAHWOF010000148.1 GCA_027335345.1 Granulicella sp. | reverse complement strand
AGCCTCCACCCGGCCTGGTGCATCACTCCGACCGCGGCAGCCAATACGCAAGCAACGATTACACCGACCTGCTGAAGACGAACGGAATCGATATCAGCATGAGCCGCAAGGGCAATCCGTGGGATAACGCAGCCTGCGAGTGGTTCATGAAAACGCTGCAGTACGAAGAGGTTCTGCGCAATGAATACTGCGACCTGGCCGAGGCAAGTGCCTTCATCCCGGAGTTCCTCGAAAAGGTCTACAACCAGAAACGCCTGCATTCGGCCCTCGGCTACCTGCCGCCGGTCGAGTTCGAGGCTCAACTGAAAGCGCAGAATGTGGAGGCCGCTGCGCGGCCGCATGTTGCATGAGTTTTCAAGGCATCGGGAATCCATCGGTCCGACGCTGATGAGAGAAGCCGGGAGGAGGACCAATCCACCACTCCCGGCGCTCCTCGGCGTCGATGAGTTCCAGCCGGCTATTTCTTGACGGGATGCTCTCCAGCAGCGCCCGCCTCCGCTTCACCGGCCATGCTCAGAATGCGATTGAGTGATCTTGCCGGTCGAGAATTTTGCAGCGAACAGGGAATAAAGTCTTAACTATTTGTCTCAGCCAAGGGGGCAACCCCACCCAGCTTCGGCAACTCTTCCGACACAGGCCTCGACTCCAATGCAGGCGAGATCACAGGGCCGGTCACCTTCCAGAACGACACTCCGGATGCCCGTTTCTTCCAGCTTGCGACGAAGTACGTGTTCTGAACGCTGGAGAAAGGGGAGCATCGCTCTCCCGCGACCGGGAACGGGCTCAACCCAGCTCGGCAATTACCTGGTATGCGCCTGCACCGGAGCACGCGGTGATCGCACCGGTGGGTTGGCCGTGGAACAGGCTGACGTCCCATTGACCCTATATGTGCTTCCCTCTTGGCGTTTCGTTACCACTGTGACATCAGCCAGACCGGAGCAGGCAAGTTCACCGGACCGGCGTAGCGAGCGTTCTTCCGCGTTCGAAGCTTCGCGCTGGGCTCAGGCCCGCGGCTCCAAAAGGGAGCCGCCAGGGCATCACCGGAAGTGCTTCGCGTGACGGTCGAACCGAAGGCGCTTTCTGCGGTGACCGGTACGACGCAGGCGCAACGGCGGCCTCCGCGCAGCTTCGTCACCGGCTGGGCAGAAGCTCCACCAGCTTCGCTTGAGCCGGCAGCAGCGTAAGGCTCACCTGGGCGTGCGCGGTACCCAGCCGTTTGCCGGAAGCTACCTCGATTACCTCCACTCTACGGGCCGCTGCCAGCGCAGGGCTGATGCGATCCAGCGAAACCGTGATGGTCCGCTCGTGATGGTCATCGTAGTTGAAGAGGGCCAGGTACGTGCCATGGGCAGAGGATCGCTCGAAGGCATCCGCCGCGCGATCGCCGGAGTCTCCTTCGACGGGATGGAAGGCTCGGCCCTGATCGGCCAGGGCGAAGAGATTCTTATTGCTATAGATCTGCTGGGCGAACTGGCGCGCCTGCGCGTCGTCGGCTAGCGGGCTGCTGTCCAAAATCATGCCGCCGCTGAGGATGGCGGAGAGCAGGCGGCTTTTGCCTTCGATGATGCTGCGCGCGCCGTGATCGGCGGCGCCTCCAAGCGGCACATGGTCGGGATCAATGATGTACAGGCTCCTGTTTGTCCACCAGCCATAGGTCAGCGAGTTCATCATGTACTCCGTCGACTGTTGTTCTCCCTCGCTGTGTCCCATGGTATCGCAGGAGATCCTCCGGGAGTTGCCGTAGCCGGAAGGAAACAGCGGTGCGATCGAGAGGCTAATGAACATCCTTCCCCCGACGGCGCTCACAATCTGGCTCATGCCTTCGTTATAGGCCTCGATGCCGGTTTGAATCGCAGGGTCCTCATGCGTGCCCTCCAGAGCGCCGTGGGAGAGGAAGTCAAGCTTGATGTAGCGAAAGCCGAGCTTTCTGAACTGCGCGATGGTGAAGGCGATGCGTTCCTTTTCCCCGGGGCTGCTGGGGTCGATAGGCCAGGCGTTGTCGACTTTGGGTAGCGGGGACCCATCGTTTGTCTTCAGCAGGATATCGTAGTAGCGATATCTCATGTGGGTGCCCTCCACCCAGGCGTTGAGATCGTCGGAAAAGTAGGCGAACGGGGCCCAGTAGATTCCTGGCTCGTAGCGTGTTCCATCTGCGGAGCGCATGGAATGGATCATCCGGACCGCTGATGCAAGCTGCACGGCGTCCAGATTGGACCAGAAGGCGTCGAAGTTGATGTAGACCACCTTATGTCTCGTAAAGCCCTGCGGCTCCAGAGCATCCTGCACAAATCTGGCGGAGCCCAGATAGCGGTCGTAGTTTATCGCGTGGCCGTAGGCGGCCCAGCTGTTCCATCCTATGGGTGCGCCGGCCGGCCAAATCAGGGGTGGATGCAGAGATGCTACAGCCGCCCCGAATGACTCCAGGCCCCTGCGCCAATCGCTAAAAGATCCAAGGAACACACGCGGAGAGACGACGCGGCGACCGCTCACCAGGCCGTGCGGGATGGTATCGTGGGTGTCGGTTCGAACGCCCGTGGGAGAGGAGATGCCTCCGTAGATGTCCAGACTCGCAATTCGTCCATCGGCGGCTTGGGCGTCAATCGCCGTCTTCCAGACAGTATGCACCAGTGATCCCAACACCAGGGCCTGACGAGTCGCGTTGTCGTAGAGCGTCGTTACCTCCGAACTGCTGTAGGTCCGGCTTGGCTTCATATCAGCAACGGCCATGCTGTTATACCGGACCCACATGTCGTTGTCGAAGGGAACATCGAGCATGCGCAGGGCTCCGCCGGTCCCAATCTGAACACCTCCAGGATGCTTCAGTAGCACCACATCGAAGTGACGCGTGCCGATGACGCCTGCCTGCGGCGCCAGCTCCGCCTCCAGATCGATGCGCGGTTGCCCCCAATAGAGCCAGATGTGCTGCAAGAACACAGGCAAACCAGCTCCGGTGCTACGGATGGTGTACTCACGGATCCTGTCTGACTGGGCGGAGTCGGCTTCGGGAACCAGCGCATGGTTGACGTACTTTGTGGTGGAAAGCACCCGGCCATCCGCGAGAGTGGCGCCGCTGCTGACACCGAGCAGCTTGTGGCCGTCGTTCCACCAGATATCCATCTCGCCGGTTCTGCGGTCGTAATGAACGATCACCCGGTCACTGCGGAGAGTAATTGCCGAAGGGCGAACCTCTGCGGCTGGAAGGTTGGAAGCCCAAACTGTGATTGGAAAGAGAAGCGTCGCCACGAGCATCGCCTGAGCAGTCACATGCCAGATCCGTCTCATCCTCATCTCCGATCCTCCGGCGCCTCAACAGGCGGCTGGACGGGTTGTGGTTGCCGGGGATCCTTGTTCCCCGGACCTCTCTATGCGCGGTAGTGAATGGAGGTAATCGTTGTGGCCCGCTCCCCTGCTACCACAATCCTTCGCTGCAACTCCTTGCGGAGTTGATCTGCGATGCCGCGGTAC
>DAHWOF010000136.1 GCA_027335345.1 Granulicella sp. | reverse complement strand
GCAGCCAGGAAGTGGAAGTTCCGGCCTACGCAGCTGCCATGCAAAATCCTGCCCAGATGGGCAAGCGCATGCTGGATATCCTGATGCACGGGGTTTCCACGCGCAACTACCAGCAGGTCATCCCGCAGATGGCCGAGACGGCCGGGGTGTCGCGCTCGGCGGTCAGCCGGGCGGCGATCGAGGCATCCCAAGCCGAGGTCGAGGCGCTGCTCAGCCGCCGCTTCGACGCTCTGAAGCTGCTGGTGATCTACATCGACGGGCTGGTCTTCGGTGAATACACGATGATCGGCGCAGTGGGTGTGGACTCGGAAGGCCACAAGCATGTGCTGGGCATCCGCGAAGGAGCCACGGAAAACTCCACCGTCATCACCGAGCTTCTCGAGGACATCGTCTCCAGGGGCGTTGATCCCAAGCGCAAGATGCTGTTCGTCATCGATGGCTCTAAGGCGCTTCGCGCCGCGATCAACGCCGTCTTCGGCACGGACCAGAAAGTACAACGCTGCCGCGCCCACAAGCTGCGCAACGTGCTCGACTATCTGCCCAAGGACGACAAGCTGCAGGTCAAAAGCCTGCTGCGGGCGGCCTGGAAACTGGACGCCGACAAGGGCATCGCGCGCATCAAGAAGCTGGCAGCATGGCTGGACCAAAAGTGTCCGCAGGCGGCGGCCAGTCTGCTGGAGGGCCTGGAGGAGTGCTTCACCATTAACCGGCTGGACATCCCGCCGGCGCTGCACCGCTGCCGGGCCACCACCAACATCATCGAGAGCCCGCACGCCGGAGTACGCATCCAGACCCGCCGCGTGACCCACTGGCAGAATGGCAAGATGGTCTTGCGTTGGATGGCTTCGGCCTTCCTCAGAACCGAGAAACGCTTCAAACGCATCATGGGACACAAAGACCTCTGGGCGCTGGAAGCGATCCTCAACTCCACTGCGACCGCCAGCAAGAAGGTCGCGTAGTACCATCAACCTAACCGCCGCTCCCCACTTTCAACTGCAAGCGGGACATGCTCAGAAAGAAGTCGAGCCAGGCCTCCCAATCGCCCTTCGCTCGGACACGGTCAAGCAATTCGTAGTAGGCTCCGCGGTTTGTCTTGAAGTAGAGACTCAGGTAGAGGATCGGCTCTCTCAGCGCGCCTTCCGCACAAAGGAGGAATGTGATCAGGAGCCGTCCAAGCCTGCCATTGCCGTCCAGGAACGGACGAATCGTCTCAAACTGGACGTGAGCCAGGCCCGCTCGAATGAGCAGAGGAAGGCCCGTTTGGTCGTCATGCAGGAAATGCTCAAACTGGCTCAGGCATTCAGCCAACATCTCAGGCGGCGGAGGTACGAAGACGGCATTGCCGGGGCCGCTGCCGCCAATCCAATTTTGACTACGCCGAAACTCGCCCGGCTGCTTGCCGTTTCCCCTCCCTTTGGAGAGCAGGATCTCATGAACCTCCCGAATCAGCCGTAGACTCAGCGGGAAGCCGGCACGCATTCGCTCCAGACCGTGATTCATGGCCGCAACATAGTTGGAGACCTCCCGCACATCCTCAACCGGCACTCCCGGCGCCTCATCGTTCTCGTAGAGCAGAAGATCGCACAGCGACGACTGCGTGCCTTCAATCTGGGACGAGAGCACGGCCTCTTTGCGAACGTATGTGTAAAGGAGCAGCGACAGGTCGGGCAAAACCGAGGCCAGCCCGTCCAGCCTGCCGATGGCCCGATTCGCCTGTTCCAGCAAAATCTGAAACCGCGCCAGATCCACCGGGGGCGCAGGCGGCAACGGTGGCGGCACAAAAGCTCGGACAGTCTCGCCCTCAAACTGCTTGAG
>DAHWOF010000117.1 GCA_027335345.1 Granulicella sp. | reverse complement strand
ACCAATGGCAACGATCTGCGCTGTTTCTATTCGGGCGGCTCCTCCGGCATCTCCACCCACAGATCATTCTCCACCATCTTCACCGGATAGACCGCGACACGCCCCTTGGCCGGCGCTAGCGCCTCCCCGGAGTTCAGATCGAACGCCCAGGCGTGCCAGGGACAAAGCACCGCGCCACCCTCAATCCAGCCTCCGCCCAGTGGCCCCTGCCGGTGGGGGCAGACGTTGCCCAGCGCAGCATATCTGCCCTCTACATGCGCCAGGCAGATGGGCACCCCATTCGCCTCAGCCTCCATCACCTGATCCTGTTCCGGAGCCTCTGCCAGGCTGCACAGCCGAACCCATTCACCCACGTCCGTCTCCTGATGATTCTTTTGGTCCTTCAGCTTTCATGTTCTCAGCTTTCAGTTCCGCTTGAACTTTTGCTCCATCGACACCGAGGGCAGCTCTCCTTGGCCTTCTGCATCTACGGGCGCTCGCCATGAGATGCTGTAGTGGAACTCGAAGAACCATGCCTGCCAACTCCAAGCCGGAACCCACCCGATCCAAGGCAACCAAGCCGCCCAAAGCTCGGCGGATGCAAGCACGCTATCACCCCGGCGCCCCGCCCGGCAGCGCGCCCGCGGAGATGATTCCCCTCGTCGAGCTCGGTTGGATCCTCAAGGCGCTAGCTGTTGTCTTCCTCGCCGCCTTCCTCTGCGCTTACGCTACCATCTGCATCATCTTTTCGCGTACCCAGTGGCAGCTTGTTCTGCACCCATCCCGCAGCATCGCCAGCACCCCGGCATCCTTCCATCTGAACTTCACTCCAGTTCACTTCGGCGTGGACCACTCGGGCCTGCCTCAGCTCACCGGCTGGTGGATTCCGGCCCAATTCGAGACTCTGCGCAGCGCCCTCATCCTGCACTCCGGCGACGGCTCCAGCTCTGACGCTCTTCCGGTCGCGCAACTGCTCCATCAGCAAAACCTGAACGTGCTGCTCTTCGACTATCGCGGATACGGCCGCTCTGGCGGACGTCACCCTACCGAAGCGACGATGGAAGCCGACGCGGAGACCGCGCTCACCTACCTCACCTCCACACGCTCCATCCCTTCATCCTCCATCGTGGTCTACGGCCTTGGACTGGGAGCATCCCTGGCCGTCCATCTCTGCGCTGAAAACCGCGCCTTGCCGGCACTCATCCTTCAATCGCCTGATGGCGACCTGACGGAGCGCGTGCGCCGGGATCCTCGCGCCAAACTCGTTCCGTTCCGGCAGATCTTCGATGAGCCGTTTCCCCTCTCCGACCCACTGCATCATCTCTCCACTCCCAACCTGATTCTCAACCACCCACCCGATCCGGCAGACCTCGCCGGATTCCTCTCGGCTCACCTCCGGCCCTAAAGATGCTTCAGGTCGCCAATGCTCCAGGCGGCGCCGGTAACCAGAAGTGTCTCTGCAAGTTCAGACCAGAGGAAATGCTCTCTGGGGCTAAGGGTCAGAAGTGGCGCCCAAACGAGCCCTCCGAAGAGCCCGACCATCAACGTTAACAGCCGCACGGCAAGCCGCGCATGCCGATTACTGAGCATTGCGCCGGCCGCCAGTGCAAATGCGGCTGTTGTAGCAATCGCCCAGAACATCTGGCCGGGTGGAATCCACTTGGGCACAGCACCGGCCGTCTGGCGAAGAAGAAGCCCCTGCCCCAGGGCAAAAGAAATCGAGCACACGCCCAGTCCCAGGCGCGCTCCGCGACCGAACAGGGCTGCCTTGCTCTGATCCTGCTCCGCGGAAGCAAACACCGCAAGGGAGCCAAAGAACAGGGAGAGAAAGAGGAAAAAGCTGCCGCCGAACTTGTCGTAGAGGTTGGCGGCGGCGATGATGTCGGGAATGCAGGCTAACGAGAAACACAGATAGACCAGGCAAAGCACAGCCGACGCTGGACGCACAGTACGCGGGTAGAGAACTCCAAATCCGCCCGCAATTTGAGCAGCCATGATCCCCGCACCCAGGTTTACCCCCAGAGGCAGGCTCCAGATGTGGCGCAGATTTTGCCATGTTGCGGGGTCGCGCCAAAGCAAAGCGATCCCGCCGAAGAGCACGCCAGATCCGCCCAAGACCACCCGTCCGCAGGATATGGACCTCATTCCGCTCCCTTCGTCGCGCTGCACTCCCTCTGCGCCGCGCCACCAGCATCTACGAATCCAGCCACAGCCCAAACTCGGGGAGGAATGCTTCCGTTTATAACCTGACCTTGCAAAAGAAGGCAACCGAGCCGCTGGCAGAGATCCCCGTCCACGCTCCATGTCGGGATGGCATCCGGCGAAGCCATCCGATGCCCGGAGATCTTCGCCAGGAACAGGTCTGACTTTGGTTTTTCAGGGCTCTCCGCCTCATGGCAAAGTGGGCTGTATCATCAGGGAACGGAGCTTGGGGCAAACCGGTTTGGGACGGCTCACAGCGCTTCCACAATCTCTTCCGCTGCCAAGCTCAGAATCTCTTTGCTCTTTGCCTCGAATCACCTTACCTGATGATCATCGCCGCCATTCGCTCCGGTACTGACCCCACCGCGCCGCTTCCGCCAGCCACCTTCCATCGCTGGCTGGAAGAACCCCTCTGCTGCCCCAAGTGCGAGGTCACCTACAATCTGGTTCTGGACTACGACCAAGCCGTCGGCCGCCACTTTCTCAACGAATCCCGTCGCCATCTCCAAATGCTGCGCAAGGCGATCATGCTGGGCCATAACAGCAACCACCTCACCTCTCACTTTGAAACCAATGGTGTCGTTGTTACCTCTCATGCCGTTGCCAAAGCTGTACCAACACCGTCGATCCAGCCACTCACCCGGCGCATCCAGTAGTTCTTTGTGTTGCTCCTCTCGCGCCGGGCTGCTCTCCTCGAACCCGTATAAAACCTGATAAAATCAAGGTTTGTGAGCATCTCCCCCACTCTCGACTTCCCGTCAACAGAATCCCGGACCGAAGCGGAACCCAGACGCCCCAAGGTAGGCTTCGTCTCTCTCGGTTGCCCCAAGAATCTGGTCGACTCCGAGGTGATGATGGGGCTGTTGGATCGTGGCGGAGCCCAAATCACCTCCTGCGCTGAAGACGCCGACATCCTGGTGGTCAACACCTGCTCCTTCATCGACGCCGCCAAACAGGAGTCCGTGGATACCATCCTGGAGATGGCCCAGCACAAGGTCTCCCGAGGAGGCCGAGCCCAGCGTCTGATCGTGGCCGGCTGCCTAGTGGAGCGTTACCGCGATGAGATCCGCGCCAATATTCCGGAGGTAGACTCCGTGGTGGGCACCGATGAGCTGGAGTCTATCCTTCAGGCCGCTGGACTCACCCGCCCGGCGGCCAATCCTCTCTTCCCCATCCTCGCCAATACCTCTTCTGAGCCGGTTCGGATCGAGCGCCACGCCAGCCCCGTCCTGCAGCACTCCCATCCCAGCGCGTCCAGTCCGCAGCTCGTCTACGAGGCCGCTGCTCCCAAGGCCGGACAGATCTCCGGGAGACATCCCGCACCCCAATCTCGCCCTGAAGGAGATGTGCGCGAACAGCAAGGACGCTTCTCCCGTGAGGCATGGGACGGAGCTGCCTCTGCGCTGCCCACCTACCTCTACTCCCACCAGACGCCCCGCATTCTCTCCACGCCACGCGCCTCGGCCTATATCAAGATTGCAGAGGGCTGTGATCACCCCTGCAGCTTCTGCATCATTCCACAGTTGCGCGGCAAGTTTCGCTCTCGCCCGCTGGCCAGCATCGTGGCGGAGGCTCAGTCTTTGATCGCTCAAGGCGTCCGAGAGATCACCCTGATCGGCCAGGACACCACCTGTTACGGAGAAGACCTGCCGCCCAGCCTTCCGCTGCATCCCAGCGGAGACGACGCCTTTGCTGCCGCTACCGGTGGGTCGACCTCCTTGTCTGCCGCGCCGTCGGATGCCTCTGAACCGGGCCTGAGACGTCCTGAGCTGGCCGACCTCCTGGAGGCTCTGGCCCCTCTGCCCGGCCTCAAGTGGCTACGCTTTCTCTACGCCTACCCCAACAAAATCACTCCGCGCCTGCTCAGAACCATCGCTCGGCATGACACGATCGCGAAGTATCTGGATGTTCCTCTGCAGCACGCCTCATCCGCAGTTCTGAGACGCATGAAGCGCGGCGGCAACGCGCAAGGATTTCTCCGGATGATTGCCCAGGCCAGAGCCATGGTCCCGAATCTGGTTCTCCGCACCAGCTTTATCGTCGGCTTTCCCGGCGAGACCGAAGCCGAGTTCCAGGAACTCTGCTCCTTTGTGGAAGCCGCTCAGATCGATTGGCTAGGAGTCTTCAGCTACTCTGACGAGGAGGGCGCCGGCGCCTTCGCCCTCGGAGACAAGGTGCCAAAACACACCATTGAATCCCGCCGCCGCAAGCTGATGAAGCTGCAACAAAGGATCAGCAAGCGTACCCGCAAACGTTGGATAGGCCGCGAAGTTGAGATTCTGGTGGAGGGCGAAAGCGATGAGACCGACCTGCTCTGGCAAGCACGCTCGCTCGAGCAGGCCCCCGAGATCGACGGCAAGATCCTCATCAATGACTTCGGCTCTCATGAGAGCCTCATCCCCGGAAGCTTTTACCGCGCCCAGGTTACCGCCGCGCACGACTTCGACCTGGTGGCGACCATCGTCGACTAACTCCCGTCTACCACGGGCCGTCGGTTAGCCAGGTGGGCCTGCTCTTGCAATCCCCTTCGAGCTGCGGGTCTTGCGCCAAGCATGCTCCCCACCTCCTTCTTGAATCAACAACCACCGAGCCCATGACCATCTCCAGAACCCTCCGTTGCCCGATTTGCCGCAAAGAGGTCGCCTTCGATAGCTCGGACGCGCCTTTCTGCTCCGACCGCTGCCGCACCATCGATCTCGGCAAGTGGGCGTCGGGCGACTATCGAATCTCTTCGCCCGTTCTCGACCCCGATTTAGCGGAAGACACCGAGGACTCTTCGCAGTAGCCTCCATCTGACCCAGGGTGGCGAACCGATTCGGACCCGGGCAGAAGCTCTCTCCACCTTGCTTCGCGAGTGCGAATCCCCATCAACATTGCTTCCAGAGCCTACGCGAAATACTGCGCAAACCTCTCTTGATCCGTAGCGCATTTCGCCTTTAGGTGTAGCTGGGGGTCTCGACACCGATGGGCGTTTTCCGCCAAAGAAAACGCCACCGCACGCCCCTTCCACGATGCCCGACAACAGGAGAAATGCTCTAACCCGTACAATCTCCAAATGGCCACACTCAAGACTCGCTGGGCCTGGACCCTTGCCACATTCTTCGGCACAGGCTATCTGGCCCCCGGCCCCGGCACCTACGGATCGTTTGCGGCAGTCCTGCTCTGGTACACCACGGCTCATATCTTCCCGTCGACCACAACCAGCCTGGCCGTTGCGACCTCGGTGGCGGCGACCTTTGTTACCGCCATCGGCATCCCGGCCTCCACCCGCACCGCACGCGAGGCTGGACGCAAAGACCCCGGCTTCGTCGTCATCGATGAAGTAGCAGGTCAACTCTTCGCTCTCATCCTTATGCCGCCCGACTGGAAGCACGCCCTGCTGGCGCTGATTCTCTTTCGCCTCTTCGATATCGCCAAGCCTTGGCCGATCCGTCGCCTGGAAGCTCTCCCCGAAGGCAGGGGCATCATGCTGGACGACGTCGCTGCCGGCCTGCTTGCGTTAGTCTGCGCCGCAGGCCTCCGGCACCTCTGGCCTCATATCCACTGAAGCCTGCTGCTTCCAATTTGCATCCCCGCTCCGCCGCGCATACCCTATCCATCAAATGCCTTTGCTCCACCCATCTCGCTCGCCGTCCGTTCCCGCCGCGCCACATCTGGACAGCCTGTACCCCCGCTCGGCCATTCCGGGGGGTAGCTTTGAGGTTTTCGGCTCCCATTTGCTTACCACTGACCCGGCCCACCCCTCTGCCCCTCCACAGTTACCCTTGGCCTTCTTTGGAGAGACTCCGGCCACCTTCGATATGGCTCGCTCGACGCGCGCCGTAATTCGTGTACCCTCCGGCGCCATCTCCTCCGGCCTCTCCCTGCGGAACCACGGCCTGATCAGCAACCACCTCCACGCCAATATTGGCGTTCCCATGGTGGAAGACTTGCACGTCATCTCCAACCCGGTCGTGGACGCCGATGGCAACCTCTTCGCCATGGTCTCCGGCCCGCGCGGAGAGCAGGTTCCGGTTTCTATCTATCGCGTCGCTCGCGATCTGCAGGTGACTGCCTTCACCCGTGGTCTGCTCAACGTCTCCGCCTTGGCCTTCGGCCGCGATGGCAACCTTTATGCCAGCTCACGCTCGGAGGGAACCATCTACCGCATCACCCCAACCGGAGTCATCTCCACCTTTGCCGAAGGTATGGGCATTGCCACCGGCATCGCCTTCGATCGTGAGGGCAATCTGTTTGTCGGTGACCGCTCCGGAACCATCTTCAAGATCGTCCCCGCAGCCCTGGAGGAAGATCGCGAAGATCCTCTTGTTCTTAACCCGCAGCAACCCGGCGCTGCCGGAGAGATCTTCGTCTTTGCCACCCTGGAGCCTTCCACGGCCTTCTATCACCTTTGCTTCCACCCCGACGGAATACTCATGGTCACCACCCCGACCTATAGCTCTCACCAACCCATCTACGCCATCAACCCTAACGGCGAAACCAGCATCTACTACCGCGGCCTCGGCCGTCCCCAGGGCATGGCCTTTGACGTGGAAGGCAATCTGTACGTCGCAGCCTCTTTGCGGGGCCATCGCGGCCTCGTTCGCCTTTGGCTCTCCCGCGAGACCGGCGAACTTGAGCCTGAACTCATCGTGGCCGGCAATGACCTGATCGGCCTCTGCTTCCTGGATGACGGCTGCGCCGCGCTGGCCACTAACTCCACCATCTATCACGCCGACCTGGGCATTCAGGGCCTGCCGCTGCTCTGACGCTGCTGCTGAAACCCTAAATCCCGGAAAT
>DAHWOF010000100.1 GCA_027335345.1 Granulicella sp. | reverse complement strand
GCGTAATGACCGGAGCAATATCCACGCCACTCTCCAACATAACGGACATCTTGTACCAGGTCTCATACATCTCCCGGCCATAGATTCCTTTGATCGTGAGCATGTTGAAGATCACCTCACGCCAGTTCATTGGAGCCTCCGTAGGAGGAATCCCCAGAATCGCAATCTTTCCTCCATGGGCCATGTTCGAGATCATCTCCCGCAGCGCCAGCGAACTGCCGGACATCTCCAGCCCCACATCGAAGCCCTCTTGCATTCCGAGTTGCTTCTGCACCTCTGCGACCGGCGTCTCCAGCGGGTTCACCGCCAACGTCGCACCCATCTTGCGCGCCAGCTCCAGGCGATAGGGGTTCATGTCCGTAATCACCACGTGGCGCGCACCGGCGTGTCGAACCACAGGAATCGCCATGATGCCAATCGGTCCGGCTCCCGTAATCAACACATCTTCCCCCAGCAATGGGAAGGAGAGCGCGGTATGCACAGCGTTGCCAAACGGATCAAAGATCGCTGCCACCTCCTGCGGAATGCCGGCGTTGTGCCGCCAGAGATTGGTCATCGGCAAGGAGATGAATTCGGCAAAGGCTCCGGGGCGGTTCACCCCCACTCCCAGGGTGTGCGCACAAAGGTGGCGTCTTCCGGCCAGGCAGTTTCTGCACCTGCCGCAGGTAACATGGCCCTCCCCGCTGACGACATCTCCGGGGAAGAAATCATTCACATTGGAGCCCACCGCTACAATCTCGCCCACAAACTCATGCCCAATGGCCATCGGCACCGGAATCGTCTTCTGCGCCCACTCGTCCCACTGATAGATATGCACATCCGTACCGCAGATGCCGGTATAACGTACCCGGATCAACACGTCATTGATACCGATCTCGGGCGTGGCAATCTCTTCCAGCCATAGCCCCTGCTCTGCCCTGCTCTTCACCAACGCCTTCATCGTGCGCTCCTTCACTCATGACGCATGCGCCGATCGCATGCGCCTCTCATCATATGCCTCCATGCCTCGCTCCCCAATCCCCCTTGCCTGCCTGGCAGATCCTGGCTGGTTGGAGAGGAGGGCTCCATTGCCCGATGATGTACCGATCGCCTACACTGAGGTTCATGCCCAGGAAGTGGGCGGATAGCTCAGCCGGTTAGAGCGCCTGCCTTACAAGCAGGATGTCGGGGGTTCGAGTCCCTCTCTGCCCACCATTTTTCTGGACGCAGCACCCATCTCCGTGCCCGCGCGCCTGATTCTCAACGCTGACGACTTCGGCCTCACCGCCGGCATCAACCGTGCCATCGCCGAACTGCATCTGGCCGGTGTTCTCACCTCAGCAACGCTCATGGCCAACGGGCCTGCCTTCAACGACGCTATCCGTATCGCGCACGCCCTTCCCCGCCTCGGCGTCGGCTGCCATGTCGTCCTCACCGACGGCGTTCCCGTATCCCCGCCTGAGGCGATCCCCACCCTGCTCGGCGCCGATCAAAGGACCTTTCGCCCCGAACTGACCCACTTTATCCGTGATCTCCTGATGGGGAGAATCCGGCAGGAAGAGATTGAATGCGAGGTCTTGGCCCAAGTTCGCAAGATTCAGAGCTCCGGCGTCCGCATCACGCACTTGGACACGCACAAGCATACCCACGTCTTTCCGCCGGTCGCGCGTGCCCTTCTTCGCGCCATGCAGGTCACATCGGTGGCTGCGCTGCGTAACCCCTTTGAGCCGGCGCACAGCCGAAGGCATGCACGCATGAAGCGCAGCCTTCAGATCTTCCTTCTCAACCGCTTCCGCGCCGGCTTCCATCGCATCGTTCCGCCCAGTCTCACCACCGACGGAACGTTCGGCATCTCCGCCACCGGCAGCCTGAACGCCGCCGAACTGCGCACCCTGCTCCAGCATATTCCTGCCCAAGGCACCTTTGAGCTGCTCTGCCACCCGGGCTACAACGACCAGGATCTGCAGGCAGTTTCCACTCGACTGCGGGAACATCGCGAGACCGAGCGTCAGGCTCTGCTGGAGGAAGTTTCTGGAGTGTTGTTGCATCCTGAGCCTCCTCAACTCATCCATTATGGAGATGCCTTTGGTGATCCGGACCGGCCCCAATCGCAGGAGAGCAGCGGAGTTTGAAGCGGAGTTTCAGACGCTCCTGCCCCAACGCCAAAGACAGTGACCGCCGGCCAGGAACACGTGACGAGATGCGCTGAAGCATCGAACAGGGTGAAGCGGATTGCTTTTCCATCCTCCGAGTCCTGCAACGTATCGTGCCACTCTCAGGCCATGACGCTGTTCTCGAGGAACTCCGAAGGGACCATCCCTTCCCGCCCACCCCCGTAAGAAGAGATGCCCATGAGCAACCACAGAACGGACACAAGATGAAGATCGGTATCACATGCTACCCGACCTACGGCGGCTCTGGTGTGGTTGCGACGGAACTGGGTATTGAACTCGCCAACCGCGGCCATGAGATTCACTTCATCACCTACTCGCAACCCTTCCGCCTGGCTGGCCGCGATGCCAACATCCGCTACCATGAGGTGCCGGTCTCGAACTATCCGCTCTTTGAGTACCCACCCTACGATCTTGCCCTGGCCACCTGCATGGCGGAGGTCGCCGAACTCCACAGCCTGGATCTGCTCCATGTCCACTACGCCATTCCCCACTCGGTGAGCGCCCTTCTGGCCCGCCAGATGCTCGCCACCAGGGGCCACGACCTGCCGTTTATCACCACGTTGCATGGCACGGACATCACGCTGGTTGGCCTTGACCGGTCTTATCTTCCCATCACGAAGTTCGGAATCGACGAGTCGGACGGCCTGACCGCCATCTCTTCCCATCTACGCGAACGCACCCAGGAGAACCTTGGCATCACGCGTGAGATCGAGGTGATTCGCAACTTCGTCAACTGCGACTTCTATATGCGCAACCCGGATCTGGTCCGGCAACAGCGTCCACGCTACGCCCAAGCCCATGAGAAGCTGCTCGTGCACCTCTCCAACTTCCGCCCCGTGAAGCGAGTGCTGGACGTGATCCAGGTCTTCGCCCGGGTCGCCCGCGCGCTTCCCTCACGGCTGCTGATGATCGGGGATGGTCCCGACCGCTCCGCCGCAGAGTTCCTCGCCGTGAGTCTGGGCGTGGCCGACCGCGTCGACTTCGTTGGAAAGCAGGAGAACGTAAACCAGCTCATCGCCCTTTGCGACTTGATGATCCTGCCCAGCGAGATGGAGTCCTTCGGTCTGGCCGCTCTGGAGGCCATGGCCTGCCGGGTCCCCGCTATCTCCACCCGAGTCGGGGGCTTGCCGGAGCTCATCGAGGATGGTGTCAATGGCCAACTCTTCCATGTGGGCGACGTTGAAAGCATGGCTCAGGGGGCTATCTCCGTCCTGAGCGATCCGGCGCTGCTCGACCGCCTTGCGGACGCCGCCCGCAGCACTGCGGAAAAGGAGTTCTCCTCCTCGCGTATCATCCCACTTTACGAGAGCTACTACGAGCGTGTCCTGCGTGACAGCCAGGCCAGGAAGAGGAGCGGACGGAAGGCATAGCGCTGTTCGGACCCGGCGCCGTCCCGAGAGGACCTGCCGAAGCGATGGACCTGAGCCAGTGCTTTCACACCGGTTTGCTCTGAATCAACCTTGATTCCCCCCACCCACTGGAGCCTGATCCATCGCTTTATGCTTATGGATATATCCGTCTCAACGGATCAAACCACGTCGCACTGGAGATCGCGAATCGCATCTTTTGTACGGCGCACTGGCGCTTAGATCTCTCAGGAGAAACTCGATGAAGACGAAGCTCTCCCTTCCACTCACCGCCGCAGTTCTTGGTCTGCTGAGTACGCCACTGCTCGCCCAGATGACAGGCGTCTCTCACCCGGATGAGATGGACGACACGCAACCCACCCTCACTCAGGACGGCTCACACTATGTGCCTCCTGGACAAGCAGCCGCTTCTGCGAACGCCGCCACCCCAGTGTCTGCGCCGACGGCTCCAGCGCTCTACCAGCGCGTGCCACAGTACCAGCAGACGCCGAACCCGACCTCCGCAGAGAGTTCAACCACCAGCGCGGCAGCGGATCCTGACGGCGAGGTCGTCACTTCGGTTCCCGTCGGCCCCAATGAGCTACCCATCGGCACCACGCTAAACGCCACACTGCAAGAGCCCATCTCCACCCAAACCACGCAACCCGGCTCACGCTTCACCGCCCGGCTTAAAGCCGACGTCAGCTACAACGGCGTGGTTCTGCTCCCGGCCGGCAGCGTCGTCTATGGCCAGGTCTCACACATCCATGGCGGCAGCGCCATTGGCGGCCCGGCCGGCATCCGCCTGCAGCCAAACTCTGTCAGCCTGCCCGATGGCACGGTCTATGCCTTGCACGCTGAGGTGACGGACCTGGATCACTACGCGGCATCTCATGTCGACGCTGAAGGGACCATCGTGAACAACACCCACCCGGGGCAGACGGCCACTATGGTAGGTCTGGCCACCGCCAGCACCATGGTGGCTGGCGCCATGATCGCAGGCGGCGTTGGCGCGTTGGTTGGACTGGGCGTTGGCGCAGGCGCTGTCACCGTTTGGTGGCTCAAGCATGACCGCCAGCAGGAACTCCCCAGCGGTACGCCAATCGTCTTCACGCTCGACACGCCGTTGCATCTTTATCCCTCCGCCGCGCAGGTGAGCCCGTCGGCCCGGTAAGCGCCTCAAGCAGCGGCGCTGCTCCGCGCCGGCGGCTCTTCGGCCTCTGCAAGATCCCGGTGGAAGGCCTATGACTCGGTGTTGAGATGACAGCGAGCGCACTGGATTGTGAACTCGACTGAGTTGGAAGACTTCAACTCATCACCTGCGAGAGCAGCCTCTTCCAGTTCTTTTGATTTCGTTTGAAGCTCTTCTTCAGATCTTCCAGCGCACGTTGAAAGTCCGGATTTTCCGACATCCCGCGCCAGGCAGGATTGATGCTGAACCAAGGATAGTTCTCGTTGCCGAGATAGATGGCGCGGCGCAGCCAGTGCAACGCCTCCGATGCATCCCCCTCGACGGCAAAGTAGGTCGCCAGACGATAGGCCATCTCACTATCGGCTTCCGCCGCGGCGAGCGTCTCTTCCAGGATGAACTCGGCCGCGCGCTTACGATCGCCCAATTGCACGTAGCACATCGCGATGGTTGGAAAGACGATTCGCAGAGTTGAGTCATCCCGAGTCACCTGCTCCAGGGTCTGAATCGCCTTCTCTAGTTGCCCCAGGCGCATCTGCTGATAGCCTTTGGAGATTCGCAGCAGCGGCTGGCGCGGCTCCAGGGTCAATCCCTTTTCGATCTCACCGCCCGCCAACTCGAGCTGGTTCTGATACTGATACACGCGCGCTCGATGGTTATAGATCAGTGCCGCATTGGATGGATTTAGCTGCAAGGCGGTGTGGAACTGATTCAGCGCCTCTTCATACAATCCATCGATGCGCAGGGTCAACCCGGCCACAAGGTGCACATTCCAGTCATTGGCCGCACTCTGCAGCAGCCGCTCAATTCCATGCCGCGCACTCTCTTTTTCACCGCGGCTCAGCAGCATGTACACCCGGTAGAGATTCGCCTCAACCGACGACGGGTCGCGCTCCAGCGCGCGGTCAAACGATCTGCGAGCCTCCAGGATATGCATCTGTCCGCCCAGGCCATGGCGCGCATACTGAAGTTGCGTAATCCCGCGGCCGGACCAGCCCGGAGCATATCCGGGATCCTGCCGCACGACGCGCTCAAAGAGCTCTCTGGCCCGATCCAATTCATCCTTATTGCCGGTGCGCGACATGAATGAGCTCAGCAGCGCGCGCGCCTGCAGATACTCCTCGGAGACCGAGTCGCCCAGTGAAGGCACGCTGGCCGGTCCCGGAGAACCGACTTGCAGTCCCCCAAATCCATTGAGTTCGGCAAAGATCTCATCGCAGATCTCGGTCTGCACGGCGATCAGGTCGAAGCTCGCCACCCGGATGGCGCCGCCTGTCCGTACGCTCTGTCCCTTGATATCCAACAGTTGCCAGTTGAGGTCAAAGCCGCTCCGGCCGCGCAGAAAGCTTCCAGCCAAAACGAAGTCGACCATCAGCTTTCTCCCAATGCCGAGAGGATCGAGCTGGCGCGCCGGTATATCCATCAGAACACTGGATGGCCGCACCACCAGGGATGGCACCTTGGCTAACCGCGCTGCCAGAGCATCCGCAAGAGCGTGGCCGTAAAACTGCCCGGCGTCCCGAGTGGGAAGCAGCCCGGGCTCACCAGGCTCGGTCGAGCCGGAACCCAGGTTCGCAAAGGGGAGCACGACGATATTCGGCCCCTTGAACACAGTGGCCGATGCGCTGTCCCGAAACCGCTCGGCCAGCATCGAAAGGACGCCTGTGGTTCGTTTCTCCTCCTCCGGCCGCTCCATGTCCAGCCGTTGCGCCAGCGCCATCTGGATGGCGCCCTCGCCTGGTGTCAGCATGGTATCCAACTGCAACGACTTCACAATCGTCTTCAAGCCCTCTCTCAGCTCCCCAGCCGAAGCGTAACGCTCCGCGGGCTGCTTCTCCAGACAACGCAGAATCGCACTCTCCAGCTCTACCGGGATGTCGGGCACAATCTCCCGTAGCGGAGGGGGCGCCGCATACTGAATGGCGCGGATGCTCTGGATCTCCTGCGCATCGGGCCGATGAAAGGGATGTCGACCGCTGACCATCTCATAAAGGATCAGCCCCAGAGCAAAGATGTCGCTCTGCACGCTCGACTGCCCGGTCACGAACTGCTCCGGCGCCATGTAGGCGATGGTTCCGCCGCGTGCCGTATAGGTCGCCCCTGCCAGGGCGGGCGTCACCGGCTGTGTCGCCAGCGAGGGATCGAAGTCCACACGATCTCGCTTCAACTGCCGCGCCAGACCAAAGTCGAGAATCTTGATCAGGCCGCCGTCGGTGAGCATCACGTTGGCCGGCTTCAGATCGCGATGGAAGATTCCCAGCGCATGGGCGGCAGAAAGGCCATCGGCCATCTGCATTCCGCTGGAGAGCACCAGTTGCACGCTTGCCGGCCCCTCCGCAATGACCTTGTCCAGGCTGTTGCCCGGCACATACTGCATGACAATATAGGCTTCGTTGTCTTCCTCGCCTACCTCGTAAATCGCGCAGACGTTGGGGTGGTCCAGCGCGGAGGCCATGCGGGCCTCCCGCAGTTGCGTGGCCCGCACCTGCTCAAGCGTCTGCGTCCCGCGCCGCAGCAGCTTTAGCACCACCGGCCGCTGCAGCAGCGTGTCGTTGGCCAGAAACACCACTCCGCTTCCGCCTGAGCCAATCTTGCGCAGGAACTCATACTGCTTGATCACGCGACGAGCCATACTGTCATTATCGCAAGACGCTTCCGAGACCCATGTTAAGAACTTCTTTTTCGCTCTCGGTCGAGAAGCCGAAGAAGCTGAAGCAAGAAGCCGCAAATTGAAGCGATCTGAAACAGGTTGCCTCTTGCCTTCCTGGACAGATTCGCCAGGAACAACCTTCCAGGATGTTTCCTGCATCCCAACGGCACGTCGGGCTTTCTCCAGCGCTCCAGACCCAGGACATCAGGACTTGGCCAGGAAGATCAACCGCCGAGGCCGGGCATTGCATCCTCCAAATCGGCATCCTCCTGGTCCCATCTGGTGAAATCAGTTTTTGAATGCTCAGAGGCGGTTTGCTTCGACACTGTGTTGAACTTCCAAGGGAAATCCGGAAAGATCCATGCCTCACACCCTGCTTCTCATCGACGACAATCCGATTCAGGCTGCAACCCGCCAGACCATCCTGCGGCGCGCCGGCTATGTCGTGATCGCTGTTCTCAGCCCTGAACGGGCCCTCGAACAGCTTCGCCGCCAGAACTTTCCGGGCGACATCGATCTGGTCATCACCGACCACATCATGCCGGTCATCAACGGCGCGGAGTTCGTCACCCAGTTGCGGGTCTTCGCCCCTGACATCCCCGTGCTAGTCATCAGCGGCCTGGCCGAAGCGCAAGGAGAGTATCAAAACCTGAATGTGGACTTCCGCGTGAAACCTCTGCTTCCAGAGAACCTTCTCTCTCGGGTTCAGGCTCTGCTTGAACTACACGGCTCAGCAACGACCTGACCACGAAGGCACCGCTCACGATTTCTATTCAAGGCTTGAAGGGGTGCAGCCCAGCGGCATCTGGATCCATCCCGCCTGGATCCTCTACTGTGACCTCAATCACTCTCCCTGCATCCGCCGAACTCTATTCTGTCCTTGGGCTTACGGGTTCGTCCCTGGGCGGGTTCCGTACCTGTCCGGATTCTGAGAGAATAATCCTTGAAGGAAGTGTCCATCCATGTCCCACCCTATGCCGTTTTTCGGCAGCGCCTCTCTTCTCCTGGCTCTGGGGCTTTCCATCTATGCATTTCTGGCTGGTGGCTTCTCTCTGTGGGCCATTGCCGGTGGAAGAGCTCTTGCCGTGGCTCCGGAACGCATTCGTGAAACCTCTCGCCGCGCAGGGATGGCCAGTTTCATTGCCGTATCCTGCGCCGCCTTCGCTCTGATCTGGGCCGCCTTCACCAACGACTTCTCGGTCGACTACATCCTTCATCACACCAGCCGCGATCTTGCCTGGTACTACAAGTTCTCTGCGCTGTGGTCCGGGCAGGAGGGTTCCCTGCTTCTGTGGGCGTGGCTGCTCACCGGCTATGGCTTCGTCCTTCGCCTGCGCCACAAGACTGACATCACCCTGCACGCCTATGCCTCCACCATTCTGGCCGGTGTTCAGATCTTCTTCCTGTTGCTGGTGGTCTTTGTAGCCCCGCCCTTCGCCATCGTTCCCGGCGGCGTGGGACCGGCGGACGGATTCGGCCTCAATCCGCTGCTCCAGTATGCGGAGATGGTTATCCATCCCCCCATGCTCTATCTCGGCTACGTTGGCTTCTCCGTTCCCTTCGCCTTTGCCCTGGGAGCACTGATGATGCGTTACCCCGGCGAGAAGTGGATTGCGATCACTCGCCGCTGGACCATGGTCACATGGCTCTTTCTTACCTGCGGCATCCTTCTCGGCATGCATTGGGCTTACGCTGTCCTGGGGTGGGGCGGATACTGGGGATGGGACCCGGTGGAGAACGCGTCCCTGATGCCATGGCTTACCGGAACCGCCTTCCTGCACTCGGTGATGATGCAGGAGAAGCGCGGCATGATGAAGACATGGAACGTATGGCTGATCTTCGTCACCTTCATGCTCACCATCCTCGGGACCCTGCTGACGCGCTCCGGATTGGTGAGTTCCGTGCATGCCTTCGCGCAGAGTTCCATCGGCAACTGGTTCATCTGGTTCCTGGTCATCGTCGCGGCGGTCTGCATCTTCACCTTTCTCTATAACCGCGACCACCTGCGCGCAGAGAATCATCTCGAATCGCTGGTCTCCCGCGAGAGTTCCTTCCTCTTCAACAACCTCGTTCTGCTGGCGGCCTGCTTCACCGTCCTCTGGGGTACGCTCTTCCCGGTGCTCTCGGAGTACGTTCAGGGCTCCAAGGTCACCATGGGAGCTCCCTTCTATAACCG
>DAHWOF010000079.1 GCA_027335345.1 Granulicella sp. | reverse complement strand
CCTTCCTGTTTGGACCTCATTACCCTACTACGTAAGGAAATGACCCAGCCAACTACCCTGCTCGATCCCTTTGCCCTCAATTTCAGCCCGCCCCAACTGCTCCACGCCGCCGCTGCTTGAGCAAATGTAGAAACTCCAGGGGCGGTCAACCGCCCCGCAAGCTCGCTCTTCAGCACGATTAGCGAAAGCGTGTGGCCAAGAACGTCATGGAGGTCGCGCGCGATGCGTTCGCTTTCGGCGACAGCAGCGAGCACAGCAATCTCTTCCTTAGCCATGCGTAGCCTGGCGTTCGCCTTGTGTTGTTTCGCAAAGAGCAGATTGCCCCCACCAATGGCGAGGGCTAGGAATGATCCGATCCAGCCGATGGCGGGTGCAACGTTCCAGCCAAGAGCGTGAAGAGAGTAAACCTCGGCAAGCAGGGTGGCACATTCGAAGGCGATGAAGCCAATCGTGACGTACGCTTCATCATCCACAAACGGCAGCAAGGCTGCGGCGTAGATGAAGAAGTTGATGCCGCCGGAGTTTCAGGGAACGCTGAGAGCTCCGAGGAGGAAGATGATGCCCACCATCCCGTATCGCCAACGCTTGCTGCAGGAGACGGAGTAGACGTAATAGACGACAAGGAAGACCGCAAATACAACCAGCGTCCCAATCCAGTGGCGCAGGCTAGGATTGAAGGCGGGATCAACGAACAAAAAAACAGTGTAGATAAGCCAGAAGAGGCTAGCCCCCTTGTTCTTCATCTTCCGCCTCGCATTGTTCAGGTATTCCAGGGGTGAAAACATGGGATTTTCGTACCAGATTACGCGTTCTCGGCCTGACGTCGGAAGGCGATCCAGGTGATGCCGAGCATGATCAGCGTAAAGCCCAGCAGTCCGAGGATGTGGCCGTTGAAGGTACCCTGGGACGGCGCGCCGAGAGGAGCGTACATGATCTGTGCAAGATGGAAGGTTGGAAAGACGGGGGCGATCTGCTGTATGACATGAGGAAGAAACTGCAGCGGGACCCAGAGGCCAGAGAGGAAGCTCATGGGCAGGTAGATCAGGTTGGCGATACCCCCGCGGACGTAGGTGGGACCAGAAATGCCATGGCAAGGCCGAGGCAGCAGAAGGGAGCCGCGCCGAGAGAGGCGATGGCAAGGATGCGAACGAACGCCAAGGGCGCGATCCGCACATGGCCGATGGAGATGCCGAGCAGCGTCAGAATTGAAACGATGATGAGGGAAAATGCAACCGCCATACACAATTTGGACAACACGTAGGCGAGTGGCGGCATCGGGCTTGCCTGTTTCAGCTCCAGCCATCCGGCGGAGCGATCCAGGGCGACTCCCACGCCGATGCCGAAGATGGCTGCGCCGAGCGAGCCGAAGATGGCATAGCCGCCAAGCAGGTACTTGGCGACAGCTACCGTGCCGATGGTTTCGTTGCGGTTCATCATCAGGCCGAAGAGGCAATAGAACATGACGGGAAAGCCGATGGAAGAGAGGGAGAAGGCTCGCGTGCGGAGGGCTCTCAGCACCTCGTAGCGGATCTCCGTGAGAAAGATGCGAATGGCCCGCGAGGTTGGGCTGGCACTGGAATCGATGGGGAGACTGACTGAGGGGGTAGACATGGCTGGCTCCGTTCAGTTTTCTGAGGTGAGGGTAAGGAAGGCATCTTCCAGTGCGGGGCATTCCACTTCCAGCGCACTCAGCGACCGATCGAGAGCGAGCATCTCGCGCAGAGCAGCTTCGGGCTGCTCTGTGGTTATCTCTGTGAGGTGACCGGCCAGGGAGACGGCAAGGACGCCGGGCATGGCACGCAGCTGGTCCGCAGTGAGGGTTGTGGCGCAGCGGACGATCTTGAAGCCGCCCGTAGTTTCGGAGCGGTAGCCGGCACCCATCGACTTTACTCCCGCCGGGGCGCCTTCGCAGATGATCCTGCCCTTGTTTATGACGATGATGCGATGCGCCAGAGCGTCGGCTTCTTCCAGATAATGCGTGGTGAGCAAAACGGTTAAACCGCGCGCGGCCAGCGCGCGGATCTCTGCCCACATCGCGCGGCGCGATTCGATGTCCAGCCCGACGGTGGGTTCGTCGAGAAAAACCAGGTCCGGGTCCCCGGCCAGCGCTATGGCGAAGAGCACCCGCTGTCTTTGTCCGCCGGAGAGTTGCCCGAAAAATCGCTCTTCCAGGCCCTCCAGCGCAGCGGCCTTCACCAGATTGGAGTAAGGCGTGGGGTTGGGGTAGTAGCCGCGGAAGATGTTGATGTGCTCGCGAACCCGCAGCATCTCCGGCGCACGGCCCACCTGCAGCATCACGCCGGTGCGCAGGCGCGTGTGCGGATTTCGCGGGTCGGATCCGAAGATGCTCACCGTACCCGAGGTTGGCGCGCTGAGGCCCATCATCAGCTTGACGGCGGTTGACTTGCCGGCGCCATTCGGGCCGAGCAGAGCAATCACCTGGCCACTGCTCAAGTCGAGTGACAGATGGTCAACGGCGGTGACACCGTTCTTGTACCGCTTGGTGGTATTTTTCAGCGAAGCAACGGTTTGCGCGGCAGAGGGCATCGGGCCTCCTCAGATCGTGGTGACTACCAGACTGAGTATGGAGAACCCGCTTTCCTGATGGGAGTGTAGTGTGTCAGCAATCGGCCATGACGTTTGTCACACAGCGAGAGGGTGGAAAACTTGTGGCCGATGAATGCCGCGGTGCGGGCAAGACTGAAGCCGGATGTGCCCGGCGGCGGTTCGGCATCGCATAGCGACGATCTTAGAGCGATGATCTTGGAGCGACGATGCTGGAGTGAGAAAGCTGGAAGGAAAGCCGAGCTCCTGCGCCAGGCGAAGGCAGTGACGGGATTTGCGTCAATCGATCGAAATCTTGCGCAGCAGCCGGAAGTCGGAGAGCATCTTTCCGGTACCCAGCACCACGCTGGCCAGCGGGTCATCGGCGATCGTCACGGGAAGCCCCGTCTCCTCACGAATGCGTTTATCCAGGTTTTTGATCAACGCTCCTCCGCCGGTAAGCACGATTCCCCGGTCGGAGATATCCGCGGACAACTCCGGCGGGGTGCGCTCCAGCGCCACGCGAATCGCATTCATGATGGTCGCAATGCATTCGCCCAGAGCTTCGCGGATCTCCGTATCGTCGATGGTAATCGTCTTCGGCACGCCTTCAATCAGGTTGCGTCCCTTGATCTCCATGGATAGGGGTTTGTCCAGCGGGTAGGCCGAGCCAATGTCAATCTTGATCTGTTCGGCCGTGCGCTCCCCCACCAGCAGGTTGTACTTGCGCTTGAGGTAGGTCATCACGGCCTCATCCATCTGGTTGCCGGCCATGCGCACCGACCGCGAGTATACGATCCCGGCCAGCGAGATGACGGCAATGTCTGTGGTTCCACCGCCGATATCGACGACCATATTGCCGCCGGGCTCGGTGATGGGCAGCCCCGCTCCGATGGCCGCCACCATCGCCTGCTCCACCAGATGCACCTCGCTGGCCTTGGCGCGATAGGCCGAATCCATGACGGCCCGCTTTTCCACCTGGGTGATCTCGCTGGGCACACCGATGACGATCCGCGGATGAACCATCATCTTGCGGTTATGCGCCTTCTGGATGAAGTAATTCAGCATCTTTTCGGTCTGTTTGAAGTCCGCGATCACACCATCCTTCATGGGCTTAATGGCAATGATGTTACCCGGCGTCCGGCCGAGCATCTCCTTCGCCTCCTTGCCCACAGCCTCCACCTCGCCGGTGACGCGGTTGACCGCGATGATCGACGGTTCATTGACGATGATGCCCTTGCCATGAGCAAAGACCAGCGTGTTGGCCGTCCCAAGATCAATCGCAAGATCGCTGGAGAACAGCGAAAAGATGGACCGCATATTGCTTACACGCGAGGTCCGCATCTGAAAGTTTTTCGAGGACATGAGACCGATCAGCTTCCTAGAGTAAAGAGAGAAAATTGAGTTTAACCCGGCCCTTCCATTGTACGGCCTGCGAGGGCTCTCTCCCGGCAGGGGCTGAAGACAGCTATACTCAAGACGTTTTCCCGACGAGAGATGAAAGAGTCTGGAAGAGCGACAAGCACCACCCACTTCAGGAGAGTCTAGGATGATCATCGGTGTTCCCAAGGAAGTCAAAGACCACGAAAGCCGCGTCGGCATCACCCCGGCAGGAGCCAAAGCCATTGTGGATGCGGGCCATCAGGTTCTGGTCGAGCATGATGCCGGCGCCCTCTCCTCCTTTCCGGACGCGGACTACCAGGCTGTTGGTGCGGTTATCGTCCCCGATGCCGCCGCCGTCTGGACGCCCTCGGACATGGTGGTCAAGGTCAAGGAGCCGGTCGAAACGGAATATGCCTACTTCCGTCCCGGGCTCGTCCTGTTTACCTACTTGCACCTGGCTCCGGTGCGCGAGCTCACCGGAGCCCTGTTAGAGAAAAAGGTGACCGGGATCGCCTATGAGACCGTCCGCGATGGCTCCGGCGGTCTTCCTCTGCTCACTCCGATGTCTGAGGTAGCCGGACGGCTCTCCGTACAGGTGGGCGCCGCCTATCTCGAGAAGGAGCACGGTGGGCGCGGAGTCCTTTTGGGGGGCGTCCCGGGCGTTCCTCCCGGCAAAGTCTGCATCATCGGTGGCGGCATCGTCGGAACCAATGCAGCCAAAGTTGCTTTGGGCATGGGAGCGAGCGTTACCCTGGTGGACCTGAACCTGAACCGCCTGCGCGAACTGGATGACATCTTCTCCGGCCGTCTCAAAACCCTGTACTCCAACGCGTACAACGTGGAGCGGGCAGTGGCCGAGGCCGATCTGGTGATCGGCGGCGTCCTGATTCCGGGCGCCGCCGCTCCCAAGATCGTCACTCGGGCCATGGTGGCCAAGATGCGCAAGGGAGCGGTCATCGTCGACGTCGCCATCGACCAGGGCGGCTGTATCGAGACGGCGCACCCCACCACCCACTCCGAGCCGAGTTTTCTACTGGAGGGCGTGGTTCATTACTGCGTCACCAACATGCCCGCGGCGGTTCCCAACACGAGCACACTGGCCCTGACCAACGCCACCTTTCCCTACGTCATGAAGCTCGCCCAACGCGGCGCCAACGCCGCCATACGAGAGGACGCAGGCATCGCAGAAGGGGTCAACACCTTCCAGGGCTCCCTTACCTACAGAGCGGTCGCTCTCGCCCAGAACCGCGAGTTCACCCCGGTACGCGAGCTGCTCGCGTGACCGGGCGGAGCGGTCTCATACCGTGGTCGCTTCCGTAGCGGGAGCCTACCTGGCTCTACGAGACTGTTTCGGCGCTGTAGCGGGTGATCAGCCCGCTTTGGAGGGCATGACGGAAGACCCGGGCGAAGATCCCGTAGGCCAGAAGGATATAAGCGCCGGCAAGCGGAAGGGCAGTGACCAGCAGAGATCCCTTGAATCCGTGCCCTGCCACTGCCGCGCGCAGGCCCTCAAAGACGTACGTCGGGGGCAACAGCCGAGCGAACCACTGCAGGTGGATCGGGAGGGTAGAGAGCGGGTAATAGACGCAGGCGAAGGGGGAGAGCAGCGCTGGGATCGGCCAGATGAACCACTCCGCAGCGGGTCCGAAGCGGAGGACGATGGCGATCGCTGTCACCCCCAGGGCCATGCCGCTGAGCAGCAGCACGAAAACAAAGGGCAGGGCGATGACGCCGTAAGCGGCGAAGCTCAGCCCAAAGGCGGCGCTGGCCACTGCGATCATGACCCCAAGCCCGACCAGGCTGGTGGAAAGGCTGGAGAGCAAAAGACCCGCAATGTACTCAGACATGGTGATGGGGGTTGCGAAGATGTTGAGAAAATTGCGCGACCAGACGTCTTCAAAGAACGCGGTGGTCACTCCCTGCATCACCCGGGTCATGAAGTCCCAGAAGAGAACGGCTCCCAGAAGGGCGGGAACAAAGCGATACGTGGTGTGGGCCAGTGAGCTGAGAAATTTGGTCATGAACCCCCAAAGAACCATATCGATGGTCACCCAGGCGAAGAGTGGGACTACGCGCGCAGCGCTGCCCCGATAAAGATAGAGCTGGCGCAGCAGGATAGCGGCGATGCGGGCAGGATTCATGACGGTCTGGCTCTCCAGCTCTGCTCCCGATTGAGTGGCTGGCGGGTGACAAGGATGAACAGATCTTCCAGGGTGGGCTTGCCGTACTCCGAGGGGAGCTTGCGCGGATCACCCTCCAGAACGATCTCTCCCTGGTAGAGGAACAAAACCCGTGAGCAGACCTCCTCCACCTCATACATGTTGTGGGATGTCCAGAGGACGCCGGTCTGCTCCTGGGCGGCGAAACGGCGGATTGTCGTGCGAATCTCCCGAGCGCTGGCTGGATCAATCGAGGCGGTGGGTTCATCGAGAAGCAGCACGCGGGGGCGGCTGAGCAGAGCCTTGGCCAGGCCCACGCGCGTCTGCTCCCCAGAGGAGAGAACCCCGCATTTGGTATCTCGAAATCGATGCAGGTCAAAGGCGTCCAGTACTGATTGTAGACGTGCGGAGAAGTCCTGGACGCCATAGAGGAGCGCGAACACGCGCAGATTCTGGTAGACGGTAAGGTTCCCTGGGAGCGGAGCGTACACCGCGGCAAAGTTGGTTTCGGCAAGGGCCTGCGAACGGTGGCGCAGAAGATTCACCGAACTCAATTCAATGGAACCGGCGGTGGGCTCCAGCACCCCCAGCAGCATGCTGATGGTCGTGGTCTTCCCGGCGCCGTTGACGCCCAGCAGTCCTACGATCTCTCCGGGGAAGACCCGAAAGGAGATTCCTTTGATCGCCTCTACCTGGCCATAGTGCTTGCAGAGGTTCTCGACGCGAAGCACAGGAGCGTTTGCCGAGAGAGGTTGTCGAGCGAGAGGGTATGGCAGGGTCATAAGGGTTCGAGTGTCATCATACGAGTTGGGGGCGCAAGCCTGCCAAAAGACCCACCCTCCTCCCGCTTCGGCAGATCGCTTGGCCGGTTCTCACCGGGCTCGCCCTGCTGCCGGCCAAATCCTCTATCGGAAAGCGAGTAAACTTGCTCGCATGGGAGTTGCGGCCAATCGGCGTCGCTTGCTGGTCATCGTGCTTAGCGCGAGCCTGCTGGTGCTCTTTTTGGCACTGGCTGCCCTCAATGCCTTCAATCTCAACTTCCTCAATCCCAGCTCACTGCTCCAGACAGAAGTCTTTGTAAGCCTCTCGGTGCTGGCCTTTCTGCTCTTCATAGGCGTGCTGGTGCTGCTGGTCCGCAACGTGCTCAAGCTCTATGCGGATCAACGCAGCCAGGTTCTGGGCACACGCCTGCGCACTCGCATGCTCTGGGGAGCTTTTCTGGTCTCTGTCGTCCCCCTGGTCTTCATGTTTCTCTTCAGCTATCTGCTGATGAATCGCGCCGTCGATCGCTGGTTTTCCCAGCCCGTTACCCAGATGCGCCAGGATGCGAATCGCATGGCCCTTGAGCTCTATCAGTACGTAGATGCCAACGCCCGCTCGGAAGCCGACTCCATCGCCGTCGAGCTCTCCAACCTCACGGAGAGCAGCCCGCAGTTCTCGCCCGCGTCCCTGGCGCAGATTGACCAGATTTTGCGGCGTCATGAGGTGACGCTCCAGGGGGGCTTCGTCGTTCTGTACAGAAATGGAGAACCTGTTGCCTCGCTGGATGTTCCGCGCAATCCTTCCGGCCAAGCCGTATTGCGCCCCATTCAGCCGGCTGAATCCGCCTCGGATAACTCCTCTGAGTCGAAATCCGGGCCCGGTTCCCGGTTGCAAGGGCCCACTCTGGAGGCAATTCTGCGGGCGGCGCAACGCACGGATGAGCCCTTCTATGCTCTTTCAGGCAGCGAATACACCCTGGCCACAGCCGCCCTCCCTCGCGGTGGTCTGGTGGTAGCCGCTCTTCCCATCCCTGCCGGGATCTCCGCAGTCTCAGAGCGCCTTAGCCGATCCGCAGCCGCCTACTGGATGCTCTATCGGGAGCGTCGCGAGGTTCGCAGCCTCTACATGGGCTTTCTTCTGCTCACCACCGCACTAGCGCTCTTTGCCGGCTGCTGGCTGGCGCTTAACCTGAGCAAGCAGGTTACCCGGCCGGTTGAATCCCTGGCCGACGCCATGGAGGCTATCGCTGCCGGCGATTACGCTCACCGTGTCGGCCAGTCCGTCACCGAGGAGCTTGGCGAGTTGGTGGAACGTTTCAACGCCATGGCCGCCGATCTGGAGAGCGCCCACGCCGCCGCTGCGCGCTCCAGCGAACAGCTCTCCGACCTGAATCAAGCCCTTCAGGCCCGCCGTAACGAACTGGAGACGATGTTGGAGACCATCCCCTCTGGTGTTGTCACCCTCTCGGCGGATCGCCAGATTCTACTGGCGAACCGAGCCTTCTCCGAGATGCTGGACCCCGGCGGCCAGCGCCAGTTCGTCGGTCTGCCGCTCTCCGCCGTTCTCCCGGAGGACATTGTCGATAACCTCGACCACCTCCTCCGCCGTGCTCATCGCATGGGCTCTGCCTCCTCAGAGATGCAGATGCAGTCCAGTACCGGCGTTCTCCATCTGGCCGCGACGGTGGCCCTTCTGGAAGGCCAGTCCAGCGCAGCTACAGGTCACTTTGCTCCAGGCGCGCCTGGCCCGCTGGACACGGAACGGCCCATCCGCGAGCATCTCGGTTATGTTCTGGTGCTGGAAGATGCCACTGAGCTGCTCCGTGCCCAGAAGCAAAGCGCCTGGAAGGAGGTCGCTCGCCGGGTTGCGCACGAGATCAAGAACCCTCTTACTCCCATCTCTCTCAACGCCGAACTGATTCGCCGCCACATCGTCCGCATCAGCACCCTGCTTACCCAGCACCACCTGGACTCACCCTCTCCGGCTGTGATCCAGCACTCCAGTGAGATCATCACGGCCTCCGTGGAGACGATGCGTTCGTTGGTAGATCAGTTCTCCGCGCTCGCAGAGTTTCCCAGTTCGCGTCCGCAGCCCTTCAGTCTCAACGTGATCGTGGAAAACTCTCTGGCTCTCTTTGCCGGCCGATTGGGAAACATTCGCGTATACCGCGATCTGCAGCCCGGACTTCCTCTGGTGCTAGCCGACCCGGAGGCCCTCAAGCGCGCTCTCTCCAACCTCATCGACAACGCTGCCGAGGCGATGCAAGACAGTCTCCTACGCGAACTGCACCTGTCTACCCGCACTCTCTCCTCGGGCATGGTCGAGTTGGCTATTGCGGATACCGGCCCCGGCCTTACCGACGAGATGCGTGAGAGTCTCTTCCTCCCGTATTTCTCCACCAAGCAGCGCGGAACCGGCCTTGGACTGTCCATCGCCGCCAAGATCGTGCAAGAGCACCATGGCTCCATCCGGGCGGAAAAGAACCTTCCCACAGGTGCTCGCTTCATCATGGAACTCCGCACCGCCACGGAAGTATCCGAGATCTCCAGCGCCCCGCCGGCGCCGGAGATTCCCCATCAGCCGGAAGGTATCTCTGCTTGAATCACGTTCTTATCGTCGACGACGAAGCCGACATCCGCGAATCCCTGGAAGCCATCCTGCGTGAGGAGAACTACGCCATCACTACTGCCGGCACCGCCGCCGAAGCCCTCGAACTGGTTCGCGACGCTGACTTTCAAGCTGTTCTTCTTGATATCTGGCTCCCCGACGGCGACGGCCTGGATGTTCTCTCCTCGATCCGCGGTGACAGGTCCCAGAATGCGCCACCGCGCCCAGGCGCGCCAGAGGTTATCATGATCTCCGGCCACGGCACCATTGAAGCCGCGGTTCGCGCCACCAAGCTCGGCGCCTTCGACTTCCTGGAGAAGCCGCTCTCGATGGAGCGTACGTTGCTGGCTCTGCGCAACGCCATCCAGGCTCACCAACTCCGTGAAGACAACCAGGAACTCGCCCGCCAGCTCACCAAAGGCAACATCACCGGGGAGTCCATCTCCGTCAAGGCTCTTCGTCAACAGATCAAGCTCATGGCTCCCACTAACGGCCGCGTGCTTATCTTTGGCGAGTCCGGCACGGGCAAGGAACTCATCGCCCGCGCCATGCACGCCGAATCACTGCGTCGTGACCGCGTCTTCGTTGAATTGAACTGCGCCGCGATTCCGGAAGACTTCATTGAGACCGAACTCTTCGGCTACCGCCACGGGGCCGGCCCCGGTGGGCCGAATCAGCCCAGCGAAAAGCGCGGCACTTTCGAGCGCGCGGACGGTGGCACGCTCTTCCTGGATGAGGTGGGAGATATGAGCCTCAAGACCCAAGCCAAGGTTCTGCGCACCCTCGATGAGCAGCGCTTTTATCCCGTCGGAGCCTCACTGCCCGTCCACGTGGACACCCGCGTCATTGCCGCCACCAACAAGGATCTGGAAGAGGAGATCGCCCGCGGCAACTTCCGCGAGGATCTCTTTTACCGCCTCAACGTCATACCTTTTTACGTTCCTCCTCTGCGCGATCGCAAGGAGGATATTCCCTTGCTCGCGCACGAGTTTCTCTCCGAGTTCGGCCAGCAGTATGGCCGGGCGCACGTCGAGATCGCCGAGGCCGCCATCACTGCGCTCCAGCACTACCATTGGCCGGGCAATGTCCGCGAGCTGCGCAACGTCATCGAACGTGTTCTGATTCTCAACCCCAAGACCCAGCGCATTGAAGCCAAGCATCTGCCCATGCTGGTTCAGCGTACGGAAGGCGCATCTTCCCGCGTCCCGGGCGCGGCGCGAGAGGAGTTCTCCACCCTGCAGCAGGCCCGCGAAGCCTATGAGCGCGACTACATCCTGAAGGAGTTGGACCGCTGCCACGGCAACGTCAGCCGCGCCGCCGAGTTCCTCGGCCTGGAGCGATCCCATCTCTATCGCAAGATGAAGGCCCTCGGCATCTCCACGCACGAATAGCATCGTGCACCGATGCGTCTGCGCTCCGCGATGTGGCTCAAACCGCGAGCCTGGCCCGGAGCGACCCTGGCGCTTTCCGCTGATCTACAGACACCAAGCGGCTGCAGAGCGGTCTGTGCGCGCTGGCGAGTTCGCCATCGGGTATACTTCTGCGCAAAGGAGCCAAGCAATTTGGACCTCCTCCGGTCTTGGCTCCCATTCGTTGTCAAATGAGCGCAAGTAACCTCATGAACCCTCCAGTCAGCTTGGCTGCACTGCTTATGTTCCTACCTTTCATTCTTCCAGCTAGCCTGGCGCAGACTCCGACCAGTCCCAGCCAGCCGGCGCAAGCCTCCAACGACCTTGGCCAGTTCTTAGTCGCGGCACATCAGGAGAATGGCCTGCATGAGCCAAACGGGGAGCCTTGGCATGTACGGGCAACGTGGCAGATGCTGACGAGCGACGGCAAGACGAGCGAGCAAGGGACCTGGGAAGAGTGGTGGGCAGGTCCTCATCAGTGGGAGCAGACCTTTGGGTCTCCGAACCTTCAGCAAACGTATTGGGATACGCCAAAGGGCACCTTTGCGCTCAACAATCACGGTGTGTCCGATTGGATCTACGTTCTCATAGCTCAGATGGTCGGCAACCCGATCAAACTTGCACGGGATCCGGCCTCTATCCCTCTGCGCGCCATAACTTTCCGGAAAAGCCATGTTGCGCTGAATTGTTTGATCCCCAAAAACTTTAGCCGGAACCCAATGGTATCGGAATACTGCTTTGACACCGGCAGGCATGATCTCCGGATGAAGATCATGCCCTCGGTGCAGATCACGTTGAACTCCATCGTAAAGTTTGAAGGACGCTATCTGGCGAGAGAGATCGACGTTGCCCGCATCGGCATGCCAACCATCAAGATTCATCTCGATGTGATTGACGAACCGTATCCATCCGGGCGAGTACACGGTTGACGGCAGAGCGCGGAGTGAGTAAGTCAGCTGGCTGGTTTGGCGGCGTAGGCTGTGGGAGTTAGCTCGGCGAGGGATTGGATGGAGCGGTTGGCCAGCCCGGGGAGGACCTGGCCAAGGTATTTGCGGACGGGGATGTTGAGCCTGCGGCAGCTCTCAACCACCGAGAAAATGGCGGCGATCCGGGGCCCGGCTTGCTTGCTGCCCAGATGCAGCCAGTTTTTTCTGCCAAGCGCAATTGAGCGCATCGCATTCTCGGCCAGATTGGTGCTCAGCTCCAGCTCCGGATACTTCAGGAACACCGTCAGCTTGTTC
>DAHWOF010000057.1 GCA_027335345.1 Granulicella sp. | reverse complement strand
TATAACAACGCGACCACCAACGCGGTTGAGACGACAAATGTGCTCCAGGTGGGTGCAAGCGCCGGATGCTCTACATGCTCCGGGACTATAAATCCGATCATCGCACAAGATCTGGCAAACATTACGAGTACCGAAAGCCTTCCCGGAGTCACGATCAGTCCCTATGACGCCAACCATAACTTGCTGAGCTTTTACAACCACGAATCCATCATCAAGCGATTCCCCACCGCACGTATTGACTATGACGTCTCGAAGAATTTTCGTCTTACCGGAACGGCAGTGGAATCAAACTATTACTACAACAATACTGGCGCACCACCCTACCCCGGGCCACTCTTTGCCAATCAGGGCACCAGTGATAAAAGCAGAAATTATCAGGTTGTTGCCGGCTTTGATTGGATATTGAAGCCGACCCTGGTGAACGCTTTCCGCGTCGGTTACCTGTACACCGGCCTGGTCTACGATTCCCAAGGCATTGAAACGCCTACTCCAGCTATGATGCAGCAAGGCGATCTCGCCTTCGGTTTCAATCTGAACAGCGGCATCAACGACTTCCTGCCCCTCAAGGGTGGGTATCTATATCCTGTGGGGAGCATTAAGGACCAAGTCTCCTGGTCGCATGGAAGCCACAACTTCGTCTTTGGCGTCGAGGATAGCACCGAGGTAGATCACTACTACAATAATCAGTTTGTACCCTATATTGGCGTAAATGGAATCAGCCAGGGAGACCCGGTGGAAACGGCCTTGGCCAACGCCGTTGCAAACGGTCCAACCTCTGCGGCGAACGACGTAGAAGGCCTGTACGCTACCTTGAATGGACGCCTGACCTACTACAGCCTTGGAGAGTTTGTAAATCAGAGGACGAAGCAGTTTGAACCAGGAATCACGTTCGATCTCCACGAAAGACTGACACAATCAGCACTCTTCGTTCAGGACCAATGGAGAAAAACGCCAAGCCTAACTCTCAATTTGGGACTTCGCTGGGATTTCACGGGAGCATCTAAGGACGAAACCGGCTTCTATACACACCCGACCATTCCAGACCTCTGGGGGCCAACCCCGGTCGGCGCGCTCTTCCAGCCAGGCAATCTAAGCGGCGTTCAGGATCCGGTTGAAGGACCTCATGCCTACGGGTACGCTCCGACGTATGTCCATCCGGAGCCGACCTTTGGCTTTGCTTGGAACCCGAGAGACACTTCAGACAGCATGTTGGGAAGACTCATCGGTGCGGGTAAGAGCGTCATCCGCGGCAGCTTCACCTTCAAGAACTACACCGAAGGAGCGCAGAACTTCTGGAGCATTGGCTCCAACAGCGGCGCGAACTTCAACACCTACTTCTACGCGAATCCGGTTGCTCCAACTGCTGGGTTTACACCAGGACCAGGCTTCTATAATGCAGGATCCGTCATACTCGGCGGATCTCTGCCGGCGCTTGCATCCACCTCTCCAAACCCGTTTCAACCGATTATACCTGAGTCCTTCCAAACCTTTACCGGCACCACTTACTCCACCTTCAACCCCAACATCAAGCAACCTTATATTGAATCGTGGGAATTTGGCATTCAACGTGAATTAAGCCCCAACAATGTGCTCGAAGTGCGCTACGTAGGCAACGTTTCAAAGGATCAGTGGTTGACCGAAAACTTTAACGAGGTAAACATCTTCGAGAACGGCTTCCTTACCCAATTTCAGAATGCTCAGAAGAACCTAGCCGCCTCTGGAGGGACAACTTTTCAGGGGCCCAATCCTACGCCCATCTTCGATCAAGCCTTTGCAACGTCGGGCCTGCAGGCCAACTACACCAATGGACAGTTCATTACGTACTTACAACAAGGGCAAGCCGGCGCCTTCGCCAATGTACTGGCAGGCAACTCCACCTATTTATGCTCGCTGATTGGAGCGACCTTTAGCCCATGCGCCGCGCAAGGAATTCCTGGAAGCGGTAACTATCCCAGCAACTTCTTCCAAGAAAATCCGTACGTAGCCGGAGCCGGCACTTTGGAGATGACCAATGCAGGATATTCAAATTACAATGCGCTGCAAGTCGATTTCCGGCAAAACATGAATCACGGCATGCAATTTGACGCGAATTACACCTACTCTCACTCGCTTGGTGTAACCGTGCAAGGCAGCACGGCCCCCGGATATTATGCAGGCCGCAGTAACAGCGCCCCCGGCTTCTATACACTGCGGGACGAGAGATTGAACTACTTTCCAAGCGCCTTTGATGTTCGCCATGTCTTCCATGCCAGCGGCACCTATGATCTTCCTTTCGGCAGGGGTGAGCCGTTCCTGAACCAGAACAGACTTCTAAACTCAATCGTAGGTGGATGGACTTTAGGTGCCATTGTAACCTACGAAAGCGGCGAGCCACACCTCTTCGTTGGCGGAACATCGACCTTTAACCAGAATGACTCCGGGATTACGCTCACCAACGTTACCCCAAGTCAGTTGCAGCATCAAATGCATGCTCGGCGGATCCTAGGCAAGCCTTATGTCAGTCTTTTCTCCTCGAAGTACATCAACCAGATAACGGGACAATCCAACACCAACTATATTAGCCCTGCCTCAACTCCCGGTCAGTTCGGCAGGCTGCTTTGGTTGCATGACCCGACCAACTTCGACACAGACCTCTCGCTCAACAAGACAATTCCAATCAAGGCGGATATCAGTTTTAAATTCGAAGGCGTATTTCTCAATGCGTTCAACCATCCTTCATGGATAGGCTTGGATTCCGGAGTGCAAGACACCACCTTTGGCACTACAGCTACTCCCTTTGGCATAGGAGCGAGGCAGATCGAGCTTCGTGCCAACGTAGAGTTCTGAGCAGCAAATGCAAAGCGCTGTCCCTTGAAAGCAAGAGCCGCCTGCCGTTGGCAGGCGGCTCTTGCTTTATTGCACGGATCAAGCGATCAAGCAGGAGTCTTGACGGCGCGAAGAGACTAAGCAAGCCGCACGGCGGCCACCAAGTGCCGATGACCATCCGGCCGCACAACAATGGCATCTTGGTGCGGTCCTTCCAATGTCGCAACTCGGCTGTCGATTGTCGCGCCAACAAGATTGCGACCACGTGGCGCGCGGAAGGTTATGTGTACGTATTCCGGTAGGTCTCCGCTCGTTGGCAAGGCGACGGTGGCGACCAGCGAATTCGCGCCGCGAAGCTCCAGGCGATAGGTGACTCGTCCCCACCGTGTAGGAGCACCAACAATCTCAATCGGCTTAGCGGGCAGAATCCAATCTCGTGGGATACCACGGCCAAAGTGCAGCCTGTTTTCGTCGTACTCTTCAAAGACCATCATCCAGCGGATCAACAATGGAATGGTCTGCTGTGCGGGAATGCAAAACAGCGCTCCGCCGCCGGTGATGCCGGTGACTTCACCAGCCGTCCAGCTTCCGCGAGAGTGATCGTGGTAGCGATGGGCATATAGAAAGAGAATGTACTCCTCAATTCGATTCAATCGCAGCAGCGTATGCGCGTAGCCATAGGAGATGAAGCCCAGAATAGCCCGTCCATGAGGATTGGGAGGCTCGACGTTTGCAACCACGCCGAGCGTGGTCGCTCCATAAGCGCGCATGCAATCGACCACTGCATTCGCTTCCGCCTCCGGCAATACATCCGGCAGGAGCAGCTCGGTGTAACAACGATGTGCCCATCCTTGCTCGCTCGGATGCTCCTTGAGCATGGATTCACGAAACGTGAGTTTTACGCCGGGTAGCGGCGGGATATACGGCGGTGTCCGGTCGCGCCACGTATTCGCCCGAACGCTTGCCACGAGCGCCGTCTGTAGCTGCCGGCTACGGCGCGTCCATTCCTCGGCTTGCATGACGGAGTTCTGGAGCTTCAGCTTGGTCCAGATGGTTGCGATAGCCTTCCAGCCCCGCACCGCGAAGGCACTATTGGCAAAGTACGGCTTGTTCCAAACGGCAGGGTCAAGCATAAGGCAGGAATCGGATTCGCACCAGCCATGCAGCAAGCCATATCCAGCATCGTCAGGAGGAAGCCGCAAACTCTCGTCGTGCAGCTCTGCAAGCAGCGCCGCTGTCGCCTCAATCTTCTCCCGGTGGCGGAGCAACAGAGCCGTGTCTCCTGTCAACTGCGCATAGCGGGCCACAAGAAACAGGGTCAGCCCAAACTGCGCTGTCTCCGGGCCGCGCATGTTGATCATGCCGAAGTCATTGGTAAACGAGGTAAAGTAATTGTCCAAGACCTCGCGAGCCTGCGTGAAGCGGCCGCACTCCAGATTTGCATAGAGCGACATCGTGAAGGTGTCTTGAAACCCGTCATACTCTGATCCGTAGTAGTCCCGGTCTACGGCTCCGTACTTGGGGTAGATGCCTCCTGGACGAACCATTTGCTCCTTCACGAATGCGTACCGAACCATGTCCGTCCAGCTCACATCGGGTAATTCTATGGATGCAAGGTCAAGTGTTAGCCACTCCCAATACTCGGCGAACTTCAGCATTCCACGATAAAATTCAACAGGCTGAGGAGGCTGTCGGCGCCGGGTGTATGCCGGATAGCTATAGCCGTATTGCACCCCAAGGATTACGCCATCGCGTATATGCGCGGTCCGATGCCATGTCTGCACGATGAAACGGTCATGCGCGGTAACATCAGCAAACACGACAACCTCAAAGTAGCCGCCATTTCGGTCTGGGATCACCTTCCGCACCGCTGGCATCCAGCCTCCGACTAGACCTTCATAACGCCGATTCGCGCTCTGCAGCGTGATCTCCCGGAAGTACTGTTGTGGATGATAGGTGCGCGTGTTGCCTACAGGATAGACGGGCATGGTGTCGCTGCACTGCCTGGTTCCGACAATGGTATTCCATCCCGGTCGAAACGTCGGATGTCTTTCACGGCTGTGGTCAGAGTTCATAGGCGGTGCAGCGCGGCGTACCTCCTGTTCATATGGATCGCCATGAGCCAAAAGCTTGTCTGCCAGCAGATCGGCGTCAGCCATCCCGATCTCTTTGAGATCCAGGCCGAGATGCCGCGGACCCTCCTCAGCGAAAGTCGCCTCAGCCGTCTTTCGGAGTACTCGGGCCGTCCCGTCCGAAGAAACAAAGGTGATGACCCCGTCGCGTACACGCAGGTCTTCGTAAACGGTCCAGCGAGCCCCGTCGCGGTCGAAGGCCGCCAACCGAGTGTGGCCGTCTATCGGCGCCGCTTGAGCCGCAATCAGGCCGCGTTCCTGCCTCGCCGCTTCGGTAGAACTTGCCTGGGCTATCAAGGTATGCAACGCTGCCGTGCCTGCCGTGATGGTTTTGATAAAGTTACGTCTGTCCATTCTGTCATCCCCTCCTTTCCGGGTCGTCGAGCCGGAATTTCTCAGCTTTCGAGACCCCAAGGGCTATCGAGAAGCAGCGCGTCTAGCTCAGAGAGTCCATCGAGACAAAGGCAAAACCCGGATCCTGCAGCCTGCTCCATAACTTTTACACAGCCGTACCGTTCACCTCCTTGCCCGGCGCAGCACGACCGTGGTCTGGCCGGAGGCCAGCGGGATCACATAAGCGCCCGCATCCAGCGTGGCGTTGTGCGTTGGGGTCCAAGCAGGGCCGGGCTTCTCCGCTGTCTGCGCCAGACGCAACCGGGCCATGCGAACGAATTCGTTGGCCGCGGCCAAATGCAGCGTAACCGTGTCTCGGCGCGGGTCAAAATCTGCAGAGACCATCTTGCCAGCATCCAGCGTCACCCATAGGCCAAGCGGCGCAAGAAACAGCCGCCGGCGAGACGAGTCAAGCACCGTCGTATGCACGATGCCATGATGTTCTTCGACATCTCCTCCGAAGCAGAGCCAACCCATCTCTTTGTCGAAGGCAACGTAGGTTCCGGTATTGATCGCGTGGCCAAAGAAGTTTGGCCCATAGTCGCCGGAATAGGGGTCATACTTCATTAGGTCGGGAAAGGAGTGGAAGGCTGCGGAGGCGAAGCCCTTCTGGTCGATGTTCGCCAACGCACCCATTACGCCGCCATAACCCACTCGAAGCAGGTAGAGACCATCCGGATGCAAGCGATACTCGGTCAACAGGGGAATTGCATTGAGCCCCGAACCATAGTGATGCAGTTGCCGCTCGATACGAGCATACTTCGGATCGCCCCCATAGATGAAATCCCAATATCTTCTGGCGCTTCCGTTATATCCCCAGCTTGGAATGGTTGGGTCGTACGCCAAGATGGCGTCAAGTGTAACCTCCGCCTTTTGGTCGTCATGGAAGTAACGCGTCCAGTCGTACACCTCTTCCTGCCCGGTCGAATCCCACGGCATCTCGCTGCCGAAGGGATAAGCTTCCGTCTTCCACAAGTCGGCGCGAGCTTGCATCAACGCCTGCAGTTTGTCTGCCTGGTCGGTCCAACCCTCGGCTTTCAGGTCGTTGAGCAGCCGCACAAAAACAGTGCCTTCCATCTGGCCAAACCGCGTGTAGTAAGGCGCTTGCCTGCACATGGCGATAGTCGTCTGGTAGGCCTGGTTCAGATACCACTGCCAATCGTGGTGTGTCACCATCCCTTGCGTATTGCGCGCGGTTCGGTAAAGCGACCAATAGACCGCCACAACATGGGGATAATTGTAGGAGCGGCCAACATCCTCTGCTCCGGCCTTGTTCCAGCTCGTCCAACTGGTCCAGTTCAGCTTTGGATCATAGGGAAAGCCCGGCACGAGCGCGGGCTGGTAAAAGAACAGGCTCTTATGTACGCCATAAGGATGGGGCCCGCCATTATTCTGCAGATGTCCCCAAAGGGCGCCGTCGACAAACTGCTCCAATTTGGCGATTTCCTCCGGATCCGGCTGGAGATACTCCTTCATTGCGGCAGCCAGCCAGGAGCCGGCGCCGGCTTCATCGCTCAGTCCGGCTATCCACACCCGTGAGTCCTGCGTAACCTGCCGGCCAGCCTCGTCGTCGTAGCTGATGATCGAAGGAGCGCGATGAAACGGGTCATTTTGCTGATCGAACCACTGTTCATGGAATAGAAAATGCCCCATATCGGCGATCGCTTGGGCCTCCGGCTTGATGGTGCGGTAGCCTATGGTTTGCACCGTGCCGTCCGCGTACGTGATCACCAGGCGGAATCTACCCCATTGTTCGCCGCGAAGCGAATAAACATGCAGACCGGCCGGATTCTTACCTTCGTCGCGAATCTCTACCGCAGCTGCAGGCAGGCTCACGATCGAGCGCACGGAGAAGCCATACCGGAGAAAGAGATGGGCCTGCATATCCTGCGGCAGGATGTAACCTGGGATTCCAATCGCAACCGGCCTTCGATGTTGGACCAGAGTCGCCTCAATGTGCCGGACATCCGGGGCCACCAGAAAGCGGAGGGCATAGGTCATGCTTCGGCCGGCGGCCAACGTCGCCGAGGTCGGCCGATTCCACTCGTCCACACCCTTCCATTCCGTATCCGCGTAGCCCTTACTGTGGACCATCCAGTCAAAGGACCCCTCAAAGGTAGTGCCTCGCGGCGTAGGGTCGTTGTCCAGCAACCCCTCTCCGGTCTGCCAGTTGCGGCGGTCGAGGATGGGCTTCCATGCCTCCAACGGCGTATGACCGTCGGGCACCACCAGCAAGACCGGTCCGGTCCCGCGGAGTTGGATCACTTGCACATAACCGGCATCCTCGCCGATATATGGATCGTAAAAAGAGCAAACATGATAAGCCTGGTCCAGTGTGCGCCCATTCATGATGTTGTTGAACACCATGGCAATTCCCAGCCCGCCAATCTCTACCGGATTGTTGGATGTGTTCGTCAGCGTGAAGCGAAGCGCCAGCGTTCCACTCCGGGTAGACCATGTCCGCATCACCTTCAGCGGCGTGCCGGCAGGAAAGCTCGATGTAACGTCGCCGCTGAAATGATGCTTGCCGGTTGATACGTCGCTCACCGGGCTGCGTCTGTATGCCGTTGACACGTCAGTCCAGGCTGAAGACCCCAAACTGCGATATCGAATATCCAAATCGCCAAGGTGATAAAACGTGTTCGCCGAGCGCTGGCGCAAAAGGTCGCCTGGCGTATAGTCCAACCCGGGATCGCCGATTGGAGACAGCGAAGCAACCGTGCCCGAATAACGCAGAAGCTTCACACTCAGATCCGGCGTGCTCAACATAACCTGGCCCCCGTCCAGCATCGGACCAGGCCCCAGCACCGGCGGTCGCTTCCGGTGCCTGGCCTGCGCCACGCCGGATGGAACCACGAACACCAGCAGCGCCTGTGCAGCCAGAAGCAACCCGATTAAGGCCCTGTCAGGCCGCAGCGGGTTAGAAGAGAGAGCTTTGCGGACCTCGCAGCCCTTGGTCTGAAGGGACATTCGGCACAACCTTTCCGGCTAATTGTTTGCCATGACGTATTCCACGTTGCTTTGCATAAGACTCCGATCCAGCTTGCGCCGCGCGGTCTGTCGCTCGGCAGAATCCTTGAGCCGAAGCGCTCCCACAGGGTCTTGAGGGCGGGGCAAGCCCGCCAGCGCTCTCCCAGCACATTGCACTCTGGCCCTCATCTTTCCGCTCATACTCTTGCATGCGGCAACCTCGCGAGGGCTGTCAGTGAACCTATTAGCCGACCAGCGCTGCATCCTGGCTCTCGTTACGGGTGTCCGAACTTGTGCGATAGAGAACATAGACAGACACGGCGGTCAGTAAAGTAGCGATCCGCAGCCAGATGATTGCCGAAAAGTGGGCAAACAGGAGCACCAGCACAAAGAGTGCACCGGCAAGATGCATCGCAGGCCGCGAGGGATGGGCCCAGCATCGGTCGGGCCCGACAGTATCCGGCCGTGTATCGTGCAAGCGGAAGAGCCCAGGGGCCGTAACGATATAAAAGATCGGTGCTACAGGGTTCACAGAACCCGGCAGACTGCCGGAAACATCTCCCTTAGTTTGTAGCCGAGGGTTACTGGCAGGCGGCGATACCAGCAGCAAAGCCCAAGCGAATTGGAATACAAGCACTCGTCCGGTTACGCCTTGACGGTTGAGAGCCCTGGCACGGCGAAAGGAAAGACCGTCCGGTGTCACCGCACAAGAGGCGCGAGCTCCGACCGACAGAATCGCGTTAAAAGTTCCGCAGGAGCTGATTGCTCCAGAGATGGTGAAGAAGCCGGTGATGACGCAGGCAACCAATAGCCCGCCGGCAGCGCAGACCTGCCGTGAAATTTCCGCACTGACGATGAAGATGCCGGAGCCGACCACGATGCCGGCGACGATCTTCACCGAATCTAAGATACCCAGCGCCTTGCGGAATTCGCTCCCGAACATACTCTAGGCCACGCCTTCATTGCGGACATACACCGAGTAACGCTCGTCAAAGATGCGATTGAGCGGAACCAGCGTGTGGATCGGGCCCCTTCCTTTGCTGCGGAACTGGAGAGGATACTCTTTGCTGCCTTCGATACGTTCCAACCAGATTGCATCATCGCCAGTCTTGTTCTCCGCGTCAGCAAGCTTGACGGTTGGCATTGGGTAACCATCGTCGGAGCGCCAGGGGCCGTTGTCGCCATAGATCATCCGGTTTGTCAGGCCTTCCGTTCCTTGCCGCACTGCAAGTACAAGAGGACCATACATGGCGGCTTGCACCTGCTTGTCGTCCGGGGCCTGATCCAGGTGCAGCGGCATCGGCAAATCAACCGTAATCACGTCGCCTGTCTTCCAGTCGTGATGCAATATAACGTAGGTAGAAGGAGTGGCCTCCACGGCTACCGGCTGGTCGTTGATGGCGATCGTGACGCCCTTCGTCGCCCAGTAAGGTATGCGAATCTTGATCGCCGTCGCCTTGGAGGGTGCGGCATCCACGGTCAGAACCGTACGCTCCTCGTCAGGAAACTTCGTAGTCTGGCTGAGCTGCAGACCGCGTTCCTTCCAGTCAAGGCTGGAGGGGATAAAGAGATTGACATAGACCGAGTCCGCATCGTGGAAGTAGATGGAGTCATTCAGCTTGACGTACTCTTCTGAGCCAGTGCCGGTGCAGCACCAGAAAGAATTGAACTGCGTGCCGAAGGTCTTGTAGAGCCCCGGCTTCAGCGAGACATAGTACATCAGCATTCCGTTGTGGTCCTGTGTGCCGTTGCGCACATTGAACAGCACGCGCTCATAGTAGTCAAAGTATCTGGCGTTCACGTCTTGTCCGAAGAGATGGCGTGAAAGCTTCAACATGTTATAGGAGCAGCAGCACTCTTCGGCCGCGGGCCCCAATTGGGAAGCGATCGCGTCCGGCTTATGCCAGAACTCTCCGTTGCTTGTACCGCCTGTGCAGTAGGCGTGGCGCTCCGTGACAAAGCGATAAAAGTTCCGGCTGATGGTCAGATAACGCTGGTCGCCCGTCAGCTCATAGCCCCGGATCGCTCCAATCACCTTTGGAATGTTCGTGTTGGCATGGTTCCCGGCGAGCATATCCTGATTGGCTGCCAATGGATCAAAGATCTTCTTGTGCTCGAACCGGTAGGCGAGATCTTTATACCTGACATTGCCCGTAATGGCGTAAAGGTTGAAGGCCGCCTCATTCATGCCGCCCTGCTCGACAAGCAACATGCGTTGCCATTCATCTTCTGGAATCGGCCGGCTGTAGTTGTCCGCCCAGTTGCCCATCCCGATCGCGACTTCAAGGGCCTGCTGGTTACCGGTGTGCTCGTACATGTCGATCATGCCGGCAAGGATCTTGTGAAAGGTATAAAACGGAGCCCAGATCTGCTCGTGGTTGCGGAGTTTGCCGAAGAACGTTACGGGAAAGGCGCTCAGGTAGCCGTCCTTCGCCTGGCATCCGGCCAGGATGGCAACGAGATCATCGGCTTTGGCCTTGATGGGCATGTCGCCGGTGCTGGCGTGGAGTAGAGCGCTGGCGGAAAGATAGTGGCCCACGTAGTGACCCCGAAGCTCGCAGTCGGGAGCTTCCCATCCGCCCAAGTGATCGGCGTCGGTGGTAATTCCCGCATTCACGCGGAAGTTGTAGGCCAGGCGATCATTCGGCAGAGAGTACAGGTAGCTTCGATCCAGCTCCATCATGTTCTTCCAGAAGCTGGGCAGCAGGCGAACCTCTGTCATGGAAAAGGGTTCGGCCTTCCATTGCACCTTTGCGACAGAGGCGTGGGTCAGGTCCGCAATGGCTATGTCGGAACCGCCTCGGGCAGGATGGCTCTCTGCTGTGGCCGAGGCATCTTGCGCCGCGGCGGGCAGAAGTGGGGAGGCGCCGGCGGCGACCGCTCCGCCCAGAAAATTCCTTCGCGTGAGTTTCAGGTTCATCATTTCTCTCCTCCTGGCAGCTTGCAGATTGCTCCGGTCTTCCATGTAGCAACCAAACAGTACGCTGCGATTCCTTGTCTTCTTTCCTCAAGATAACGTTATCTCGTTCAAATCGAAGTGGCTAGACCTATCGCCGTCTCTCCTCTTCAACGAGCGGTGAAGCGAAGCATGACCACGCCATGGATTGGCACTGTGGCTGTGTAACTGTTGTTGTTGATGGCGACACCGGTATGCCGCCAGAGATCGCGTACGCTGATCTGCTTGCCCTGGAAACCGGCTGGCAGACTGGCCAAACGGAATGTTCCCGAAGCGGGGGCCGAGCCACGATTGAAGATGCCCACGGCAACTGAGCCGTCATGGAGCGGCCGCATCAGCACCTCGATGTCTCCATCATGAGACACCTCTGTCACTGGCATGAACTGCGGGTCTTGATCGATTGCAATTACCTCCGTGTTCAGCAGGATGCTCTTGGTCTCACTGGTCATGGTGCGCAGGTCGTTTCCCGCGATCAGCGGGGCGGCAAGCATCGACCATAGACTCATATGGGTTCGATACTCATCGGCCGTCATGCCGCCGTTGCCGATCTCCAGCATGTCGGGGTCGTTCCAATGCCCTGGCTTCACATAGCCGGCGATCTTGATCTGGCTGAATCCGATCGCATCCATGGACTTCCAGTTGTCCTGGATATCTCCGGTGGTGCGCCACAGGTTGCCGCCGCTCTTCTCGCCCCAGCCGCTCCACACCTTGGCGCGTCCATATTCGCACAGGCTATACACGATGGGACGGTGTGTGGCTTGCAGCGCTTGGCCCATCTCCTGGTAGATAGCCTGCAACGTGGGGGCGTCGTCTTTGTAGATATCAAGGTCCGTGCAGAGATCGTACTTGAGATAGTCGATGCCCCATTTGGCGTAGGTATCGGCGTCCTGCTGTACATGGCCGTAGCTACCCTCATAGAGCGCGCATGTCTTCGGTCCGGGACTCGAATAGATGCCAATCTTCAGGCCTTTGGAATGCACGTAGTCCGCCAGCGCCTTCATGTCCGGAAACTTCTTGTTGGGCACGATATTGCCCTCAGCGTCGCGCCCCAGCTCCCATGTGTCGTCAATGTTGATGTAGGTATAGCCGACCTTGCTCATGCCGCTGGAAACCATGGCGTCCGCCATGGCGCGCACATCGGCGTCGTCTATCTTGCCTGCGAATTTGTTCCAGCTATTCCAACCCATCGGCGGGGTTCGCGCCAGGCCGTTGTCAGGAACGTCATGCAGCGTCGGCAACGGCAAAGGCTTGGGCGGCTGGGTCGCCTCCTCTGTAACCCGCAGGGCGGCGCCTTGGAATATGTGGCCGCCGGGCTCCATCGACAGGGTCAGTTTCCCATGCGAAAAGGAACCATCGAAGGTGATTGGCTTCCGTTGCCAACGGGGAGCAGAAGCCGGGGGCTGGGTTGCGAGATGAAGAACGCCGTGGTGCAGCGTCCCCACGATCGGTATCGTATAGGTCCAGATAATCAAAGAGCCGTGAACTTCACCGCCATGCCGTAACAATTGAAAGTAGGTATCGCGGAACGTCCCGTCACCGCTTGGGTTCGGCACGCGAAGCTCCCAGTAGCCGTCAAGCTTGGACTGAGCTACCGCCAGAGAGGGAGGGAGACAACATGCCACCAAGCAAGCTACTAACACGCGGGTCAAGGGACGCATGAAACCTCCAGGACGAAGCAAATGGCAAAGTGGAGAGAGGTTGGCGCAACGCGGCCGCAGGCCCCTTTCCTGGTTGGACGCTCTATTTCCGTAAACTCCTCGATTGGGCGTTTCTTCACAGCGGGTTGCACGCCTTGGCTCGCTCAAATACTGTCTGTACTTCGGCCATGTCTATAGTTCTGCAATTCGCGAATTGAAGCCCGAATCCGGACGAAACGGATTGGGAGAACGCCAAGTCTGCCATGAGGCACATGCCCGGATAGCCGACATCGATGAAGAAGATCACGGCGGCAAAGGAGTCCAAATGGCCAGGATCAAACCGCAGCGCGCCCGCCACCATCTCGGAGCCACGGGGCTCGACGACATTCGGCGAGCAAAAATGGTCAAATTCCGGGCGAAGCGCTCCGGGCGCTCCGCAGTCAAACCTGTGCCCGTATCAAGAACACCTGAAGACACCGCTCGTCTCGCCTCTCCCTGCATATGGAGGTTCGCCACATCGATCGACCACCAGAAAAACATGACCAATAATACCGCATTGTCGACGATTACGAATACATTTTTGTTGGGGAGGCGGAGGATCGTTGGGAGAGGGTGAGAGCAGCAAGCGGTAGGTCCAATCTGGGAGCATGCCCCGCACTCCGTTGAAAGTGCAGCGCGGCGGTCAGGAGTAGCCGGCCGTTGCAGCAGGGTTGGCGACGCCGCTCCATCGCCCCAAAGTCCTTGTAGCCGTGATGTGCCGGAAGCGCCCTCGGTCCGCAAGAAGACCGAGGCCGTTCAGCGCAAGACCATCCTGCCGCTCTGGCAGGTAGCCGCGCGGCGATTGCGAATGCGCTTTCCTGCTCAGGAGGCTGGCCAACTCGTCTTCGCTGACCTTCCCTTGCTTGAGAATGGTACGGTAAGCTTTCATCACAGCGGTTTTCTTACCAGTTATCCTGACCCGGCTCTTCCGGAGCCGAGTCAGGATCAGCACTCAGGTTTCAATTTAAGCCCGAACATCCTCCATTCTGGAAGCAGACGGTGATCGCAGGCAAAAAAGGAAGCACCCATGGTGAGGCGGGAGGGCGTAAATGGTTCGATACCAAGAGCGAAGGCCGAGCACGGCACAAGCCTGATCACAGCATTTCGTGAGATCCGCGAGTTGATCGTCCACGGCAAGCTATCCCCTGGTTCATGGATTTTGGAGGCCGAACTGGCCGAAAAGCTCAACATGAGCCGCACACCGGTTCGTGCCGCCATGCAGTGGCTGCAGCGCGAAGGTTATATCCTCGAGCATCGGAATGCGAAAAAGTCGCGGATGATTGTGGCGCCCCTCACGCAGGAAGACGCAAGCGAGCTCTACCTTATGATTGGCCGGCTGGAGGGGCTCGCCGGCCGCAGCATCGCGATGATGCCTGCGCCCAAACGTGAAGAGATCTGCAAGGAACTGCAGATGATCAACGAGCGGCTTCAGGCGATAGCCAACGGCCGGAATGGCCCTCCCGGAGAGATCTTTGAGAACGATCGCTCATTTCACCGGCTCATGATCCAGCACGGTGCAGGCCCTCGTTTGACGAACCTGCATAAGGCGATTGAACCACAGACAGAGCGTTATTGGCGGCTCTATGCGAGCTCTATCATCAAGGATCTGCATCTCTCCGTGGCTGAGCATCAGGAGGTCATCGCCGCCATCAGGGCAGGCGATCCGCTCCGGGTGGAGCGTGGGCTGCAGAAGAACTGGGAGCAGGGCTCGATACGACTTGGCCGCGTCATCCAGATCTTTGGTGAGCGAGGCAGTTGGTAATCCATTCGCTCCGAAGAGGTGGCAAGGGCATCCCTCCTCTTCAAAGCGCTCGCCCTCTCCGTTCTGGAAGTTTCCCCTCGCCTTCGACAGCGGAACTTTCAGCCCTTCCCGGTTGAAGGCCGCCCGCCTCTCGGCCGTATCCGCCTCCATCAGCTCGTATCCCTTTTCCTCCCTGTTCGTGACTTTGCCTGTCAGGGGCGATGTTCCTTGCCCATTGCATGGACGCGCCCCGAAACATCCACCACCGAACCAGGAGTCTTCTCCGGGCAGTTGTGCTCCCGCTGATCGCCAACCGGCGTTCTCTGCGCATGGAGCCAGCTCACAGAAGGCACGAAGACAATCCCGCTTGCGCGCCTTGGGACAAGAGCAGGTTTCCATGGATAAAAAAACCGGATCCAGGAAGATGAGGTTTACAACCAGGTGATTGGTATACATAATTGGATGCACAGATAGTTTCGGGGAGGGCCCGTCTCATGAAATTCTTCCACCAAGCCGGTCAGGTAATTCCTCTGTTGGCCTTGGTCTCCGGCATGGTTGGCGCCGTGGGTTGGGCGCAGTCCGTCGCCCCCAAGGCCGATGCCGACCGCCAGGCTCGCATGCCTTCGCTCATCGTCGATTTCACTCAGGATGAGAGGTCGCTCAACCGGGAGTTCCCCTTGCGGATCTCACCGCAGCACCAGGCACGCTTCGCTCGCTTTTACCGCGACGAGCTGGCCATGCTCAAGACCGTGAACTTCAGCTCCCTTTCGCATGAAGACCAGATCGATTACCTACTGTTGAAGCACCAGATCGTCGCTGATCAGCACCAGATGGCGATTGAGCGGCGGCAGTTTGATCAGATGCAACCTTTGCTTCCCTTTTCCGCCACCATCGACCAGATGCTTGAGACGGAGCGCTTGATGCAGCGCCCTGACGCCGAAAGGGACGCCGAGCTGTTGAGCGCCATGGTGAAGCAGCTCAAAGCGACGCAGACACAGCTCGATCCTTCTTCCGAAACTTCGCGGGGAACGGATCGAGCCACAGCGAGGCCCAAATCGAAGATCGATCCCGTGGTTGCCAACCGCGCCGCATTGGCAACGCTCGAATATCAGCATGCGCTCAGCCATTGGTTCAGACAGTACAACGGCTACGACCCGAGCTTTACGTGGTGGGATGTGATGCCGTACAACAGCGCCAATCAGGCGCTCACCGAGTACAGCGACTTCCTGAAAGAAAAGCTGGTTGGCATCAAAGCAGACGATAAGACCACGATCATCGGCGACCCGGTGGGCCGGCAGGCGCTCATGGACGAGCTCTCCGACGATATGATTCCCTACACGCCGGAGGAACTCATCGCGATCGCGCAAAATGAGTACAACTGGTGCCTCAAGGAGATGCTCAAGGCATCCCGCGAGATGGGTTTTGGAGACAACTGGCACGCTGCCGTGGAGAAGGTGAAGCAGATGCACGTCCAACCGGGCGAGCAGCCGGAGATGATTCGCAAACTGGTGATCGAGGGGCGGGACTTTGCCGTGAACAACAATCTCGTCACGGTGCCGCCTCTGGCCGACGAAACCTGGACGATGATCATGATGACGCCGCAACGCCAGCTCGTGAATCCTTTCTTCACCGGCGGCAATGAGATCAGCGTCTCATTTCCAACCAACACCATGACGTACGAGCAACGCGAGATGAGCATGCGCGGCAACAATATTCCCATGTCCCGGGCTACGGCGTTTCATGAGATGATACCCGGACATTTTCTGCAGTTTTACATGATGGCTCGTTATCGCCCCTACCGGCGTGTGTTTGAGACCCCCTTCTGGATCGAAGGCAACGCGTTCTGGTGGGAGATGCTGTACTACAGCATGGGCTACGACCAGACGCCTGCGGAACGCATCGGAGCCCTGGTATGGAGGATGCACCGCTCTGCGCGGGTGATTTTCACGATGAACTTTCACCTTGGAAAGTGGACGCCGCAGCAGTGTGTGCAGTATCTGATCGATAACGTCGGCTTTGATTCGGAGAATGATCTGGCTGAGGTTAGGCGTTCGTTCGATGGCTCGGTGGGCCCGCTGTATCAAGCCTCATACCTCATGGGAGCACTTCAGTTCCGGCAACTGCACCATGAACTCGTGGATTCACACAAGATGACGAATCGTGAATTTCACGACAGGATCCTGCACGAAGGCCCAATGCCCATCGAGCTTCTGCGAGCAGACCTGGAGAACCTCAAGTTGACGCCTGACTTCCACACCTCCTGGAAGTTTTATGGCGACCATCCAACCCACCCGTAGTTCACCGGCATCTCGCCTCGCATTCGGCCGTCGATCCCGGGATAGACTTGTACCCCCCAGCTCAGCGGGTACGGCTACGCCGGAGTTTGCGCAAGTAAGGAACCTGGTTGGGGGGTTGCTGTACCTGGGATACAACGTTCTCGAAGGCCTTGGCCGTCGGCGGGGATGCAATTCCCTTCCCTACAGGGAAGCGAAGCTGAGACGCAGGAGCCGGGCAGACGAACTTGGCCGCCTGACGGGCATGGTTTTGCAGAGCCGCGACAAGGCCGGATAGCCTGGTGGTAGAGCGCAGCACTGAAAAGGCCGGCGGCGTCCGTTGGCACAGGCGGAAAATGTTATAAAAGGCGAGAAATGGGGACAATGAAGCGTCGAACCGTCATTCAATGTGGAGTGTTAGGAGTCGCGGAGCTCTTTACCAAATGGCATTCCTTTTATGGGCTTGTTCCCAGCTCCGTTCCTTACACTGCCGCTGGCGCTTTCTATCCGAACGACTTGCTAAAATGGACCTACTTCGGCTGGGAATCTGACCATCCAAAGTCCTGGAGTTTCATGGGCGGCGCGGTTTCGCCAGGGCTGCGCACCACCATTCAGTTTGCTCTCGCGTCGGAGGGAACGCTGTATGTCCCGGACGAGCTTGCCCCCGATCGCAAGCAGAAGATTCGCTGGTATCTGAAGGACGGTTACCTTCCTGCTCCCGTGTCGGAGTGGGACGCAGGGCCAATTCAGGTGAAGATATCTCATTTCGCAGATCGCATTTTGAACGACCGTGCGACTGCGGTCTACTCCCGAGTGGAGCTGACCTCATCCTCGAAGATCCCCATTCCTGTGATCCTCCATGTGGGGGCCGCGACAGATGTGGCGGTCCCACTCTGCGGCGATCCACAACATCGAAATGGCAACCGCACTTTTTATGCATGCACTGTCGGTGCGGGGAAGACCGAAGTGCGAGACTTCGTGTCGCTGGCAAACGGACAAGCCACCCCGGCTCAACTCGTAGCCGCGGGAAGCTTCGATACTCACTACGAATCGATGAAGAGGCACTGGACGGACCGCATGCAGTCTTTGACACATCCGGTAACCTTGCCTTCCCCGATGCTGGTGGACATGTTCAAGGCGTTACAGATCACGACATGGGAGAATGTTGTCAAACTCGGGGATAACTACGAGGTCCACGCCTCTCCACCGGCCCCGGGCGGCATGTATAACTATGACGTCGTCTTTACACACGATATTCCCAACTACGTAGACCAGTGGATGCGTGAAGGCGATTGCGAGTTAGGCACGAAGGTTTTGGAGAGCCCGTTCTACAGCACGCTGGATCGCGCTGCCTATGATTTCCCGACTTATCTTGACACGATTGGAAAATTCCTGCTGCCTGCAGCGGAGTATCTTCGCGTCACGGGCGACAAGTCCTACTTCACAGCAAAGCGGCGAGAAGATGCCAAAAGGGCAGCAAGAGAAATCCACGCTGCCAGGGTCTTCGACGATTCCGATCATTATGGTCTCATACGAAAGTCGCAGGACTTCGAGAACTGGGCGGACGGCGGCGACTTTCTCCTCTGCGATAATTGGAGCGCGCTTCACGGATTGCAGGCTTACAAGTATATCTGCGACTCTTTGGGAGACGCCCAAGAGTCGCAATGGGCCGAGCACGAGATGGAAGATTTGAATGCCTGCTTGAACAAGGCGATTGACAAAAGTTGTTCGGAAAACAACACTCCGTACTACCTCGGAGCCTTTGACCTCGCGACCATTCGTCGCTATCAGGATAGCAACTACAGTTGGGTCCCCTATTCAGGCGCTCTCAGTACCTTCCCGTGGGGCGCCTATTTGAAGGGCTTTGAGCTTGGCGGAGCATGGAAGGATAAATTCGATGCATCTCTTGAACATGCGCTTCAGGAGCGTGACAAAAAACGCATTCCTGAAGGAAGTTGGGGCGCCTGGTGGGGGCAGGTGACCTACGGCAGCGCCTACAATGCCAGCGCCGGTCTGCAGTGCCTCTTCTCGGAAAAGTACAGGACCGAAGCGATCAAGAACGTCGAGTTCATGGCCCGCAATCAGTGCGCTCCTTTCCAATGGTCGGAAGCCTATGAGTTCAAAGGGACCGGTCAGTGGGTAGGAATGTATACTCCACCGGTCAGTTACGGGAACTACGAATGTTGGGGTTACAGTTTCGCCAAACAAGCCCTTCTCCAGGCGTGCGCCTCCGTAAAGACGGATGGGACTGTGATTCTGGGACGCGGAGTCCCAAATGACTGGATATTTCCAGGCAGTGTGATCGAGTGGGCAAACATCATGGTGAACAACAAGAAGAAGATCAACTTCCGTATCTCCGCCCGGGAACAGTCTCTGGATTTGGAGATATGGGGAGATGTTCCCGACGGCAAAATCCTCCTCAACCTTCCTATCCTCAAAGACAACATCCGGTCTACCTCTACGGGGACGGTTGGCCCGCACAAAGACAGCGTTGAGCTAAGCCCAGATTCTCGAAGAGTAAAGGTTCTCCTGGTCTCGCCGCTGCATTCGGGGAACAAGACTGCTCCAGCCTGAGATAAATCACCGACGCCATCGGATCTCGAATGCAGACAGCAAGATTACCCCCCAAAAAAATTCGGTCGTCAAGGGACACGACGCAGAGGCTTCTCAAGCAGCGGAAGTTCACCCAAGAGATCTGTCTCCACTGCCGTAGACTTGGTTTGACGTCGCGATTCTCGACGCAATAGCCGGAGTCGCCCAATAGGCAGGCGCTGGTGGGTTTGACTTTGCATAAGTGAGGGGAGGAGCAACGGATTGAGTTAACAGTATCGTCATCCAGATGGACTGCGCCGCGCCAGCATCGCCGCCGACGGGAGCCGTTCCCGGAAAGATGCCGCGGTGCTTCCGCCCGGGGAAACCCATCCCCAGAAAAGCTGCTCTAATAGACTGTCCTTGTGCCGCACTTCCTCGTCCCTCCTGCGTGCGGCCTTGTGTCAAGTCAAACGGCTCGGACTTCCCAGGGAGAGCACTGCGTTGGTTGCAGAGCGGGGGGTCGGCCACAATGCGAGGTTTGCCCGGGAAGGCGGGCTTCGGCTTGCATCCATCTTGGGACGCGACCGGAACCGGGGAGCTTCGAATGGAGGAGTTGCTGTTTGAGAAGAGATAGTTTGACGAAACGACCGATCATGGGCAAGACGCTGGTGGTTCTTCTCAGCTTGGCGATGGCGTGCGTCTCGGCCCATGCGGCCGTAGCCCTGTTGATGGAAGAACCCTATGGGTTCTTCGGAGCGGTCAATCCTACCGGACACGCCGCGATCTATCTCAACCATGTCTGCGCGGAGACGCCGCTTCAGCTTCGGCCTTGCCATGACGGCGAATATGGCGTGGTCATCAGCCGTTATCACAAGATCGACGGCTATGACTGGATCGCCATTCCCTTGTTGGGATACCTCTACGCGGTCGATCACTTGGACCAGATCCCGGCAACTTCCGATCGCGCACAGATGCTGGCCCTCCAGAATGCTTATCGCAGAGAGCATCTGCTGACCCTGGCGCCGGACCATAAAGGCCACTCTCCCAGAGGTGAGTGGATCCAGTTGGTAGGGGAGTCTTACATCCGAACGATCTATGGTTTTCAGTTCGACAGCACGCCGGAAGAGGATGAGCGATTTATCGCGCTCTTCAATGACCGCCGAAACATCGGGCACTTCAATCTGTTCTTTCACAACTGCGCGGACTTCTCGCGAGTCGTACTGAATACTTACATGCCGCACTCGGTGCATCGCAACTTCATTGCGGATGTCGGGCTGATGACCCCCAAGCAGGTGGCGCGATCTCTGATGGAGTACGACCGGAAGAACCCGCAGCTTCACATGCAGGTCTTTGTGATTCCACAGGTGCCCGGGCCGATTCCTCGCAGCCACCCGGTGGATGGCGTGGCCGAATCGTTGGTCAAGAGCAAGAAGTACATCATTCCGCTGGCGGTCCTGAACCCCGAGCTGGCTGGAGGAGCGGTGGTGGCCTACTTGGCCGATGGGCGTATGCAGTTGCCCGCCAGCGCCACGGTCTTTCACCCCGCCGATGAGAGAGTCAGCGGAGTGCCGGACCCTCCCGCAAGGCCATCCCTGGTGACGCCTCTGCCCGAGTCAGTTACCGAGACAGCCTATCAGGCGGAGGATCATCCCTGGACCACCGGCTCCGCACTGCCTTAGCGCGGACATGAGAGCCGATGCGGAAAGCCGCGGCCTTTGCCTCCGCGAGGTGCAGCATGTCCTGAAACGCGGCTGACCCGGGAATGCGGATAGTCCCGGAACGGGAAATGGAGGTGCGACACCCGTTCGGAGCCGCTGAGCGAAGCTCTGGTCTTCGGCAGACGGTAAAACCCCCTTGCTGGTGTTCGTGCATCGCCCGGCGAAGGCTCCGCCGCCCGTCTCTTCGCCTGAGATCCCCTTCCAGACTCGGCTCCGCATCTCATCGCCGGGGAAACTGACCTAGAATGCTTGGTAGGGAGACTCCCGCAGAAGCTGCGCGCGTGGAGGTGGTAGAACCCGAGAGATCCACGCCGATCTATCGGAGCCGCACCTGCCTTCGCCCGAGATCCTCCGCTCCGCGAACCCGAGCTCCTCCGCTGCATGAAGAAGAGGGAAAAGACGATGGAACTCACAGCCAAATCGCAGCTTCTGCAATCCCGGCTGAAAGGGCTCGCGTCTCTGCTGGTGGCCTATTCCGGAGGAACGGACTCGGCTTATCTGGCCTTCGCCGCGCACCAGGTTCTGGGCCGGCGAATGCTGGCGGTGATTGCGGACTCACCATCCCTTCCCCGCCGTGAGTTGAACGATGCCCTGGCATTTGCCCATCATCATCGGATTCCGGTCCAGTCCATCAAGACTCGCGAGATGGAAGATCCGGCCTATGCCCGCAATGACACGGAGCGCTGCTTCCACTGCAAGAGCGAGTTGTTCACCCAGATGGAACAGGAGCGCCGGCGGCTGGGATTCCAGCACCTGGCCTATGGCATGAACCTGGATGATTGCAGCGAGTTCCGGCCCGGCCAGCGGGCAGCCGAGGCTCTTGGGGTTCTGGCCCCGCTGGCGGAAGCCGAGCTGCGCAAAGCGGAGATTCGGACCCTGGCCCGGCAGGCCGGGTTGGAGATCGCCGACAAGCCGGCCAGCGCCTGTCTGTCCTCGCGCATCGAGTATGGCCGCGCGGTCACCGCGGAGAACCTGACCCAGGTGGAGCGCGCCGAGGAGGCTTTGCACGGCCTGGGATTTCCTCAGGTGCGGGTTCGCCATCACGGTCCGCTGGCGCGCGTGGAGATCGCCCGCCAGGATCTGCCCCGAGCCTTGTCGCTCTCTGTGCTGGATGAGATCACCCAGGCGGTGCGCAGCGCAGGATTCCTCTACGTCACCCTGGATACCCAGGGCTATCGTTCCGGATCGATGAACGATGTGCTGCCGGTCTCTGCCCTCGCCCCGCCGCCCAAGACAACACGAGAAGAACCGCTATAGTGAGGAGAGCACACCGGGAGCGGAGAAGCTCACCGCGCTACCTGAGAGAGAGTTCATGCGGATTGCCTATCTTGATTGTTTCGCCGGCATCTCGGGCGATATGTTCCTGGGCGCGCTGCTCGACGCTGGCGCTCCGGCCGAGGCGCTGGAACAGGCGGTCGAGGCGCTGAGCATCGGAGCCAGTCTCCGTGTTGAACGAGTGGATCGAAGCGGGATCTCCTGCACCCGGGTGCGCGTGCTGGAGGGAGGTAAGCCGGTCGAGGCCAACGAGCCTCTCTCTGAACAAGCCCGCTCCCCTGCGCACGGTCCATCCCATGGGCATACCCATCCCCACCCTCATGCCCACACCCACTTCCACAGCGACTCGCACGCTCCTGCCCAAGCTCCGCAGCGCGCGCCGGTCGGCGACTCCGAGTCAGGGCACTCGCACACTCATGGACGCTCGCTGGGAGTGATTCGAGATCTGATCCAGAGATCCTCGCTGACAAAGCCGGTGCAGCTTCGGGCGGTACGCGCCTTCGAATTACTGGCGGCCTCTGAGGCTAGGATTCACAACGTCGACCTGGAAGAGATTCACTTTCACGAGGTGGGCGCGGTCGATGCCATCGTCGATATCGTCGCCTGCTGCGCCGGGATCGAAGCTCTCGGGATGGATGCCTGGTACTGCTCGGCGCTGAACGTTGGTTCTGGAACGGTGGTATGCGCTCACGGGACGTTCCCGGTGCCGGTGCCGGCTACGGCGGATCTGCTGCGCGGCCTCCCGACCTACTCGGCTCACGTGGAGCAGGAGCTGGTGACCCCAACCGGTGCTGCGCTGCTGCGAGCCCTGGAGCCAGTCTTTGGGGTGCAACCCCGCATGCGGGTGCGACAGATCGGTTACGGCGCCGGCTCACGCAATCCCACAAAGTTTCCTAACGTTCTGCGGCTCAGCCTGGGTGATGCTGCTGAGCCCGACATGCTGCCGGACACCGCAATCCCGACCCATCCACACAGAGCCGCCATCAGCGTCCTGGAGACCGCCCTTGATGATCTCTCCCCGCAGATTCTCTCCTGGGTAGCCGAGTCGGCGCTAGCCGCCGGAGCGCTGGATGTGATGCTGACACCGGTGATCATGAAGAAGGGAAGGCCCGGCACCCTGCTCACCGTGCTGTGCCACCCCGAGCAGAGCCAGGCGCTCGAGCAGTTGCTGCTCCGCCAGACCAGCACCCTGGGGGTGCGTGTACGCCAGGACCAGAGGCTGAGCCTGGAACGCCGCCACACCACGGTATCCACACCCTACGGCGAGATCCGTATCAAGGTGGGAGAGCAGGCGGGCGAGGAGTTGAACGCAGCTCCGGAGTTTGAGGACTGCCGCGCGGCGGCCGAGCGTTGCCAGAGTCCGCTGAAGCTGGTGCAGCAGGCTGCCATCGCCGCTTATGTGCAACGGAGGCGCACCACGCAGGCTCCCGGCGACCCGGGCGTTGCCAGTTGTGCGAACCAGACCAAGCCGGGAGACACCCCTGGCCTATGACTCCCGCTGCGTTGTTGCACCTTCTCTCTGCCGTGGAGCGCGGCGAGCTATCCTCCACCGATGCCCTCCAGCGCCTCTCCAGACTGCCGTTTGAGGATCTGGGAGATGCCCGGGTCGATCATCATCGCAGCCTGCGCAGCGGGCTTCCGGAGGTGATCTTTGCCCAGGGCAAAACCCAGCAGCAGACCGTGGCCATCTTCCAAAGCCTGCTCGGCGACGGCGTGGATGTGCTGGCCACCCGCGTGGATCCTGAAACAGCCAAGGAGCTGCTGAGGAGATTTCCGCGCGCCGTGCATCATCCCGCAGCGCGCGCCGTCAGTCTTCGTCAGACCGCGGCGCCCAGGGAGAATTTTGGGCGTCAGGGCGCAGGCGAGGGCAGGATCGCCGTTGTCTGCGCCGGAACCAGCGACGTGCCTGTGGCAGAGGAGGCCGCGGTGACTGCGGAGACCTTCGGGGCGCAGGTGATGCGGATCTATGACGCCGGTGTGGCGGGCTTGCACCGCCTGCTGGCGGCGCGGGAGGATCTGCTGGCTGCCGATGTGGTCGTGGTCTGCGCCGGGATGGAAGGCGCCCTGCCCTCCGTGGTGGGCGGCCTGGTAGGGGTCCCGGTGATTGCGGTGCCGACCTCGGTTGGGTATGGAGGATCTTTCGGTGGCGCGACGGCGCTGCTCGGCATGCTCAACTCCTGCAGCCCGAATGTGGTGGTGGTGAACATCGATAACGGCTTTGGCGCAGCCTACAGCGCTGTGCTGATCGCCAGAACAGCGCACGCCCGAGCCCAGCCCGGGGAGTAAAGCCATCTTCTGTCCGGTGGGGCACGCAGCGTCGACGGAGATCTGCGCCAGCGTCGCGATGCATGCCGCTCCCTACCGAGGCAACACGCCGCCGAGCGCAGCCTTTCTACGCTGCAATCCCCGGCCCATCCTGCGGGAAGGTTGCCTGCTCGCCCTGGCCGTACCCCGGGAGGTAATCCATGGCGCGACAGTCAACCAGGCTGTGGTGATGGAAGTCACAGACCAAGCCGGCCACCGGTGCAAGGCTTGGTCCAGAGATCATTCGAGTTGGCCAATGAGCTCACCCAGGCTTATGATGGGTGCTCCGCCTGATCAGGAGTGCACATGATGCCCAAGCCGCTTTTCTTCCTTTCGGTCTTGCCGTTGCCGATCTTGCTGCTGCCGATCCTGCTCCGGCCCGGCGCGCAGACACAACAACAGCCGCCAGCCACCACCCCAGCGACCACTTCAGCCACAACCACCGCAAGCACTCCGGCAGCCACCATTCCCGCCGCAGCCTTGCAGATGGTGAACCCTGTCAAGCCTACCCCGCAGAGCCTGGCTCACGCCAAGACGATTTACGGGTATGATTGCGCGATGTGCCACGGCGACAACGGAAATGGCCATGGCGATCTGGCCGGGCAGATGAAGCTGAGCCTGCCCGACTTCACCAAACCCGCCAGCCTGCAGGGCAAGACGGACGGAGAGCTTTTCTACGTCATCGATAACGGCCAGGGCTCCATGCCGGCAGAAAACGGGCGGGCCAAGCCGGAAGATATATGGAACATGGTGGTGCTAGTCCGTTCGTTCTCCACGCAGTAAGCCGGTTGCGAAGCAGACCGAGAACCTCGAATCTCTTCGCTCGGCTGACTCGGCCCGGCGCGCTGTCCGGCGTCTCGGCCCGCGCCGGACCGACCTGCGCAAAGACCTCCGCGATGTCGCCTCGGCCATCAACTCATCCGCTCGGCTACTGGGTCGGAAACCGCGCCTTTCATTCCATGCCGCCCCCGAGGGGTCAATCCACCAATTCGGCCAGCAGGACCTGCTCGTCCTGATCGATCTCGCGCAGCTTCACCTCGATGATCTCCCGCCGCGAAGTAGGCACGGTGCGGCCGATGTAACGGGCCTCGATGGGCAGTTCGCGATGCCCGCGATCGATCAAAACCAGCAGTTGCACGCTCTTGGGGCGGCCTTGATCGAAGAGCGCATCCAGCGCCGCTCGCGTGGTGCGCCCGGTGTAAAGAACATCGTCCATCAGGATAATGTCGCGCCCGTTGACATCGAAGCCAATCTCTCCCTTTTCGACCACCGGGCGGAGGTCTCGGGTGGACAGGTCGTCGCGGTAGAAGCTGATGTCCAGCACGCCGGTCTGCACCGGGGTCTTCTCGATCGTCTCAATCAGTTTGGCGATGCGCTGGGCCAGCGGAACTCCACGGCGCTTGATGCCCACCAGGCCAAGATTTTCGCTTCCGTTGTTTCGCTCCACGATCTCGTGCGCCAGCCGCACGAGGGTGCGCTCAATCTCCGAGGCGGACATCAGCCTGCCCTTATCTCGAACCTGCAATCGCGTGGATCTCGGCGTGGTTTCGGTAGAAGAAGTCGGATCGCTTTTCATTGCCCTCATCATAACAGCGAGCGAACCGATTCACACCCCATCATACGAGCGGTGCGTGGCGCCAGTACCGGCTTCGCCGCAGGGCTGCAGAGCCTCCACCGGGAGCGGCCCGTGATCCAGAGGTCAACGGGTTCAGAGGATACAGGATCCTCCGCGGGAGAGGGTAGCCGAGCCAGTCGCAGAGACTCAGCTCCGCCCAGAACGAGAGCGCAGATAACCGGCGAAGGCGCCGGCCGTGGCCGAGTAAGCGAGGTATAGCAGCAAGCAGAGGAAGATGCTGGCCAGCAGAATGCCGGCGCGAAACTCCGGTACCGCTAGCATCTCGGTGAGCATTTTGGCGGACTGTTGCGACTGCGCTGCGAAGTTCGTGTGCAACTGCTCGAACATTTTGTTGAGCTGGGTATCGATATCGGCAATCTCCCCGGCTGAGTGCAGCACAAAGCGCTCCAAGACCAAGCCAGCCGTGTTCAGGGATGCGGTGGCCAGGAAGATCGCCAAGGCGGTCAGAGCGCCCAGTTTCGCCCCGAAGCTGGGCGTGATTCTTGTCTGGCGGAAGCGGGAGCTATAGATGCCGAGCACCACGATGGGGGCCGAGAGAAACCAGCAAAAGGAGAGCAGCGAGAAGGGAGCAACCGCAAAGGAGAGCAGCGAGAGACCGGCCGAGATTGCTCCCGCTAGCGCTGCGGTCTGGAGTGCGCCACGCCATGCAACCGCATGGCTGTGCGTCACCATATGCCCCGGAGACGAAGTGGACGGGTCGCCGGAACGCTGTTGCGCTTCCATCTGCTCTTCGATCTGGTCGCGCAGCTCCTCGGATAGCCTTACTTGAGGCGCTCCACAACTCCAACAGTAGACCAGTTCTCCCTCCTCTTCGCGATGGAGAACGGCATGGCAGCGGGAGCAGATTCGGGCAGTCACTCTTTTGAAGGTACCGCATTTCCACCGTTCAGGAAGCCGAGAAAGCAGGTCTTCGGACCCTTTGCTCCCTCTAGCGGAGTTCAGGAAGTTGATCTATTCGCTATCCGATCCGTTCTTGCCGGTGGGCAGGTCGATCGAGACCAGGCTAATCCGTGTTCCTCCATCCCGATTCTCCACACTCACCACGTGCATCCGCTGCGGCGAGCCGGCTTGCAGGTCGAGCGCCGTCGAGGAGTCTTCGCTGGAGACAGTGACCCCCTCGGTGTGTCCACTGCCGCTCCGGACCTTGGCTCTGAGAACGTACGGGCTCTCGTTGCAGGTAAGTCCCTGCGCGGTACGATGCAGTGGGCCAACAGGATTGTGGTTACGGCACTCCACGGGCGCACCGTAGCGCTCGGCCAGATCCTTGCGGTAAAAAGCCAGCACCTTCTGCGCCGAATCGGCGGTCTGGAATTCGGCGATCTTTGCGCCCAGGCGGAAGCTGCCAATGCTCATATGGACGTTCGCATTATCACCACCGCCGTCCTCACCCTGCACCGGCGTCGCGCCAGGGTAGGCGCTGATGCCGGTGCTGGTGGCATCTATGCTGCTGCCCGTATTGACCCTCATGGAGCCGAAGGGTGTGCCGATGCGAACGTCATGCGATCCCTCATGATCATTCTCGGTGACGTGGCAGCCAGCGAGTAGAAGGCTGGCCAAGGGAGCGGCAACGGCCAGGAAGGTCAGAATGGTTAGGATGCGATGGGAGCGATTCATCACGGGAGTCCTTCTGCGCATGGCGGAGACCATCGACTGCCGAGTCAACTCGTCCTCAACCCGTCGCTCGGCAGCGCGAATGTCTGGTGTACCGGCAGTCTACGCCTCTGGATACGCCGCCAGGGGGAGAAAAGTTCCTCGCATCCGCATCCTGATCCTGCCTTCGCCCATCATCGGCTGGGCTGGGGTCCGTTCCGGGGCTACCCGGGCTCTTCATCGCTCTGGAGTCCTCCTTTGGCGTCGGGGTTTGGGCATCCACGGCCTCCGGCGTCCCGGCCCGCCAACGTTCAAGTCCGTGCCTTGCCTGCACTTCCATTGCCGGATCAGACTCTCCGGATGCTCCCCGAAGACGCTCCCTTTGCGGATGCGGCGGACCCGACCCAGCTATCGCCCGAAGGGAGGGTCGGGCGCTTGGTCCGCAACTTAGTCCTCCGCGAGCCACCAGAGTAAACTGAACAAGGTGCCTTTTGGGTCGAGAACGTGCATCGAAAACTAGAAGCTGGTTGAAGAACGCGCCAAAGCATCCCGTGAAGCGCATCAATCCGTCGAATGGCGCCAGAGGCGCAGGGGATGGGTTGGCTTCTTGACCGAAACTCTTTTTCTCAACCAACTCCGTAGAGCGCGGCGCGATGGGGCGCAATTTTCTTTAGAGGATACGAATGACTGATAAACAGCAGCAAGACGCACTGGATCAACTTTCTATCAACACACTGCGATTTCTAGCCGTCGACCAGGTCGAGAAGGCCAAATGCGGCCATCCGGGAGCGCCTCTGGGCTGCGCTCCGATTGCCTATCTGCTGTACCACAAGTTCATGAAGTACAACCCCAAGGACCCGCAATGGCCCGACCGGGACCGGTTCATTCTGTCCAACGGACACGCCTCCGCACTGCTGTATGGCGTGCTCCATCTCACTGGCTACAACCTGCCAATGGCTCAGTTGGAGCAGTTCCGGCAGTGGGGCTCGGAGACCCCGGGACACCCCGAAGTCGTCGATACTCCAGGCGTCGAGGTAACAACCGGACCGCTCGGCCAGGGCTTCGCCATGGCTGTCGGCGAGGCGATCGCTGAAAAGCACATGGCGGCGATTTACAACCACGAGAACCACACCCCGGTCGACCACCACACCTACGTGCTCTGCGGCGACGGCGACCTGATGGAGGGAGTCTCGCATGAGGCCGCCTCGCTGGCCGGAACCCTTGAACTGGGCAAGCTCATCGTGCTTTACGACGACAATCTGATCTCGCTCGACGGCCCCACGGAACTCAGCTACACCGAGGACGTCACCCGGCGCTTTGAGGGCTACCACTGGCAGGTGCTCTCCGTGGAGGACGGTAATGACCTGGTGGCCATCGAAAA
>DAHWOF010000051.1 GCA_027335345.1 Granulicella sp. | reverse complement strand
CTACGAACGGAAAGAGCGCTGCTGGGCATGATGATACGGGCTCTGGGTGACCATCGGCTTCCATCCCGAAAAGTCATCGTGAAGACCGTGTGCATGGGGCAGATGCTCTTTGGATCTCTTCCAGTGTAGCTGGTGGCCGGGGCGTCTCCGGTTTCAAGCCTGGTGGGATCGCTCCGGATGGGTTGGCTCGGTCAACAGAGAGCTGCCGTGCGTGATGCTGAGGAGCCAGTGAGATGGAGGGAGATCGTTGCCGTAGGTTCGCAAGCAGAGCCGTTCGCAAGTCAGGGCGTACTCAGCGTCAGCGAGTTGGCGAGCCGGAAGTGGACGATGGCCTCGGAGGGGATTTCGACGTTGTGATTGCCGGTGGTGGCGGCGATGGCCGTGCCGGAGCCCGCTCCCGCCGCTGCTCCAATGGCCAAACCCACTCCGCCGGTGGCGAGACCGCCGATAAGCATGCCGGCGCCCGTCATGCCGCCGATGATGCCTGCCGAACGGCGTCCCTTTCCGCGCACGGAAAAGACGTCGTCATGGGTGGGCAGCGGATACACATAGCCATTCAGCTTCATGGTGGTCAGGCGGATATCCAGGACGGAGCGGCCGCGGAAGTGACCGCCGTGGTGCGCCTCCATCACCTGGCCGCGCACCGGAGTCCCGGCCGGGATGACAACCTCTCCGTTAAAGACCACCGGCGCATACACATTTCCGTCAAAGCGCTCACCGGCGTAACTGCCGCGGCTGCTGAGGTGCTGATCGATGCGAATGGTCAGGTCCGTGCCCGGCGGGATGCGAACAGAGACCGGAGCGGCGGATTCGAGGGGTGGCGTCCCTATGGGCGGCGGGCCTGCGGGTCCGCTGGGAGGATAGACGCCGGGGCCGGGCTGGGGAGGCGCTGCGGCGCTGGAGTTGTATTGCGGATTAGAGCCATATGGGAGGCCGGAGTTGTACTGCGGTGAGGAGCCGTATTGTGGCGCTGAGCCGTATTGGGGGCCGGAGCCGTACTGCGGCGGCGGAGCCATTTGGGCGGCTGAAGGAAGCGCCGTGACGACCGGATTGGTGCTGTGGGGTTTGGCCCCTGGCGGGGGCGGCAGGATGAGGGTGGTGACGGCAGGTTGCTGGCCCCTGGACGCGGGCGGCTCTACGGTTTCGGTGACGGTGTCGCCCTTATCGTTGATGAACTGGACCTGCTGAGGAACGTTGCTGGCGATGGCTCGCGCCTTAGCCAAACGGAGCGCCTTCTGCTCCTTGCTATTGCATCCCGCAAGCAACAGCATGGCGATGACTCCCGCTGCGCCCAGAAAGGAGGAAGCGGTTGCGTGCCTGGTCATAACTTTCCTTCCATCCGTGCATGGCATAAAAAGTAGGGCGAGTCTCACAACAGTGCTCTTGCGGAGGCGCCTTGGCAGATAGCCGGTACGCACTTGCTCGCGGGGCAGAGTCGGCGGGGTGAAAGCCGTGCTCCAACCCGGGGAGAACCTTTGAGAGACGCTGAAACTTTCCAGGCCTGAAGACTTCCAAAGCGTTTGGATGCGGGGCATTGCGGATTTGCTGCCTGAAGCTTGGGCAAGCATGGCGAGGCTGTCTTGAAAGGAATAAGATCGACGCATGACCAGCACGGCAGCGACCCCTCTTGAAGATTCTTCGCCGCAACGCCCGCAGATGGCGCACCTCACGGCGCAACTGGATGCGATGCGCGCTCAGGGCACGCACTTCAAGCTGCGCGTCCTGGAAGACGCTCAGGCTCCTGTCTGCCGCTACGACGGCCGAGAGGTCATCAATCTGGCTTCAAACAACTACCTTGGGCTCTGCAATCATCCGCGGCTGCGCGAGGCGGCCATCGCGGCGATTGCCAAGTTCGGAGTTGGTTCAGGAGCGGTGCGGACGATTGCGGGAACGATGCGCCTGCACATGGAGCTGGAAGAGAAGATTGCGCGCTTCAAGGGTGTTGAGGCCTGTGTGGTCTTTCAGTCCGGCTTTACCGCCAACGCCGGTACGGTGTCCAGCATTCTGGGCAAGGACGACTTCATTCTCTCCGACGAGTTGAATCACGCCAGCATCATCGATGGAGCGCGGCTCTCGCGGGCCAAGATCAAAGTCTTTCGCCACAAGGACGTGGGGCACTGCGAGGAGTTGCTCAAGGAGATAGCCGATCAACCCGGGCACAGGCTGGTGATCACCGATGGCGTCTTCTCCATGGATGGGGACATCGGCCCGGTAAAGGATCTGTGTGATCTGGCGGATCGGTACGGCGCCATCATGATGGTGGACGATGCCCATGCCAGCGGCGTGCTGGGGCGCCATGGACGCGGCAGCGTGGACCACTTCGGCTGCACGCATCGGGTGGACGTGCAGGTGGGTACGCTCTCCAAGGCGATTGGAGCGCTCGGCGGCTATGTCTGCGGATCGCGGGATCTGATCGACTATCTCTATCACCGCGCCCGGCCGTTTCTTTTTTCAACCTCGCATCCTCCCAGCGTGGCGGCCAGTTGCATCGCCGCCTTCGACATTCTGGAGAACGAGCCGGAGCGGATCGAACGGTTGTGGACGAACACCCGGTACTTTCAGGAGCAGCTCCGGCAGGCGGGGTTTGATATCGGGGGCAGAAGCACGCCCCGCAGCGAGACGCCGATCACGCCGATCATCCTGGGAGATGGCCGCAAGACCATGGAGTACAGCCGTGCGCTGCTGGAGCAGGGAGTGATGGCCACCGGCATCGTCTTTCCCACGGTGCCGGAGGGCAAGGCGCGGATCCGCTGCATCATGACCAGCGAGCATACCCGCGCGCAGACCGATCAGGCGCTGGAGATTCTGACTTCGACGGCGAAACGGATGGGCTTGCTGAGTTAGATCTTCTGGACGCGGTGGACATCGCGGACGCCGGGAACCTTGCGCAGGTTCTGGATCAGGCGGGTGAGATGGCGGAGGTCCAGGGTCTCGATGACGAAGTCGATATAGACGGCCTCATCATAGGCCGGGCGAGTCTCGACCGACCGGATGTTGGTGCCGTCTTCCGAGATGATGGCGGCGAACTCCTTGAGCAGGCCGGCCCGGTCATCGGCCAGGACAACCAGCTTGACCGGATAGGTGGTGGGTTTGCGGGAGTCCTGAGATACAGCCGCGGGAACTTCGCTCCAGGCGACGTCGATGCGGCGGTCGGCCTCATAGAGCAAGTTCTGGACGTTGGGACAGCTACGCGCATGGACAGCGACGCCTTTGCCGCGGGTGACGTAGCCGATGATCTCTTCGCCGCGGATCGGATTGCAGCATCGGGCCCGGTAGACCAGTAGATCGTCCTGCCCTTCCACCTGTAACGACTCCGAGCCTTTACCGAAGAAGACGCGCTTAACCGCCTCGGACATGTGCGCCAGCGCGTTGCCGTGTGTGCCGGGCTCCTCGGCGGGCGGCTCCACGGGAAGCGTGCTGCCGGGCTCCAGCTTGTTGAGGATCTGGCGCGCGGAGTACTTCCCAAAGCCAATGCCGCTGTGCAGATCCTCCACCTGACCCAGGCCATACTCGGCGGCCACGCGTTCGAAGTCGGCCTGCTTGAACTTGTCCAGAGAGACTTTGTACTTGCGGGCCTCGCGCTGCAGCAGCTTGACGCCAATCTCGATGGCGCGGGCGCGCTGATTCTCATTCAGCCAGTGCTTGATCTTGTTGCGCGCGCGCGAGCTCTTGGTGAAGCTGAGCCAGTCCCGCGAAGGCGCGTGGCCGGCCTGGGTGGTGATCTCCACGATGTCCCCATTGCGCAGGCGAGTGCGTAGCGGAACAATGCGTCCGTTCACCTTGGCTCCGGTGGTCGCATGGCCGATATCGGTGTGAATGGCGTAGGCGAAGTCGATCGGGCTGGCGTCCTTGGGCAGCACGATGACCTTGCCTTTGGGCGTGAAGGTGTAGACCTCCTCGGGGTACAGGTCGATGCGCAGCGTCGACATGAACTCGTTGGGGTCAGTCATCTCGCGTTGCCACTCCATGAGCTGCCGGACCCAGGCCAGGCGCTGCTCATCTTTGGCGCTGACGTTGTCAGTGGCCTTGTACTTCCAGTGAGCCGCGATTCCCTCTTCGGCGACGCGGTGCATGTCCTCGGTTCGGATCTGCACCTCGAACTGATGACCACCCTCGGCGATGAGCGTGGTATGCAGCGACTGATAGAGATTCGGCCGCGGCATGGCGATGAAGTCTTTGAAGCGGCCCGGCACGGGCCGCCAGATGCTGTGCAGCAGGCCAAGAACGGCGTAGCAGTCGGACTCCGTTTCGGTGATAACCCGAACCGCGAAGAGATCGAAGACCTGTTCGACCGGAACGTTGTGCGCGACGAGCTTCTGCTGGATGGAGTAAAGACGCTTGATGCGCGACTCCACGCGCGCCCGAATGCCGACCTCCTGGAGCCGTGTCTCCACGGTGCTGACGATCTGCTGCAGGAAGGCCTCGCCTTCGCCGCGCAACGAGTCGATCTCCGAGGAGAGCTTGGAGAAGGCGAAGGGATCGATGTAGCGGAAGGCCAGATCCTCCAGTTCGCTGCGCAGCTTGCCCATGCCCAGCCGATGCGCCAGGGGGGCATAGACCTCCAGCGTCTCGCGCGCGATGCGCTGCTGCTTTTCTGGGTTCAGATGATCGAGCGTGCGCATGTTATGCAGCCGGTCAGCCAGTTTGATGATGACCACGCGCAGGTCGGTCACCATGGCCAAGAGCATCTTGCGAATGTTTTCAGCCTGATGGTCTTCGCGATTGGCGAACTTGATCTTGTCCAGCTTGGTGACGCCCTCGACGATATGCGCCACCTGCTCGCCGAAGATCCGGGCAATCTCACCGGCCGTAACGTCGGTGTCTTCCACTGCATCGTGGAGCAGGCCGGCCGCGATGGCGGTGGCATCCATCTTCAGTTCGGAGAGAACCTGGGCGACTTCCAGCGGATGGCCGATGTAAGCCTCGCCGGAGGCGCGGCGCTGGCCCTGATGTTTCTGCTTGGAAAAGGCCCAAGCGGAGCGAATCAGATCCAGATCGTCGCTGGGCCGGTTGGCTTTGACGGTGTCCATCAGATGCTCGAAGCGGGCTTCAAGCTCGGTGTCCAACCCCTCGTCCCGATCCTTGTCCCGATTGGCTTCTTGATGCCTGTCCTGGGTCGTAATTTGGTGCTGCTCCACATCGGCCTGATCCGGCTGCGGCTGGCCGCCCTCTGCGGAGAGTTCGCCAGGATGAAGTCCCGGAGCCTGGCGCGCGAAACTCTTCAGAACCGTGGAAGGGCCGGGCGCAGAAACCGGATGCGAAGCCGCGGGAAGGGGCGCTTCGACCTCCACACCGGATAGGCTCTTCTGGGGTGCGCCGGCTAGAGAGGGTACGTAAGATTTCGGAGCGCTGGAGACGATCGTCTTCTCCGGCCGCGAGGGGTCCATACTTTATTATACGGGTCACGCTGAAGCTGCGCAGGATCTGCCCTCGCAGGGTCATTTCGAGCGCTGAGAATGGTGGAGGAGCAGGGTTGCCTCCATCGCGGCATCGGATTTCAGCGCGCCGGGAGTGGGACGAGATCCGCCCTCTGACCAGCGAACCATCTGATCGAAGGCTTCGCCAACCTCTTCCTGGGTAAAGTCGCAGTGGCCCTGCCGGTCAACTACCTGTTGCACCAGATTCTGTCCCGCGCCGGCAGCCTGCACCTCGTCCTGATAAAGCTCCAGTTGGCGCATGGGGACCACGGGGTCATAGATGGTATGCAGAGCCAGCATGGGCTTGCCCAGCCGGCCAGTGGGAGTGTAGTGATGGACCAGATAGGCGAGGGCGCGTGGAGAGGAGGCGTAACGTCGCACTCCGGCATTCAACTCGAAGTCCTGGGCGGGGTTGGCGGGATGAGCGCCGGCGTAGATGAAGTTCCGGTTGTCGAATGGATTGCCGCCCGCACGCTGCTCCAGATCCTGAACGCCAAAGGTCCAGTACGCAACCTCCTGGGCCAGATCAGCGTCGCTACGCAGGCCGGTAAGGTTGCGCATCGCCAGCGCTCCGGAGGGGTTCTCCTGTAGAGCGGAAAGAATCGCAGCACGATCGGCAAGGGTGTCCAGGTACCTGGTGGTGAGCGTCGCCAGCGGCGGCAGGAGATTGGGGAAGTAGTAGTCGAAGGCCGCGCGCATGGCAAAGCGATGGTTGAAGGTCACATCGCTTGGACCCACAGAGCCGCACAGGTCCAGGCCGCCCGCGTAAGGTCTGGGGTTGATCTCCAGCGTGATGGCCACAAGCTGGCCGCCCATGGAGCGTCCCACGGCGAAGGTGGCTCGGGGCTGTCCATACCTCCGGACAAAATAGCGGCGCAGTGCTTCGGTCTCCAGAAAGCCCTGTTGCAGCGCCCATCCGGTTCTAGAGTAGGCGCTCTGGATCACCGCATCGTGGCGTTCGTAGAACGGCATCTGCTTGTCGGCCAGCGGCGATGCGATATGGAAGCTGACTGGCTGCCGCGCATAACCGTGGTAAAAGACCACCAGATCCCGGTTCCAATCTGCCGGCACGTCGATGCGGTAAGGGATGCCATCGAGCGCGCCGACTTCGGTGATGCCTCGCGGCGAACGCAGCACCTGGCTTTGAGCGGGAACAGAAGCGGTTCCGTCAGCCCTGGCCGGAAGGGCGAAGGAGAACAAAAGAGCTGTGGCGAGCAGCCGGAACGGTGCGGAAGCGCGCAATGCGATCCCGGCGAAGGCTGGTCGTGGCGCGGGCGTGAACACGATGCCACATTCTATCGCAGAGCTATCCAGGGGAGGGCCAACGTCTGACCGAGAGTCTTTCTCGGACTGCGCATTCCAGCAAGATGCCATGAGGCAGGCTGCCGCCAGGGATCCAGGGCGGCCGCCTACGTCTGCTGCGCGCTTCGGCGTTGCGCATCAGCCGGCTGTGGTCATCTTCTCCGGCTGCATGTAAGCGTCAAACTCCTCTTCAGTGAGATAGCCCAGTTCGCGATTGGCCTCGCGCAGGGAGATCCCTTTCTGGTGCGCGGTCTTGGCCAGCTTGGCCGCCTTGTCGTAGCCGATGTACTGGTTGAGAGCTGTCACCAGCATCAAGCAGTTCTCCACATACTGGTGGATGCGCGGCAGGTTGGCTTCCAGCCCGTTCATGCAGAACTCGACGAACATGTGGCTGGTATCGCTGAGCAGACGGACCGAGTGCATGAAGTTGTAGATCATCACCGGCTTGAAGACGTTCAGCTCAAAGTTGCCCTGGCTACCGGCGAAGGCGATGGCTGCATTGTTTCCATGCACCTGCACCGCGACCATGGTCATGGCCTCGCTCTGGGTGGGGTTGACCTTGCCGGGCATGATGGAGCTGCCGGGCTCGTTTTCTGGAATGGTCAGCTCACCCAGGCCACAGCGCGGGCCGGAGCTGAGCCAACGGACATCGTTGGCGATCTTCATCATGGAGGCGGAGA
>DAHWOF010000045.1 GCA_027335345.1 Granulicella sp. | reverse complement strand
GAGGGTGGAGGAAACAACGGCATCATGCGAAGCCCGTTCAGCGCCTCCGCCCTACTCGACCTTGTAAAAGGTTGACAACTCGATTCTTGCAGAATCGGGCACAACCGCCGCTCAACTTTCAACTACGGATGGGACATCCTCCTCGCAATTCTCTTGATCTAAATTGCAGTATCGAATTCTTCTGACGCACAGTACGCTCAGTCGTTTTCCAATAGGCCCGGTCAGGGACATCTGTTCGTTGGAGCCTTTTAAAACCTGGCTGACCGGTCACCGGATCAGTCGGTCGCGATATTGCGATCATGAAGCACGCAGGTTTTAGTTTCGTCCGCTCGGGCGACCTGACTCTTTTCCAATACAAGATGCCGAAGCCACAGCAAGTGACGACCAAGCTGCCCAATCCCAGCCAGATCCGAAGCAGCATCCTGCAAGCGTTCGCGGTCAGCCTAACCCAGAGTGCGGGCAGCCAGGTAGAAGACCACTTCCAGATACATCTCACAGCTATGCCATGACTTACAGGCTGACTTTGGCTTTCTTCAAAGAGCAACCTCCGCCGGGAAATGCAAACCAGCGTGTCCCCAGCAAAACCATTGAAGATAAGGCATCTAATTGTCTTTAGTGCTTCTGTCTCCTTTGCTTCCGTCCACAATCCTCGCCCACCTCTTTGATAGCCTTGTCTCATGAGTTCCACCCCAGCAACCACCGTTTCCACCACCGGGATGCGGATAGCCATCCTCGGCGCCGGCAAGATGGGCGGCATCCTGGTGCAGGCTTTTTTGAAGTCCGGCCTCTTTCCCCGTGAGCAGGTGGCAGCCACCGTCGCTCACGAGGCCCGCGCTCTGGCTCTCACAGAGCAATTCGGCATCGCCGTCTCCACCGACAATCTCAAGGCCGCCGAGCAGGCGGACGTCCTTCTTCTGGGCGTCAAACCACAGCAGATGACGGACCTGGTCAGCAGCATCTCCTCTGTGCTGCATCCTGGCAAGCTGCTCATCTCCTTTGCCGCTTCGGTGAAGACGGAGGCGATTGAAGTGGCAGCAGGCTGCAATCTGGCCGTGATTCGCGCCATGCCCAATACGCCGGCCATGCTGGGAGCCGGCGCCACGGCCATCTGCCGCGGCCGCTTCGTCGCCGCTCCTCAGCTCTCCCTGGCGGAGAAGATCTTCTCCACCGTCGGTCGCACCGTTATCGTCGATGAAAAACACATGGACGCGGTCACCGGCCTCTCCGGCTCCGGCCCGGCGTTTCTCTACATCATCATCGAGGCCCTCGCCGAGGCCGGCGTCCACGTGGGCCTGCCGCGCGATGTCGCCACCCTGCTGGCCGCCCAGACCACCTACGGAGCCGCGAAGATGGTGCTGGAGACAGGCTCCCACCCCGCCCTGCTCAAGGACGAAGTCACTACCCCAGCCGGCTGCACCGTGGATGGCATCCTTGAACTGGAAGAGGGGGGAGCGCGAGTCACGCTCATCAAAGCCGTCAAGCGCGCCACCGAACGCGCCCGCGAGTTGGCGATCAAATAGACACCGGTTCCACGCCCTGCAACCGACCACGGCCCAAAACCCGCATACCGCGACGCTCTCCCCGGTCGCGCTCGTACAATCAAAACTATGCGCAGCACCGTTATTCCAATCTCCAGCCGCAGGCACTCTGGCGCTCTTTCCTTTTTTGCCGCCATTGTGATGGGCTCGATGGTGCTGGTGATCCTGGAGGGCGCCGTCGTTCGCGCCACCGGATCTGGTGCGGGATGTGGCGACCATTGGCCCCTGTGCAACGGGGTCTTCTTCCCTCACCATCCCCGTCTGGCCACCCTGATTGAATATACGCATCGCTTCCTGACTGGCATCTGCACGGCTCTGCTGGCGGTTCTTATCGCCTGGACCTTCCTCGCACGACCGCGCGGCCACCGAGCGCGCCGAGCCGCCGTCTGGTCTGGCGTCCTGCTGATCAACGAGGCCCTGCTTGGCGCTCTTCTGGTCAAGGGAGGTTACGTCGAGAACAATGCCTCAGGCATGCGCGTCGTGATGCAGTGCATCCACTTCAGCAACACGATGCTTCTGCTGGCGGCGATTGCACTCACCTGGAGTTGGCTGCGCGACCGTCCCCAGCCGGCCATTCCCGGCAACCGGGCCCGCAGCGCCGCATGGCTGGCCCTGGGCTCAACCCTTTTGGTGGGCGCGCTGGGCGCTGTAGCCGCGCTGGCGGACACCCTCTACCCTCCCATCTCTCTCCGTACCGCACTTCTCGCGGACTTTGCCGCCCACGCGCCCCTTCTGGTGCATGTGCGCTGGCTGCATCCTGCCTCCGCGCTCGTCGCTCTCGGCTGCGCCATCTGGCTGGCCGTTCAGACCCGCGGCGGGCTGGGCCGGTTGGTCCTGGCCCTCATCGGCCTGCAAATCTTCCTGGGGGCCATGGATGTTCTATCGCTCGCCCCGGCCCTGATGCAGGTCCTCCATCTACTCGGCGCTGACCTCTACTGGATCGCTCTGGTGGTCACCTGCGCTGCGATTCTCGCCCCCAGGCCCGGACCGCAGAATCTGCCATCCAGAGCAACTTCAGCGCAAGGTTGACCTCGACGGCTCAACTTCCAGGAACGGCCTCCCAAAGCGACCTCCCTATGGGCGAGGGTCTCATCCGACGTGCTCTTCGGCTCTTCGCGTTGGATGACGGACACTCGCATGCAGGGGCGCGTACGACTATCCAGCGGCGCAGCGCTTACCATGGAGCGGGGCAAGGCGTGCGCCCGGCAGAGACACGTTCTACTCGGAGATCAGCTACTGATCACCTGCATCGATCCGGTGGGCGGGTCCGAACCTCGAACGCGCGGTGCACCGCGCGAG
>DAHWOF010000038.1 GCA_027335345.1 Granulicella sp. | reverse complement strand
GCCGGTGGCGACACCTCGGAGTCGCCCTGCGACCAGATTCTGGCCGACATCATCCTGCTTGGCGCCGCGCCTGCCGGCCGCGCCCTGCGCCGCTCCGGCGCCTCCGGTGGAGTTGCCCACCGGCCGGGCCGCAGCGCCCCCTCCCGGCCCGGCGATCTGCTCTACTGCACCGGCGCTCTGGGCGGGGCGGCGGCGGAGCTGGCGGCGCTGGAGGCCGCGCCACGCCGCTTTCGCCGCGCCCGTCCCGACGGCAGCCATCCGCATCTCTTCCCCCAGCCGCGCCTGGCCGTGGGGCAGGCGCTGCTGCGCCGCCGCCTGGCCACCGCCTGCATCGACCTCAGCGACGGCCTCTCCACCGACCTGGCCCACCTCTGCACCGCCTCCGGCGTAGCCGCCGAGGTCGAGCTCGACCAGCTTCCGCTGCATCCTCTGGCAGCCGCGCTCGACCAGCGCGCCCAGATCAACGCCCTTTTGCACGGCGGCGAGGACTACGAACTGCTCTTCACCGCCGCGCCCTCCAGCAAGCTCCCGCGCTCCATCGCCGGGGTTCCCATCCATTGCATCGGCCGCATGGTGCCGACGCGGAAGAACCATCCACAGATGACACTCTGCATGGGCGAAGACCGCTTTGAGCTCCAACCCCATGGCTGGGAGCATCTGCGATGAGTTCACCTCGGAACCCGCCGCCAGACTCGCCGCCAGACTCTGCGCCAGACTCACTCCCAGAGACTCTGCCAGCCTCGCTCCCAGACCCCGTCGCCGAACCGCCTGCACCTCCTCCCCGGGACCAGACCTTTGCCCAGAGATGGCGCGCGCGCATCCTCGCCACGCCGCCCATGATCTTGCCCGCGCGCCAGTACGTCTATCCGCGCCCGGTTCTCGGCGAAGAAGATGCCTTGAGTCGCGGAGCCCTGCTGGTGGAGGTCACGCCCCTGCAAACCGAACCGCCCAACCCGGGCAGCTTTCTGGCCACCTGTGCCCTGGGCTTCCAAAATCCCACTCTGCCCAGCGGCATCTTCGCCTGCCCTCGCCCGGATGATCTGCTGGCCCTGGCCGGAGGCTACGCTTATCTGATCGACACCCATGCCCCGGAGCACTGCCTGCATCTTCCTCTACGCCCGGTCACCCAGGTGCTCAGCGCACCTGACGCAGGCTTGATCCTTCTCTCCGGCTTTCATCACGTCCTGGCGCTGGACGCGGGCGGCGTCCGCTGGCAGAGCGCGCGACTGAGCTGGGAGGGCGTAACCATGACCACAATTCGCGACGGAGCCCTGCACGGCCTGGGCTGGAACCTGCACACTGACCGCGAGGTCCCCTTCCGCATCGACCTGCTCACCGGAGTACACCAGGGCGGCGGCTTCCCAAGCTGAACCCTCCGCTGCCTGACAGAGCCGCCTGAGAACAGCAAATCCCCGCCTCCCACCCATCCGCGGCATCCGGAACCCTACCGCTGCCTCACCGCAGCGAACTTCCGTCCCCACCCTTTTCAGCGGGTGCCCCACTTCTCGGTTTTTCAAGATGTGGGTTCGCAGGATGCCTCCCCGGCACACACACTTGCATCCCCACAAGCTTTGCCCCAGCGCAACCGGAGCCCTCCAAACCACCGTTGCGGACCTCGCCACAGCGTGGCCCTACCGGCTGACCTCGTCGTTCCCCGGCAGCCGAACCCGATAAAAACTCAACGCTGCGTCACCCCGCTCCAGCACCCGCACCCGTTGAAACGCCGGATAGCTCTCCGCCGTCGGACGCTTGCGCGCATGCTCGGCCACCACCAGCGCCCCAGCGGAGAGAATCGCAGCGCACAGCTTCCCCGCCGCCGTCTGCGCCGACCCATCCGGCTGCACAGCCAGCGCCTGCAGCGTCTCTTCATAGGCCGCAGCCATCTCGTAGGGAGGGTCGAGAGATACGAAATCCACCGTCGGCCTTGGCCGAGATCTCGCGCAGCAGCCGCCTCGGACAGCCCCCTTTTCGTCGCCTCTACTCGGGCTGCGTCAGGCGTCGCCTTCGGGTGTTCGTTTCATGCCGGGCCAGCAAGATCCGCGCCTACCCCCCATTTATCAGTATCAGACCGATTGGTGGCCGTAAACGGGAGCGCACGAGTGGGTTGACCTGAAGGCAACAGCCGGCAACGCCAAGGCGTCTGCCTCCGATTCGCCGACCTATCACTAGCGAAAAAGCGCCAGCGGGTGAGGGGTGAAGGTGTGGGGACGTCTCTCCGGAAATGCGAGAGGTCCGGCCAGCAAGTTGTGCCGGATGACGCAATTGCCGGATGATGAATGCGGAGGGTCTGGCATGAACAGCGTGAGCGTTCAGCTGCGGTACCGACCCGTACGCATGGGATGGTGCGTTCGCGACCAAAATCTAGACGATTTGCGCAGGGCAATTCGATATTCCCACGCATTCGTCGGTGGCATCTTCAACCCCATCATCCCCGTCGATCACAAGGACTCCACGGAACTCATCAAGAGGATGCGTGTCGATGCGTTGATGAATGTAAGTGAGGACGATGCAAGCAAGGCTTTCGTCAAACGGTTTGATTACTTGCCCTGGCCATTCGACCACGAGGCCCTTTTTATAGAAAGGTTTGGGCGATGGTCGCCGACCCTCCTGGACGTATCTCATCAGCTCGATAAACGGGCGGATAATTTCCGCAAGAACGCGCAACACGAGCCCCGGGAGGGCGTCTCGCTCGAAGAGACAGCAGAGTTCGCCCTAGTTCGGTGCGAAGAGGATGTTGATCCCTTGCGGGATCTCCTCCTGGCTACATTCGGCGGGTATCCCGACCCGAATGAGATCCGCCGCGATTACGAGGGCTTCATCGAAGCTAATCTCCTTCCGTTTGTGTATACCGCTCGGGCGGGTCGCCCGATTCCGTCATCGCTCCTAACAAAAGAGTCCCCGTCCTCGCTGACGGGCCAAGGGCTGACCTGGGATCGCGTTCCGGGTGGAGAGAGGATAGGTTTCTACGTAGGATCGGCGAGCAGCTTCGACGATTTGGTGAGCTTCTGGAATCTGCGCGCATCAGGCGTAAATGCAATGTTTTTCGACCCGGATCATAGTGACCGGTTGGCCCTCTTGTTTGAGGGCTTTACGAGGCATATCGCGCAAATACAGTCGCGGGTTCGAGAAACTGACCACACAATTGCTGTTTGGAGCAGATCGCGGGACGCCGACGTGCGGCTGAAGTTTGCGCATGATCTCGTGCCTACATTCAATCACGTTTGGGGCCTGAATATCGCTTCGGGGCATCGTCCCCCTCCATTGCACTACATGGCGGAACGCAGGGTGTTGGGCACACTGTCGGAGAGCTTCGGCATCCCAACGATTGCGCTCCAGCTCCCGGAGAAGCCGTTCCCGACCGAGGAGAGGCTTGAACTCGACGACCAGCATTTCGTAGTCTCGGTGAGCCTTATCGGTAGAGGACCGGACGAAAACCACACATTCTGGACACCGTTCGTACCTGCTATCAACCCGTGGGCTGGCGGGCGCCTGAGGATGCGTTCGATGGAAGCGAGGACGGAGATCGAAGGGTTCGGCATCATCTGCCCAATCACAGAAGAGCATCTTGAAATTCGAGCCATACCGAAGGTAGATTTGGCGAAGCGCCTGTTCGAGTTTGCCAACATCAAGGCAGAGCCTAGCCCGGCAGGCAGGATCGCGACTCGCTTGATTGCTCAGCTTGGAGGTCTGCAAGGAGCACGTGTGCTCAAGTTGGCTGGGGTCAGGCGGCTCATCAAAGAGCACGGCGCGCTCAAGGAGTTCGGCTGGAAAGCTGCGTTACAGACAATCTGCAGAGGCACTAAGGAACATCCCCAACCCAAGTTCTCAGAGTATGAAGGTCTGTTCCTGGAATCACGGCCATGGAATTCCAAACTGAAGCCGGAGAGCGTCCTTCATTACCTGCTAGAAAAGGGCGTGTTCCGCCCCGGGATCACGCTTAAATGCCCCAAGTGCGAGCTCTCGTTCTGGGTGCAATTGGACGACATGGCAACCGAGGCAGAATGTCCCTACTGCGGCAATCGCTTTAACTGCACCCGGCAACTCAGAAAGGATCCTTGGCAGTATCGCAAGTCAGGACTGTTCGGTCTCGATAACAATCAGGAAGGCGGAGTGCCTGTTGCGCTGACGCTGCAGCAACTGGACACACTGCTGGGCCATCGCTCTGCCTCGCTGCTGATGACGAGCTTCAACTTGGATCGAGAATCACCCGCCTTGAAATGCGAGACGGATCTGTTTGTCGCTGTGGGCAGCCACAACCGAGTCAGCATTGCGGTGGGCGAATGCAAAGATGCGAAGGGGGAGATTTCCGCCGACGACGTGAGGAACATGATGTCTGTGGCAAATGCCTTCCCACAAGATCATTTTGATACCTATGTAATCTTTGCCAAAACAGCACCGTTCACACAGGAAGAGATCGATCGTTGCAAAGAGCCTCAAAAAGGACGTAGCCGGTCAAGCATTATTCTGCTCTCGGATCGAGAGCTGGAACCCTACCTAGTCTATGAGCGGGCAGCCAAAGACTTCGAAATAGACTCGACAGCCAGTTCCCTTAGCGATCTGGCACGAACGACTCACCAGCTTTACTTCCACCCGACGCCAAGGCGTAAAGGCTCTTGAGCGCCAGGATGCAAGAGCTCACTCCTCGATATGGGGCCAGACGCTATGCGCTCGAATTGATATGTCCGCGCTAATACCCATAGACGCCGTTCTCGCCAGCAATATATCTCTCAACGAGCACATGACCGCCGATTCATTCATCCAATCCTGATCGTCAGGCGGAAATCGGATTCCGCCCCGAGAAGTTCTTCGGGTGAGATCAGCAATCCGCCTCCTTTCACCACCTCGCTGCGCTCCCTCTGAAAAGAGAGCCATCCCCGCCGGACGCACCGAGAAAAACTTGGACAAACGGGACAGACTCTCAGCGGGCCATTCCGCAGGTGCTACGAAACCCGTCGAACCAACCCTCCCGCTCCTGCTGCACTGGCGAGGAGGTAGACAAAAGCGAGGCGCTGACCGCCCGCCCTACCGGCTGACCCTGTCGCTACCCGTCTCGCGAACCCGATAAAAACTCAACGCCGCGTCACCCTGCTCCAGCATCCGCACCCGTTGCAGCGCCGGATAGCTCTCCGGCAGCGGACGCTTGCGCGCGTGCTCGGCCACCACCAGAGCCCCAGCCGAGAGAATCCCAGCGGAGAGGATCGCAGCGGACAGCTTCCCCGCCGCTGGCTTGGAGTCCTCCGCCCGCACGGCCAGCGCCTGCAGCGTCTCTTCATACGCAGCGGCCATCTCATACGGTGGGTCCAGAAAGACGAAATCGACCGTCTGCCCCCTGGCCGCAAGCTCGCGCAGCAGCCGGGACGCGCCGCGATCCTCCACGGCGAAGCCTCCAGCCACCTTGAGCTGGGCCAGGTTCGCCCGGATCGCCGCCAGCGCCGGCCGCGCATCCTCGGCAAACCAGACAAACTGCGCTCCACGGCTGATCGCCTCAATCCCCACCGCGCCCGATCCGGCGTAGAGATCGACAAACCGGGAACCCTCCAGCGCCGGCCCCAATCCCCCCATCTCCAGCACGTTGAACAGCGCCTGGCGCAGGCGGTCGCTGGTGGGCCGTGTCGCCACACCGCGCGGAGCCTGTAACATCCGTGAACGGAACTCTCCCGCAATCACCCGCATCGTTCTTGCCTTCCCCTTGAAACTTTGACACTTTGAAACTTTGACGCTCTCTCCCGTCTCCATCTTCCAGCCTGCGCAGGCCTGCCCGCACTCGTCCGCTCGGCCGCTGCTCCGGGCTCTCCATCTCTCTTGTCTACAATAGAACCATGCTGCGGTCTTCCATCCCGGTGGGCAGGTTCATGGGTGTTGACCTGCGTGTCCACGTCTCCTTCCTGCTGTTGCTGCTCATCTCGATGGGTTTCTCCCTGATCGACAACGGCAGCGTGGGCCGCGGAGTGGCGCTGTGGCTGGCAATGTGCTCAGCGGTGCTGGTGCGGGAGCTGGCGCGGGCCCTGGCCTCGATGTACGCCGGTCTGCGCCTGCGCGCCCTGTTTCTTCTGCCCATCGGAGGCCTGATGGCCTTTACAGCCACCACGAAGGAACCCAACCCGGAGGCTGGCAGCCGCCTGCTGATGTTCGCCGGCCCGGTGGCGAACTTTGGCCTGGGCCTGCTTATCCTGGGCACCAGCTACGGCCTGGAGCCGCACGTCTCGCTCATCGCCCAGCCCTGGATCTCCACCGCTCACATTCTGCGCAGTCTGGTATGGATGCAGATCATCCTGGGCATGGTGAGCCTGCTGCCCATGCCGGTGAGGCCCCCGGTGCTGAGCAAAGCCGAATCCCCGGCAGAGGAACAGAGCAGCAAAGGCCGTTTGCGCTCCGGGCACGCAGGTCTTCTTCCCTTCCCCTCCTTTGGCCTGGGAGCGGGCTTGGCTCTGGCGATGATCGTCGCCGGTTTTGTGCTGATGAATCTCTGGATGATCATCCTGGGCGGCTTCATGATGCTGGGCGCCCAGCTCTCCAGCGCCCACACCATCTCCAACGCCGACGCCGACACCATCCTGGTCCGGGAGGTAATGCTCACCGAGTACACCGTTCTCTCCGGCTCGGATACGCTCCAGACTGCGCTTGACAGCTCCATCCACAGCTCGCAGGACGTCTTCCCGGTGGTCCGTGGCGACCGTCTGGTGGGCTCGGTGGCGCGCCAGACGTTGGCGGCGCGCCTGATCTCGCAAGGGGACAGCTACCTGCAGGGGATCATGACCCGCAGCCTGCAACTGGCCAGCCCCGGCGACAAGCTCTCGGAGGCGCTGCGCCGCGCCTCCCTGTTCGGCGCCAGCGAGATCATCCCGGTGGTGGAGAATGGCTCCATGATCGGCATCCTGACCCCGCAGAGCCTCTCCCGCGCGGTCCAACAGATCAAACTCATTCGCCCCGCGGCAGCCAGGCTCCGTTAGCAGCCTGGAAGACAGCGATCCGAAGCATCGAACAAGGTTGAGCAAGGTTCCTGCCCCACCGGCGCGAAAGCAAGGACGGCTGGGAGCTTTGGAGACGAAGCGCTCGCCTTCAACCGACGCTCAGGCAGGAACGGGAGAGCCGGCATGTCCAACGATCGCCAAAGACCGCACTCCCAGCCATCCTCTGAGACCCTTGCGGCCGAGTCCTCTGCTTCCTTCTTGACTCCCGGGCTTTACCTGGTAGCCACGCCCATCGGCAATCTGGAGGACATCACCCTGCGCGCCCTGCGCGTGCTCGGCGCGGTCGACCGGATCGCCTGCGAAGACACCCGCCAGACGGCCAAGCTGCTCGGTCACTTCGGCATCCAAAGGCCCACCGTGAGCTATCACACACACAACGAGAGAGCGCGCGCTGAGGAGCTTGTGGCAGAGCTCAAGGCCGGAGGGCGGATCGCCGTGGTCTCCGATGCGGGCACGCCTGGCATCAGCGATCCCGGCGCCACCCTGGCGCAGGAGGCAATCCGGGCCGGCATACCGGTCTATCCCATTCCCGGAGCCAACGCCGCCCTCAGCGCACTCATCGCCAGCGGACTATCCGCCGAAGCGTTCACCTTCCATGGCTTTCTTCCCTCGCGGCAGGGACAGCGCCGGACCCGGTTGGAAGCTTTGCGCGCCGGCATGGGAAGCGAACCGCCCATAACTCATATCTTTTATGAGACTCCCCATCGCGTGCTGGAGGCCGTTGAGGACATCGTTGCAATCTTTGGCCCCGCACAGCGGATCGTGCTGGCGCGCGAGTTGACCAAGCTGCACGAGGAGATGCTGCGCGGCAGCGCCGCCGGCATCTTGGCCGAGTTGCGCACCCGCGCCTCGATCCGAGGAGAGATGGTTCTGCTGATCGACGGAAGCCGGACAGAGTCCGGAGTGAGCGGATCCGCTACGAACAGCTCCACTCCGTCGGAGATGGCGGCCCCGCTGGGCCCGTCCATCGCCGAGGAGGTCGCCGGCCTGATGCGCTCCGAATCCTTGTCCGAGAAGGAAGCCCTGAAGCGCGTAGCCAGGTCCAGAGGCATCGGCAAGAGCGAAGCCTACCGCGAACTGCAGCGCCGGCATGCCGAACGACGATAAGCCCGCGTTCCGCCAAAGTCCGCACTGCCGGACCACGCCGCATCCGACCGCCGGAAACGACGCATGCGAAAGATCTTTAATGATTGCCGATTCCAGGCTGATTTTGATTCGACAACCTTCAGACAGAGCCTCGTAGCCTGTTCATTCGCGTTGAACTTGCATGCTCTGACCGCTGCAAAATTGCCTACAACGGCGTAGCGGAAAAAGCAGACGGCCGGTTGGAATAGCTGGAACTGCTCTGAATATCGATAGTTTACGATGGTCGGGGCGGAGGGATTCGAACCCCCGACCCTCTGCTCCCAAAACAGGTCAGGCCGATTATTGAAGCCTGTGGAAATTCGCGGATTTTAACTGCTTTTGATTGAAAGGCTTGGCGCGATCCGGCTTGCCCTTGTTGAATCTTGTGGCATCTGGGTGCTTTGAGCGCTACAAAATCCACTACAGCCATGTGCTACTCATAGTTTCCACTCCGCGAAAGCCCGGAGCGTTAAATTGGATATCTTCAATCCGGAGAACCCGAGTGGTTTCGCTGTTGGCGTTTCAATTGATCGAATATCGCTGTTCCCGTAATTGAAACGCCTTGGTTCCACCTTCAAGTATTTTGCACCCTTCCTCCCGAATCCCGAAAATAGGTCCGGCAGGGTTTGAATCCTCAAGCGCACCTGAACGATAAACAATTTTGGGCGCGCGGGAACCGTCAAAGTTTGCAACAAGAACTTGCTCTGCATCCGTGTTGATAACCAAGTTTGGATTGTGCGTGATGATGATGATCTGTCGCGTCATCTTCCGGGTTCTAAAATAGTCGATCAGGCTCGGATAGACTGACAGGTTGTCGAGGTTGTCGTCCGGCTGGTCGATGATGAGCGGTCGATTGTCCTCGCTCTCTGCCTCAAGATACAGGAGAAGGAGCACGATACCCTTCTCGCCGGGCGATAATAACTGGAGGTCTTTCCCGTCGAATCTCACGGAATACGTAACCGAGAAGCCATCGACTGCAAAAAGCCAATCCGCGAAATCCCTCGGCGTGTAGTCTTTCCTCAGCTGCCCGTTGATCGGTATCTTTTCCCCGTTCTGCGTCAGGAACGAATCCAGCAATTGCGTGATCGCCTTGCGCACCACACTGTCTTCGAAGTTTGTGGATTCGATCTCGTCCCAGAATTTCTTCACGGCGATTTCAAGCTCCGAATTCTCCCGGAACACGGATTTCCGACGGTCTAAAATCTCCATCCCGCGAGTCGCTTGGCTCATGTAATTGAATGAGATTCGGGAAACAAAGGTCAGCTTCTTAGCCGTCTCGTTGGATGCCGCTAGTGCGTCGCGCAATGGCTGGTACAGTCGCTCGAGAATTTCCTTCTCCTCTTTAAGGAGGAGGAACGTCGCT